>URCJ01000010.1 GCA_900546285.1 uncultured Solobacterium sp. | reverse complement strand
ACAGAAAGGCGCCTTAATGGTAAAAATTATGAGTAATTATATATATCAATTGGTAGTGGGTTTACTATTACCATTAGTAGGTACAACACTAGGTTGTAGTATGATCTTTATCTTAAAGAAAGATATGGATAAAAAAGTAGAGAAGGTATTATTAGGTTTTGCCTCTGGTGTGATGATTGCGGCCTCTGTTTGGTCCTTATTAATTCCATCTATTGATATGGCTAGCGGTATTAAATGGATTCCTGCCGCTGTTGGTTTTATGGTTGGTATCTTATTTTTGTTGTTGTTGGATACGATTATTCCACATTTACATTTAAATAATGATAAGCCTGAAGGTTTGCCTTCTAAGTTAAATAAATCATTTATGTTGGTACTAGCGGTTACCCTTCATAATATTCCAGAAGGAATGGCGGTTGGTGTAGTGTTGGCGGCAATGCTTAAAGGCAGTGAGGTTGTAACTCCTGCTGCTGCCCTTACTTTAGCGATGGGCATTGCGATACAGAATTTTCCAGAAGGAGCCATTGTATCAGCACCTTTAAATAGTGAAGGGATGTCTAAGAAGAAGTCTTTCTTATATGGTGCTATGTCAGGTATAGTAGAGCCAATTGGTGCTATCTTAACTATTCTATTAACTTCATTGATTACACCATTATTACCATATATGTTGTCTTTTGCGGCTGGGGCAATGATTTATGTAGTTGTTGAAGAACTTATTCCAGAAGCACAGGCAGGTGAACATTCTAATATTGGTACTGTAGCTACAGCTATTGGTTTTGTCTTGATGATGGTTTTGGATGTGGCTTTAGGATAAAATATAGAAATGATGGATAGAAGAAAGGTTTATAGATTATTGAGTACTATTACAATGTTGTTTGTAATTCTTTATTCTGTCTTTTTTGTGGCAATTAAAACAAGTCATGAATGTATTGGTGAAGAGTGTCAAACTTGTTACCAAATTGAGCTTTGTGTAAAGTCTTTAAAGACTATGCCACTGGTAATAGTTATTGTTGCTGGTGTAGTTGTTAAACATATTTTAAGTAAGGATGAGTATCCTTGTTTATATAGTATTGAAGGTTGTACTTTAACATCTTTAAAGATAAAACTTCTAAGTTGATAATTAGTATTTTTTAAATAAATAAATATTGATTTGGAGGTAAAAAAGATTAATGAAAAGAATAATTGTTTTATTACTAAGTGCTTTGATGGTGCTTAGTGTTTTAAGTGGCTGTGATAAGAAAAATGATAATGATAATAAGTTGAAGGTTGTTGCTACTACCTTTCCTATCTATGATTGGGTAAGAGGAGTATTGGGTGATGTTGATGTAGATGTTGAGGTTCTTCTTAATAATGGTGTTGATTTACATAGTTATCAACCTAGTATTGAAGATATTGCGAAGATTAATAATGCCGATGTGTTTATGTATGTTGGTGGCGAATCTGATGAGCGGGTTGAGGATGCTTTAAAGAATCTTGATAAGAATGTAAAAGTAATTAATTTAATGGAAGTTCTAGGGGAAGATGTAAAGAACGAAGAGATTGTTGAGGGTATGGAGGATGAACACGATCATAGTAAAGAGGTTTCTACCTTCAAGGATGATGAAGTAGAAGATAGAAGTTTATCTGATTGGAATGGTGAATGGCAATCAGCTTATCCTTTTGCACTAGATGGAACTTTAGATAAAGCTTTTGAATCAATGGCAAAAGATGGTGAAACGAGTGCTGATGAGTATAAGACTTATTATTTAAATGGATATAAAACAGATATCGCAAGCATTGAAATAAAAGGTGATCATATCGATTTTACCTATAATGATGGCACTAAAGTTGGCTCTGATTACAAATATGTAGGTTATTATATTCAGAATTGGTCTACAGGAACTAAGGCAGCAATGTATCGCTTTGAAGCTGAGAATATGGATACTGATGCACCAAAGTATATTGAATTTAATGACCATATGATTGAACCAGCTAACGCAGAGCATTTTCATATTAGAATGAGTAACGAAAGTTTTGATGCGATTGTTGATCCTGAAAATTCTTGGCCTACGTTCTTTCCAATGGATATGGATGGAGAGGAAATCTGTGAGCATTTAGAGGGGCATGATGGGCACGAATCTGATGGGGAAGAATCTGACGAGCACATCTGGTTATCTTTAAGAAATGCTAAGAAGTGTGTTGAGGCTATTAAGGAAGTATTGTGTCAATTAGATTCTAGTAATCAAGAAATATATGAATCGAATGCTGAAGAATATATTAAGAAATTAGAAATGTTGGATGCTAAGTATAAGGATGTTGTTGATAATGCTAAGAATGATACTTTGGTATTTGGCGATCGTTTCCCATTTAGATATTTAGTTGATGATTATAATTTAAATTATTATGCAGCTTTTGCGGGTTGTACAAGTGAGAGTGAAGCTAGTTTTAATACGATTACTTTTTTAGCTAAGAAGTTAGATGAATTGGGTTTAACAAGTATTTTGACAATAGAGGGTAATAATCATAAGATTGCGGAAACAATCATTAAGAATACTGAAAACAAGAATCAAGAGATTTTGACTTTAAACTCAATGCAGGGAAGAATCTTGGAAGGTGATACTTATTTATCAATCATGGAAGCTAATCTTGAAGTGTTGAAGAAGGCTTTAAATTAGTTATGACTATAAAGTGTATTGATTTAGATATCGGTTATGATGGTAAGACTGTTGTATCTGGTTTAAATTTAAAGATTAATGATGGCGATTATTTATGCATTGTAGGTGAGAATGGTTCGGGTAAGACTACACTTATGAAAACACTATTAGGTTTGATACCATTGTTGGGTGGCAGCATTCAAGGTTTAAATAAGAATGATATAGGTTATCTTCCCCAAATAAGTGATATCCAAAAGGATTTTCCCGCTACTGTTGAAGAAGTTGTTTTATCAGGAACTAAGAAGTTATTTTATAGAAAAAAGGAAAAAGATTTGATGAGATTTAATTTAGAAAGATTAAATATCGCAAATCTTTCAAAGTGCAAATTTTCTGAATTATCAGGAGGGCAAAGACAAAGGGTGCTTTTAGCTAGAGCACTTTGCGCAAGTAAGAAGATCTTATTATTGGACGAACCGGTATCAGGATTAGATCCTAAGGCAACTGCTATGATGTATGAGATTATCAATAAATTAAATAAGGAAGATGGAATGACTATCATAATGATTTCTCATGATTTGAATGGTTCTTTAAAATATGCAAGCAATGTTTTAAATATAGGAGAAAATAATGATTGATAAGTTAATAATGTATTTAAATTATCCCTTTGTACGTTATGCCTTTATTGTTGGTATATTGGTTGCCTTGTGTTCATCATTGTTTGGTGTGGTGTTGGTGTTAAAAAGATATTCTTTCATTGGTGACGGTCTATCTCATGTAGCTTTTGGGGCAATGACTATTTCTACTGTCTTGAGTATTCAAAATGAATTACCTTTCGTGATGTTGTTTACGATAATTGTTGCGGTTATCATCTTAAATAATAAGAAGATTAGGAGTGATGCGTTGATTGGGATGTTGTCGGTTGGCTCTTTGGCAATTGGCTATTTGTTGATGAATATATCAGGTACTTCAGCTAATGTGGCAGGTGATGTTTGTAGTACCTTGTTTGGTTCTACTTCGATTCTAACTTTATCTATTAGTGATGTTTATTTGTGTGTAATATTATCGTTAGTTGTAATTATTTTATTTATAGGGCTTTACAACAAGATATTCTCAATTACCTTTGATGAAGATTTTGCCAAGGCGGTAGGTGTAAATGTAGAATTTTATAATCTAATATTTGCGATTGTTATTGCGATTATCATCGTTTTGGCAATGAATCTTGTTGGTTCTTTATTGATATCAGCCTTAGTAATCTTTCCATCTTTATCAGCTATGTGCATCTTTAAAAGTTTTAAGGGGGTGACTATTTGTGCTGCTTTCTTAGCGATACTATGTTCATCTTTAGGAATATTAATATCGATACTAACAAGTACACCTGTTGGCTCTACGATTGTAGTAGTTCAGATAGTTGTTTTTATCTTGTGTAACTTAATAGGACTTATTAGAAGATGAAGAAGATAATTTATGTGTTAGTCGTGTTGTTGATTCTTAATGCTTGTAATAAAAAGGAAGAGGAACAAGATAGCGATAAACAAACAATTGTTGATGTAGATTATCAAAGTGAGATAGAGGAAACAATCAAGGAAGAAAATGTTATAGAAGAAGAAATTGATGATGGTGAAATAGATATAGACTTGAGTGAATTAACTAGTATCATGGCATATTGTGAGGTATGCAACATCATATCTGATTTAGATAATAATAAAGGAAAGAGAATCAAGATAAGGGGTTTGTTGGAATATTATGAGGACCCTGAAACTAAAGAAAAAATATTTGGTTGTACAGTAATGGATGCCACCGCTTGTTGTTCTCTTGGCTTGATGTTTGTTCCTGTTGATGATACAAATTTACCAGAGAAATATTCAATTGTTAATGTGACTGGTGTCCTTGAAGTGTATGAAAAAGACGGGTATGAATTGTGTAGGTTAAAGGATGCCGTTGTAGAATGGTGATGTTGACAATGAGCTTCTAAAGTGGATAAAATAATACAAGTTTGAATAGTTCAAATTTGAAGTAAAGGAGGAATCATGGAATCACAAATTGCTTTCTTAAATAAGTATGGACGTGCTTATGTTAGCTATTGTAAGTCAATATGTAAAAAGTACAATATTAATCAAACGGAATTTGATATTTTGATGTTCTTCGGGAATAATCCTGAATATGATTGTGCTAAGGATATTGTGGATGTAAGAAAGATTAAAGCTAATCTAATTTCAGTTAATGTTGATAAGCTTGTTAATGATGGTTATCTTGAAAGAAAACTAGCTTTGGATGATCGTCGTAAGTATCGTCTTTTACTAACAACAAAGGGTAAGGCTTTGGTTAAAGAAGGAAAAAGAATCCAGGACTCTTTTATAGAATTACTATTCGATTCAGTTAGTGCTAAGGATAGAAAAGCTTTTAATAAGGTTTTAGAACTAATTGATAAGAACTTGGAGAGGATTTTAGAAGATTAATGGAATTGTTTATAACTATTTTAGTTACTTTCTTTGCCGGTATGGGGGCAGGTTTGGGCACTGGTTTTGCAGGCATGAGCGCTGCGGCTGTTATTAGTCCAATGCTTATAACTTTCTTGCATATGGATCCGTTTATGGCGGTCGGTATAGCATTATCATCAGATGTATTGGCTAGTGCTGTTAGTGCTTATACTTATCATAAGAATAAGAATTTGGATGTTAAAAATGGTCTTATTATGATGGCTTTTGTCTTGATGTTTACAGTAGTTGGGAGCTACGTGGCATCGTTATTGCCATCTAGTACTATGGGTAACTTTAGTGTGTTTATGACTTTATTGTTGGGTGTTAAGTTTATTTTAAAGCCAGTTATGACTACTAAGGAAAATATGGAGGCCGTTTCTAAGGAAAAGAGAATCATTGGTTCGATTGTATGCGGTATTATAATTGGTTTTATTTGTGGCTTTGTTGGAGCAGGTGGGGGCATGATGATGTTACTAATTTTAACGAGTGTCTTGGGCTATGAATTAAAGACTGCTGTTGGCACAAGTGTCTTTATCATGACATTTACTGCCTTAACTGGTGCTTTTTCTCATTTTATGATTAAGGGTAGTCCTGATTGGCTAGTATTTAGCTTGTGTGTAATCTTTACTTTAATATGGGCACGTATTGCCTCTCTTATTGCGAATAAGGCTAAACCGGAAACGCTTAATAGAACAGTTGGTGTGATACTTATTGTCTTGAGTGTTTCGGTATTGTGTTTTAATGCATTAGTATAAAAATCAGTTCAAATGAACTGATTTTTTAGTAGGATCTCTTTTTTGATTTGGGTATATTTCTTTTCTGGGATAGGCAACATAGTTCCATCTTTTAAATAGACCTTAAATCTTTCAATTTTGGTAACATTAGAAGGATTAATTAAGTAGGCTGCATGAATTCTTAATAAGTGCTCATTGTGTTTTTCTAAGAAGTCTTTAAGACTGTCGTTTATTTTTAATGTGTTTTTTATAGTATGAACTGCAAGTTTATTAGAACGTTTAACAGTTTCTACGTATAGAAGATCGTTAATTGGAATATGGTAAATGCTTAAATCATCAGCTTTTAAGATTAAATAATAGTCTTGTTTCTCAATTAAACGAATAGGAAGACCTTGTTGTTGGTAATGATTAGGATAGATGACATCTCTTTCATCGTATTTCCATTCATTACTAACATGGACTACCATAGCTTGCCAGTTATCATTTTTATTTATCCATGAGAATTGAGTTCTTTGGTCATGGCGGTCTGTGTCTCCATTAGGATAGTGGGTATAGATTTCGTATTGAAGGATTACTTCAACGGCTTTTTTGTTGATTTCTATTAATGTAGATTTAATGGAACCCATGGAAAATGTTAATTCGTGTTTATCACTAGAAAAGGCCTTTATGACATTTTCCTTGCCCCTTATTTCTTGTTTCTCAGCAGGACCAAGCCATAAGACATCATCAGCTAAACTTTCAAAATAGGGATTTAGGTTATTTTTATAATATTCGGTAATTATATATATCGATTTATCTAATGGGGTGTTTATCATGTTGATGGTCCTTTCTTTTTTAAAAACAAGTTATTTACTGCGTTTGATAAGTTATCTAACTTTAATATAATTTTTAAAATTCTTGTGTGTATTAGAATAAATTTTAAAGGTTAGTATTAATTTATACAGTTATATTTTACTACACTTTTCTAAGAAATTTATGATAATATAACTATAGAGATATTTAGGGGCAGGGCAAAATGAGGGAAGAATTATTAGTTAAATTAGATAAGTTACCAGAAACGTTAAGGGAAATGAAAAAGCTTTGTGACCATCATAATCCTTATAATATTGCGACGATGATTATGAGTTCTTTTTGCGTTTATTCTAATGATCCTGATGAGGCTATTAAGATGCTTAAGTATTTATATGGTCCAAGACGTTTAACTGATGAGGATATTACTTTTATTAAGGATCGTTTAAATAAGAGTAGCAAATATATTCCTTTGTCTTATTTCAAGGGTGCTACGCCTGAAAATGAATATCAAGTGGAATTTCCATATGAGCTTAATATCTTAGATGATAAGGATGAAGATGATTATTTAACTTTGTTTCTAAAGTCTGGTGGTGCTGATGCGCCTCGTCTTCTTAAGCTTAGGAAGAAGAAGGATGGTACTTGGTGGCTTTGGCAGCATTACTTATTAATGGATATTAAGGATCCAATTGTTGATCCTTGGGCATAATCACCTTAATTGGTGATTTTTTTATTGGTCATTATTTCTACAATAAAGACGAGGTAAAACGTATGAAAAATATAAAGAAAATTTTTGTGGTTTTAATGTCTTTGTTGATGTTGTGTACTATGGTTGCATGTGGTGGCGATAAAAAGCCTAGTGATGATGGTGGTGATAGCAAGCCAAATGTTGTTGATGGAGATAAGGATAAACCAAGTGTTGATGATACTAAGGTTGAAAAGAAGGAGCCTGATTTAAATAATTTAGTAGATCCTTCTGAGATTGTATGGGGTTATCAAAGTGAAGAAAGTAATGATCGCCAATATTGGTATCTTGATGGTGATAAGGCTTCTAAGGATTACATCATGATTGATGATGGCGATTTATATATTACAGAGGATGGAAAATTGATTGATGATCCTATTGGTATGGATTATGATGGGATGCATCTAAAGACTCATAGTAAAGAGCGCCCATATTATGATTTGGTATTTACCGATGAGATGAGCTGTTACGATCTTACAAATAAAAAGTGGTATTTGCGTTGTGATAAAGAAAAGGCTATAGATTCGTTAGTTAAAGGTCCATTCTATGCGCAAGATAAAGAGGATACTTATATTGAATTCCATAAGGATGGTACTTATAAGTCTGTATGGGAAGGTGAAGTTGATTATGAGAACGAGAAGTGGTGGTTTGAGGATGCTCGCACATTAGTTTGTGATGATCCTGATTATGAATCTGTTATGAATTATACGGTTGTTTATGAAGGCGATTCATGGAAGGTTAAGAGCTTAGATGGTGCGCGTGTTTATTCGCCTAAGTAAGGAGTGTTTATGAAAAAGGAACAAATGATTAAGTTTGATAAGTTGCCTACAACTTTAGAAGAGATGAAGAAGATGTGTGATCATTTAGATCCATATAATATTTCGGCTATGACTATTTGTGCTATTTGTACGTATACAAGTGATAGTGAAGAGGGTATTAAGATGCTTAATTATTTAAGGGGTCCTCGTCCTATGAATGGGGTTGAGCTAGCTTTTATTAAGGATCGTTTTAGAGATGATTGTGATTATATTCCTTTATCTTATTTTAAGGGGGCTACACCAGCCAATAACTATAAGCCTGATGTACCTTATGTGTTAGAGATATTAGAGGATCATACTTCTAATTTGGAAAAGGATTATATTAAGTTATATGTTCAATCTGGTGGTGCTGATTCTCCTCGTCCTATTAAGCTTAGAAAGAAGGGAGATGGTACTTGGTGGCTTTGGGAACAATATCTTTTAACTAAGATTAAAGAGCCTGCCAATAAGGACCCTTGGGCATGAGGAAACTTTTAGCATTACTTTTGATGTTGTGCTTGTTTGGATGTGGGACTGATGGTCCCAATATGGAATTTAGAGATTCCAATAATGATAAGCTTGTTGGCTATTGGACAAGCGTTGATAGTGATGTTGTCATCGATTGTAGAGAATATGCTGGTATGAAAATAATTGATGGTGAAAAGGTCTTGTTTAATGGCAGTGTAAGAATTCTTGATGATAATAGAATTGCCTGTTTTAAAGATAGTGTACTTGAACCATTAGATTTGTTTGATGATTTCTATTTAGATGATGATGTGCTTGTTGTTTTAAATGGTGGTGATAGATATGAATTTAGAAAGGGGGACTAAATGAAAAAGATATTACTTTGTTTACTTTTACTTTTAAGTTTAAGTGCTTGTAACAAGGAAAAAGATAAAAATGGTGGGACTGTTGTTACACCTCCTAAGAAGAATAATGGTGGGGATGTAGTTGAGCCAGTTAAGGGTTATGTTGACTATCAAAAGATCTATGAAGATACAGTGCTTAAGGATATGTACGAATTCATGGTTAATGATGGTCATGATGAAGAGTTTGAGCCTTTAAGATGGTTCTATGAGAATTATTTTAATCCAGATACTCGTGAGGAATATTATTATCCAGATATTTATTCTTTCGCTTATGCGATTGTTGATTTAAGTGGGGATGAGATACCTGAACTGGTGGTGGAACATTTAGGACAATATGATGATGGAAGTGTAACTGAATATCCTATATTCTTATATACAATCGTAGATGATAAGCCTAAAAAGGTCATGGTTTCTTATGGCACTGATTACTTTGATTTTTTAAATGATGGAACAATTTATTATACTAGTCGTCCTGCAACTATGCTGACTCAGGGTTTGGCTAAATTGTCTAAGGATGGTACTAGTTTAGAGTGGATTAATTTCTATTATGCAGAAGATTCAATCGATGGTCCAATGGATATAAGAGAAAATAAGACTGGTGTGGTGAAGGATGATGATAAGGTTGCTGATATAAGTGAAGAGGAATTCTATAATTTCTATGATGAGTATGTTCAAGGTAATGAAAAGAGCTTTATAGGGCAAACAAGAACTTTTGCGGATTATGAAGTATTTATTAAGCCTGTTTATGCTTATTTTGCGGATGATGAACTTGTGAATACCATGAGGGATTATACTTTGTATGGTAATGATAATTTAACTTATAAGTTTGTGGTTGTTCCAAATGGAAAACTTCGTGATGTTAAGTTGCTTAGTTTAAATTATACTGATGGTGATTTTGATACAGAAGTGATTAAAGAGATTGAGTTAACTGATGATAAGCCATTGGTGATTGATGCTTATTTAAGTGAGGTAGCGCCTAATTTGGGCATTTCTTTTGTGGGTGAAGATTTCTTAGAATATCGTTATTATTTTGCGATAAGTGGATATGATGGAAGTGCACAGCTTGTGGAATTTTAAAAATATTTGTTAGTTTAATGTGAAAATGGAGAAGAATTTAAGTCTTCTCTTTTTTATTTAGATTTTCATCTTTAATTTGTTCAAGGTCATATTCGCCTTTAATTATCCCAAGGATAGAATCGGTAATAGGTCCTTTTAGAATATCATCGGTATCTTGTTTATCATTTTGGTTCGTGTTTGAAGATTTGTTAGTAATCATTATTAATCCCTCAATATCTATAATTAAATTATACAATATAATTCAAGAAAATCTTGAATAACTCAAGATATCTAATTATAATGAAATAGTAAAATATAGCCTAGGAGGTGAAAATGCCTGTTAATTACAATAAACTTTGGAAGATGCTCATTGATAAAGAAATTTCTAAAACAGAATTAACGCATTTAGCTGGTATTACAACTAATGCGATGGCGAAACTAGGAAAAAACGAAGATGTTAGGGTAAATACATTAGAAAAATTATGCACTACATTGGATTGTAAATTGGATGATATAGTTGAGTTTGTTCCTGAAGAGAACAAGAAAGGCAAGAGGTAAGTGTCTATGTCATATAATGCGGAATTATATATGCATGAACTTGATAAAAAGGCTTTTGCGGCTTTAAATCGCTTTCCTATGTTTGTTAAGCTACAAGAATCTTACATGGAAAATGTTAGCGAAAAAGCAGAAAAGATAAGATTGTTGTCAACAGCTATTAGATTAAATGAAAATCAAATGCCTGAAGTTTATAACTTGCTACCTCCGATATGTGAAAAATTAGGAATTGATAAAATGCCTGATTTATATATGATTAAGTCTAACAATAAACAAGATGTAAATGCTTATACATATGGTGTTACGGAACCATATATTTGTTTAACAAGCGAACTTATAAAGCAATGTTCATCAAATATGGTAGCAAGCGCGATTGCACATGAATGTGGCCACATTGCTTGTAAACATTGTTTGTATAGTTCTATAGCTAGGAATTTTTTACAGGGTATTGAAGCAAGTCCTTTGACGAAAATACCTGGCGTAAAGAAATATATATCTAAGACTTTGGTAACAGCAATGTTATTTTGGGATAGATGTAGTGAATTGTCTGCGGATAGAGCTGCTTTATTGTGCGATGGAAGTTCATACGAGACGGTAAAAATGTTACTAAAGGTAAACGGCTTTGATGAAAATATTAATGTTGAAGAGTTTATGAAACAAGCGATTGATTTAAAAGATTTCATAAATGATTCGACATCAAATAAATTGATGCATGAAGCAATGGTTCAGTGGAATAGTCATCCGTTGTTAGCAACAAGGGTATATGAAATACATGATTGGGAGAATTCTGATTGTTATAGAGGCATCATTGATGGGACGTTGACTGTTGATAAAATGGATGATTTAGAAGAAACCGAAATTATAAATGCAGGTGTTTCTATTGAAACCAAAGAAACATATGATGAAATACCACAAGAACTTCAAGATAATTTAGAAAAAAGATTAAATCAACTAAATCAAGAACTTGAAAGATGTACTAGTTACGCAAAAAGAGAAGATTATGCATATGCGGTTGCAATTGGAATTGTTTGTGGAGCATTGGATTCTTTTCTGTTTTCAGATACAACTATAGTTAATAACGACATTTCTCTTTCGCATAAACAAGTAAATAATTTCATTCAAGAGTATGCAAAGACAAAAGGAATTGAAAAGGAAAGATTAAAAGAATGCATAAGCGAGCTGGAAGAAAAGTTTAAAGTAGTTCAAGACAATGTTTGGAAAGGAGAAGAAATTGGTGTTTCTGCAAAGAATCATCATTTAGCAGATTTAGCGCATCATCCAACTCCGCTTGGGTTAGTGTCTTCCATTGTAGCCCAATTTTTAAGAGTCGGAACCTTTGTTAATAAGAATGGGGAATTGCATTTTGTGTTTATCAAAACCTCAAAAGAAGAATTGTTAGAAATTATTATTCCCGCATTTTTAACAGGATTTTTAAACTGGTTAGTTATGATTGCGAAGAATAAAATCGAAGATGAAACCGATATTAAAATGCCAAAAACAATTAGCCAGTTAGCACATACAATTTCTTTATCACCAATATTAATAGAGCTTATAAATTGTGCAGATAATTGGTTTGGACATCTTGTGAGTGATATGGGTGGATCAAAAAACACCGCAGGTGGTGGCATGGGCATACCTGGTGTGTTTATGTCTTTACTACATGAACTATGTTTGATACCAGGAATTAATAATACATGTTTGCCTCAAATAGTTAACGATTTATATGTTAAACAAAAAATAGATTTACGTCATGAATTAACATATGCTGACAATATCAAGATTCAAGCTATTCCTGTAATACTTAATGAAGTATTTATAAGAATAGGTTATATGCTTCTTAATTTAAGTAGAGAACTATCAACAAAAGAAGACATTACTGAAGTTAACTGGAATTTGATAATCCCATTTAACAATAGAACTGTAGATAGAATGGTAGCTGTGTCGACAATGACTTTTAATATGGTTGACACTGGTGATGCTGCACTAAGAGCGGCGATTGAATCTGGTGGTAATTTTGTATTATTTTCGGGTCGTTTTGTTGCTAGATATAACTATGTTGGTGCTGGTAGAGCTGCGCTTGCGATAGTTAAGGAGGTATCTGACGAGGTTAAAGAAACACAATTAATTCATGAAAAAATGTTGCTGATGGGTGTTAAGGCTGAAATATTCATGATACAACTTCAAAAGTTTAAAGAACAATTAGAAGAAAAAGTATCGAACTATCTTGCTGAAGATATAGAAGAATTTATTGAAGGGTTCGATTATATAAACGAAGGCCTTTCTTCTAATAATTCGGACTTGGTTATAAAGGGTAATGTTGTTATTCAAAAAGTTTTAGGAAGAGAACCACAATTTACAACGCAAGAAGAGTTTGATGGTTTAATGAATTCGGAAATACCGTTTGAGTTTTAATTACGTGGAGGGAATCAAAATGGCTGATGATAAGAAAAAGATAAATTTTAAAAGAAAATTTCAAGATGTTGTTGATGCGACGAAAGAAATTGATTTTTCTGAGGCGAAAGAAAAAATACAAAAAACAGCTAATATGGCAGCAGAGAATGTAAAAAAGATTAAAATGCCTGAGGTGGATGTTAAAAAAATATTTAAAAAGAAAGATGGTAAAGACGAATCTTCAAAAGATAATGAACTTAAAAAAGAAGATATTATGGATGATAACGAAGATACTTTTTCTATCAAAGCTATCCCGACTAGAAATGCAATTAAAATTTTCTATTATTTAATGGCTGCTGATGGAAAAATATTCCATAATGAAGAAGAAAAGTTTGATGCGATTGGAAGAGAATTAGATTCAGATTTCGTTGATCATAAAGAACAAATTGTTAAAGAGTGTCAAGTACAATTAGACAAAGTTATAGATACAGAAGATTATTTTGATGCTTTGCGAGAAGGTATTGAAGATGCCTTGTTATATATGAAAACCACAGATAACACTTTCATTACTCCTAAACTTCTAGTTTGGGATTTGCTGACAGTGGCATATAGCGATGAAGAGTATAATGAAACAGAGAGAAAATTAATAAAATATATAGTTAGAAAAACAAATATTGATAAGGCAATTTTTCTTGAAATGGAGAGTAGCATTTTGACTCTTATAGATATTGAAAAAGAACTTGATTGGATTAAAACTACTAATAAACAATATTTAGTCATCGAAGCGATGGTTAATGAATTGAAAGATAGACGAAATGTTATTTTTGAGAGTGTAAAAGATTTGATAATGTTATAGGAGGAAAACAAATGCCATTACCATTATTGTTTATAGGTATAATAGCTTTCACTAGCTCAGCTGGTGTAGGTGGTGTTATAAAAGCTGGTTTTGATGAGAATAAGGCAAAATTATTGAATAAAAATGCTAATGAAATAGTTAAGGAATCAACTGATTGGTTAAATGCACAAAGATTAGCATGTGGTAATTCATTGTCTCAGTTGGGTGAAGAAAAAATGTATGTATTGACTAGTACAGTTGCTGAATTTTTGAATACATTTCAAAAGTTAAAGAACGTAAACTTCAAAGATACTGAAGGTCTAGAAGAATTAAATAAGATGCATATAGATGAACATACTTTTGTTGAAATGAGAAGTATGGTTAATTTTGCAGGTTCTATAGCTGGTGGCACTGTAGCAGGAACAGCGGGCGGTGCGTTTGTTGCACTTGGCGCTTATGGTGCGGCTCAAGCGTTAGCTGCTGCGTCAACAGGAACCGCAATAGCAAGTTTAAGTGGAGCAGCTGCAACAAATGCGACTCTAGCTTTCTTTGGCGGAGGTTCGCTTGCGGCTGGAGGCTTGGGAATGGCAGGCGGCGCTGTTGTATTAGGCGGCTTAGTTGTTGGACCTGCATTAGCTGTCGTTGGTTTGTTTGCAGGCAATGCTGCAAAAAAAGATCTGGAAAAGGCTTATACCAATAAATCTGAAGCTATTCAAATTGCTACCCAATTAAACACAGCTAGTTTACAATGTGAAACAATCAGAAGAAGAACTTACATGTTCTATAATTTATTAGCGAGATTAGATACTTACTTCTTGCCATTAATATATAAGATGGAAGACATTTTTGAAAAAGAGGGTGATGATTATAGCAAGTATTCAAAAGAATCAAAAGCTATTGTGGCTTCTTGTGCAAGTATTGCTGTTTCAATCAAATCAGTACTAGACACTCCGATATTATCTGATGATGGTTTATTGACAAATGAATCAGAAGAAAAAGCAACAAGCATAGAGAAGTTTCTTGATAATTTAAGAATCTCTTACTGATGCAAAACAATCAAAAGGAAAAAAATAAAAAACTATTGCATATTCTTTTGTTTTGTGGTATTTTTATTGAGCATCAATATACCATAGACAGTAACGGCGGATTATGCTTAAAAATGTTACCGAGGTAAAAGTTGTGAATATGAACTTTTTAACCTGTGTCTATGGATACAGGTTTTATTTTGTATGAGTATATTGGGTTAGAAAGAGGGAATATGAATCAAGCAGTATTGAATGCGAAACAGGAAATGGTAAGTGAGATTTCTTCTAAGATTAAGGAATCACAATCTACTGTTGTCGTAGAGTACCGTGGTCTAAGCGTAGCTGAAGTTACAGAATTAAGAAGAGCTTTAAGAGCTGAAGATGTTGACTTCAAAGTTTACAAGAACACAATGGCACAAAGAGCTGTAGATGAATTAGGTTTCGCTGAATTAAAGGAATCTTTAAAGGGACCTAACGCAATGGCTTTCTCAAAGGATGCAACTGCACCTGCAAGAATTTTGTCAAAGTTCGCTAAGAACCACAAGGCATTAGTACTTAAGAGCGGTATCGTTGAAGGTAAAGAAGTTGATCTTGATACATTAAAAGAATTAGCTAACCTTCCAAATAGAGACGGTATGTTATCTATGCTATTAAGTTGTTTACAATCTCCAGTTAGATCATTTGCATGTGTTGTTAAGGCAGTTGCAGATGCTAAGGAAGCAAATGGAGGCGAGGTTGCGGTAGCACCTGAAGCTACCGAGGAAGCAGCACCTGAAGCAGCTGCAGCAGAATAAGGAGAAATATTAAAATGGCAAAAATCAATCATGAAGATATCTTAGCTTATCTAGAAGAAGCTAGCATTCTTGAATTAAACGATCTTGTAAAGGCAATCGAAGAAAAGTTCGGTGTTACAGCAGCAGCACCAGTCGCAGTAGCAGCAGCACCTGCTGAAGCAGCTGATCAAGGTCCTACTTCTGTATCAGTTATCTTAAGCTCATTCGGTGAAGCTAAGACTGCTGTTATCAAGGTAGTTAAGGAAATCACTGGTCTAGGCTTAGTTGAAGCTAAGGGTCTAGTTGACAAGTGTCCAAGTCCTATCAAGGAAAACATTAGTGTAGAAGAAGCTGAAGAAATCAAGAAGAAGTTAGTTGACGCTGGCGCTTCTGTTGAAGTTAAGTAATTAAATGTCTCATTATTATACGGATAATAGTCAATTGGCTAGTAATCCTAGATCATTTGACTATTATTTCGATAATGAGAAGTTCATATTTACTACTGATAATGGCGTTTTCTGCAAAGAAAACGTCGATTACGGTAGTTATTTATTAATTAAAAACACATTCAGACAAGCATTAGGTAATAGGCTTCTAGATCTTGGCTGCGGTTGGGGACCTGTTGGGATTATCATTAAAAGATTTAATCCTGATATTGAGGTAACTGCTGTAGATGTTAACTCAAGAGCGGTGGAGCTTACTAATCTAAATGCTGTTCAAAACAAAACACTGATTAAAGCTTGTTTATGTACAGACATATTAACTTTGAACTTATTGTTTGATTCTATAATTTTAAACCCGCCCATACGAGCGGGTAAAGTTGTCATATATGATCTCTATGATAAAGCATATCATACTTTAAGGGAAAATGGGTCTTTATATATTGTCATTCAGAAGAAACAGGGCGCCAGCTCTAGTGTGAACAAGCTTAGTGAGTTATTTAAAACTGTCACTGTCTTGGATCGCGAAGGTGGATACTGGGTGATTCAAGCGATTAAATAATTCTACACTGTTTAATAGGAAAGGACGGCGTATTAATGAAGCAATCTTATCATGTTGTTGAATCGGGTAGACATTCCTCTCGCCGTGATTATTCAAAAGTAAGTGGTCAACTTGAACTTCCTTACTTAGTTGAAATTCAAACAGATTCTTTTAAGTGGTTCACTGAAAAAGGAATCAAAGAAGTGTTTGATGAGATTTACCCAATTCAAAACTATAGCGGCAACATTCGTTTGAAGTTGGTTAGCTATGAATTCCGTAAGCCAAAGTATACTGTAGCCGAATGTAAATATCGTGAGACAAATTACTGTGCTCCACTTTGGGCTAATATGGAACTAGAAATCTATAATGAGGAGACTGGTGAAATCATCAATAGGCCAGAAGAAGTTTTCTTAGGAGACTTCCCAATGATGACTGCAACCGGTACTTTTATCATTAACGGTGCTGAGAGAGTTATAGTTTCTCAGATTGTTAGATCTCCGGGTGCTTATTTTGACATCCAATCTGATGATAAGACTGGTAAAGAAACTATTGATGGCGAATTAATCCCATCAAGAGGAACTTGGTTAGAATTTCTAACTGATGAGAAGAAAACTGCGCTTGGTAAGGTCATGAATATGAGTGTTGACCGTAAGCGTAAGATCTTATCTACTATATTATTGAAAACAATTGGCTTCTCTTTGAACCTTGAAAAGGGAGAAGACGCTTTTGACGTTAATAAGGTTAAGACTTTTATTAAGTCAATGGGCTTAGAGGTTTATGATGATCTAATTAATCAAAATGATGATCGTGAATTCTTGAACATCTATGAAGCTATTTATACATCTTTCCTTGGTGCTTACGAGGAGATTACAAATACTCTTTATGCAGATAAGACAAATACAACTGATGCAGCTCTAATTGAAATGCATCGTAACCAAAAACAAGATGAAGTACCTACAATCGAAGGTGCTGGTTCTTTGATGAATGCTAAGTTCTTTGATGCGAAGAAGTATGATTTAACTCCTGCTGGAAGATACAAGTTAGGAAGAAAATTAAATGTCATCGACAGAATTGAGAATCATGTATTAGCTCAAGATTTATATAAGGCTGATGGTTCATTGTTGATGAAAAAGGGTACTTTAGTACACAAAGAAGAAAGAAACTTATTAAGAGAAGAATTAACTAAGGGTAGCCATGTTGAGGCATTCCCATTCAGACATAGTTTCTCTCATCCAACTGTTGTTGAAGTTGAGACTAAAAATAAGTTGGCTCTTGTTGGCAGAATTTTAGCAAATGATCTTGAACTTAAGGATGAAGTAATCTATCAAGGTACTGCATTAAGTGAAGAAGATGTTAAGAAGATTGCCAAGGAGTTTAAGGTAATCAGCGTATATTCAGGTATTATTTCTAAGCCAGTTGAGCTTAACAGAGATAATATCGATGCTGTATTAGACTATGGTCAAAGATTCTTTATCTTAGCAAGAATTACTGATAAGGCAGGAGATGTTATGATTGATGACGAACCTGCTATGCCTTTATATATTCCAGATCATGACTCATATATTTTGATGTCTGATAAGGAAGCTATTATTAGAGAAAGAATTTCTAAGGGCGAAAAGATGACTGCATGGCTTGTTGGTAGTGCATGTCAAGTTGTTTATATCGAAAATCCAAATGATGCAAATTCTAAGATTAAGTTAATTGGTATTGATCCACTTAATGATAAGAAGTGCATTACTATTTCTGATATGATTGCTCTATATTCTTATATGTTATCAATGCTAGATGGAGTTGGTTCTACTGATGAAATCGATATGCTTGGTAATAGACGTATTAGAACTGTTGGTGAATTAATCCAAAACCAATTCAGAATTGGTTTGAGTAGAATGGAAAAGGCTGTTAAGGAAAAGATGTCTATCGCTGATGTTGAAACTTCTACACCTAAGAGCTTAACAAACAATCGTCCATTATCTGGTGCGATTAAGGAATTCTTCTCAAGTTCTCAATTGTCACAATTTATGGACCAACAAAATCCACTTGCTGAATTAACAAATAAGCGTCGTATTTCAGCATTAGGTCCAGGTGGTCTAACAAGAGAAAGAGCAGGTTTTGAAGTACGTGACGTTCATAACTCTCACTACGGTAGAATCTGTCCTATCGAGACTCCAGAAGGTCAAAACATCGGTTTGATTTCTTATTTAACTTCTTATGCAAAGGTTAATGAATATGGCTTTATTCAAACTCCTTATCGTAAGGTTGATAAGAACGGACATGTTTCTGAAGATTATATTTATTTGTCTGCAGATGATGAAAATGACTACATCATTGCACAGGCAAACGAGGTTGAGGATGGCAAGCTAAAGAATGAAATGGTTGTTGCTAGAAAAGCTGGTGAAACTATCATGGCTAAGGCTGAAGAAGTTGAGTTATGTGACGTATCTCCTAAGCAAATCGTTTCTATCGCTGCTGCTTGTATCCCATTCTTGGAAAACGATGACTGTACTCGTGCCCTAATGGGTGCTAACATGCAACGTCAGGCTGTTCCTTTGTTGAACCCTCATTCACCATTTGTTGGTACAGGTATTGAGGCTAAGATTGCAAGAGACTCTGGTACTGGTGTTGTTACAAATGATACAGGTGTCGTAACTTATGCTGACTCTAGAACTGTTGTTATTGCTGATAAAGATGGCAAGGAACATGAGTATCCTCTTGAGAAGTTTGCAAGATCTAATGCAGGTACATGTATCAACCAAAAGCCAATTGTTGCCAAGGGTGATAAGGTTAAGGCAGGTGAGCTAATTGCAGATGGTCCAAGTATGCAAGATGGTGAATTGGCTCTAGGTCAAAACGTAACTATCGCGTTCATGACATGGCATGGTTATAACTATGAAGATGCCATCATTATGTCTGAGCGTATGGTTAAGGATGATGTTTATACTTCAATTCATATTGAGGAATATACAATCGAAAGAAGAAAGACTAAATTAGGTGAAGAAGAAATCACAAGAGATATTCCAAATGTTCAAGAAGGTGCATGCCGTAATCTTGATAGCCGTGGTATCGTAATGGTTGGTGCTGAGGTTAAGGAAGGTGATATCCTTGTTGGTAAGGTTACTCCTAAGGGTCAATCTGATGCTTCTCCAGAAGAAAAGCTATTGTTAGCGATCTTCGGTGAAAAGTCTCATGAAGTTCGTGATAACTCATTAAGAGTTCCTCATGGTGGTGCTGGTATTGTTCAATCAATCAGAGTATTCAACCGTAAGGATGGTCATGATGAATTAAATCCAGGTGTTATCGAAGAAATTAGAGTTTATGTTGTTCAAAAACGTAAGATTTCTGAAGGTGATAAGATGGCTGGTAGACACGGTAACAAGGGTGTTATTTCTAAGATCCTTCCAATCGAAGATATGCCAATTATGCCAGATGGTACTCCTGTTGATATTATGTTAAATCCATTCGGTGTTCCTTCTCGTATGAACATCGGTCAGGTATTGGAAGTTCACTTGGGTATGGCTGCTAAGAAACTTGGTGTCAAGTTTGCTACTCCAGTATTCGATGGTATTTCTAATGATGATTTAATGGATATTATGAAAGAAGCTGAAGTTAATCCAGATGGTAAGCTAGTATTACGTGATGGTAAGACTGGTGAACCATATGATGAGAGAATTTCAGTTGGTGTCATGTATATGATTAAGTTAGCACACATGGTTGATGATAAGTTACATGCTCGTGCTACAGGTCCTTATTCAATGGTTACACAACAGCCATTAGGTGGTAAGGCTCAAAATGGTGGTCAAAGATTTGGTGAAATGGAAGTTTGGGCACTAGAAGCATATGGCGCTGCTCATACACTTGAGGAAATCTTGACAATTAAGTCAGATGATATCAATGGTAGAACAAGAGCACTTAACGCTATTAAGAAGAGCCAAACTATTCCAGAACCAGGACTTCCAGAATCATTCAACGTATTACGTAATGAACTTAAGGCATTGGCTGTAGATGTTAAGTTACTAGATGGTGAAGGCAATGAAGTTAATGTTTCAAGCTTTGCGGATGACGATGATACACAAGATAAGAATAATCAAGTAGCAGAAGCTTCTGATTTAACAATTAAGACTGAAGCAGAACTAGAAGAAGAAGCCCCTGAAGCTGTTATGGGCTTGGATGAAGAATAGGAGGATCTATGGCAAATAACAAATTTGAAGCAATTAAAGTTGGATTAGCTTCTCCTGAAAGAATTCGTGAGTGGTCATATGGTGAGGTAACAAAGCCAGAGACTATTAACTATCGTTCTCAAAAACCTGAGAAAGATGGTTTATTCTGCGAAAGAATCTTTGGTCCAACAAAGGACTGGGAATGTGCTTGTGGTAAGTACAAGAAAGTAAGATACAAGGGTATCACTTGTGATAGATGTGGTGTTGAAATTACTAAGTCTTCTGTTAGAAGAGAAAGATTTGGTCATATTTCTCTAGCTGCTCCAGTTGTTCACATTTGGTATCTTAAGGGTATCCCATCTAGAATGGGTCTTGTACTTAATGTCTCTCCTAAGATTCTTGAAGAAATCGTATATTTCGTAACTTGGATTGTTACAGATCCAGGCAGTACAGATCTTCAATATAAGCAACCATTAAGTGAAATGGAAGTTAGAAACTACCAAGCACTATATGGTGATAAAGCTTTCAAGGCAGCTACTGGTGCAGAAGCTATTAAGACACTTCTTGAACAAGTAGATGTTGTTAAGGAACAAAAGGAGATTAAGAAAGAGCTTGAAAAGGCTCAAGGTGATAAGCGTAAGAAGCTTATTAAGAGACTTGAAACTGTTAACGCATTTGTTAATAGTGATAATAAGCCTGAGTGGATGGTACTTACAGAACTTCCTGTAATACCACCAGATTTAAGACCGATGTTACAACTTGATGGTGGTCGTTTTGCGACAAGTGATTTGAATGACTTGTATCGTAGAGTTATCACTCGTAACAATCGTTTAAGAAAGTTACTAGAAATTGGTACACCTTCAATTATCGTTCAAAACGAAAAGCGTATGTTGCAGGAAGCTGTCGATGCGCTAATCGATAACGGTAGAAGAGGTAATCCAGTTAAGGGTAGTGCAAATCGTCCTCTTAAGTCATTGTCACATAGCTTAAAGGGTAAGCAAGGTCGTTTCAGACAGAACTTATTAGGTAAGCGTGTTGACTTCTCTGGTAGATCAGTTATTGCGGTTGGTCCAAATCTAAAGATGTACCAATGTGGTATTCCTCGTGAGATGGCAATCAACTTGTATAGACCGTTTGTAGAGAGTGAACTTGTTTTACAAAAGATTGCACAATCTTTAAAGCAAGCTGAAAAGATGGTTGATAAGCAAGATCCTCAAATTTGGGATGTTGTTGAAGAAATCATGGATAATCATCCAGTATTCTTAAACAGAGCTCCTACACTTCATAGACTTGGTATCCAAGCTTTCAAACCTAAATTAGTAGAAGGTCGTGCAATCAGACTTCACCCATTAGTATGTACTGCGTTCAACGCTGACTTCGATGGTGACCAGATGGCTGTGCACTTGCCTTTAAGTGAGAAGGCTAGAGCTGAGGCTGAGATTTTGATGCTTGCAAGCAACAATATCTTGGGTCCTAAGGATGGTAAACCTATCGTTACACCATCTCAGGATATGGTTCTTGGTAACTTCTATCTAAATATGGAAGAAACTAAGGAAGAGTTCTATCACAAGGCTGAAGTATTAAAGACTTTAGGTGATGAAGAGGCTGCAGAAATGTGGACTCGCTTCGGTGATAATGAGGGTCATGTTTATAAGGACTTTAATGAAGCATTGATGGCTTATCAAAATAAGCAAGTTCATCTTCATACAAGAGTTGCGATTGCAGCTGGTTCTTTAAAGAAGACTTGTTTCACTGAAGAAGAAAACAATATGTATCTAATTACTACTATTGGTAAGTTGATTTTCAACAATGCCTTCCCTAGTGATTTCCCATATATTAATATGGTTACTACAGATACATTAAAGAGAACTCCTCATGATCAATTTGTTCCTTATGGTACTGATATTTGTGCTCATATTGCTGGATTAAAGGTTAGTCCTGAATTCACTAAGAAGGCACTTGGTAATGTAATTGCCGAAGTATTCGCTAAGTATCGTACAAATGGTTCAAGTACAATTCTTGATAATATCAAGGACTTAGGTTTTGAGTACTCAACTGTTGCAGGTATGACAGTATCTCTAGCAGATATTAACGTTGCACCTAATAAACAAGTATATGTTGATGAAGCTAAGAAGAAGGCTGATGTCCTACAAAACTTGTTGGACAGAGGTCAATTAACTCCACCAGAATGGGAAAAGCATTTCTCTCAATTGTGGTCTGATACAAAGGACAAGATTGGTGATGAAGTTATGAATAGCTTAGAGAGAAAATCTCCAATTAACATGATGGCTGTTTCTGGTGCCAGAGGTAATAAGTCACACTTTACACAGTTAGCAGGTATGAGAGGTCTTATGGGTAGACCTACCCAATCTAAATCTAAGAAGGAATATCAACCTTCAATCATTGAGGTTCCTATTTATTCTTGTTTCCGTGAGGGTATGAGTGTATCAGAATTCTTTATTTCAACACACGGTGTTCGTAAGGGTTTAACAGATACTGCCTTAAAGACTGCTGAATCTGGTTATTTGACAAGACGTCTTGTTGATGTTTCTCAAGATGTTATTATCATGGAAGATGATTGTCATACTGATATGGGTTACTATGTTGAGGCAATCATTGATAGAAAAGACAATAGTATCATCGAATCATTCGCTGATCGTATTATTGGTCGTTTCTCTAAGGAAGTAGTTACTCATCCAGAAACTGGTGAAGTAATCATTGGTGAAGATGAATTCATTGATGAAGATAAGGCTAGAGAAATTGTTGCGGCTGGTATTAAGGGAATGTATATTAGAAATACATTCACTTGTAGATCTAAAGATGGTATTTGTCGTAAATGTTATGGACGTAACATGGCTACTGGTAAGCTAGTTGAAAACGGTGAGGCTGTAGGTATTATGGCTGCCCAATCAATTGGTGAACCTGGTACTCAGCTAACAATGCGTACTTTCCATACAGGTGGTGTTGCCGCTGCTGGTGATAGTGATATCACTCAAGGTCTTCCACGTGTTGAAGAACTATTTGAAGCTAGATGTCCTAAGCGTCCTGCTACTTTAGCTAAGATTAACGGTGAAATCACTGCAATTCATGAAAATGATGATCATAGTATCGTTGTTGATGTAACTGGTGAAAATGAAACTATTCAACATCGTTTAATTCTTGGTCAAACAGTAAGATCTTGGATGGGCGTTGGTACTAAGGTTAAGGCTGGTGATAAGCTAACTGAAGGTAACGTTGATCCTAAGGAATTATTAAGTATTGCCGGTGTTCAAGCTGTTCAAAACTATATCCTTAAGGAAGTTAAGAAGGTTTATGCTTTGGCTGGTATCGATACTTCAGATAAGCACATTGAGATGATTATTCATCAAATGTTGAAGCGTGTAATCATCATCGAACCAGGTGATTCAGATTACTGTACAGGTCAAACTGTTTCAATGAGAAAGATTAATGAAATCAATACAAACTTATTAATGGAAGGTAAGACTCCTGCTAAGTTTGGTCCTATGTTGTTAGGTATTTCTAAGTCTTCAGTTGAAACTGACTCATTCTTATCTGCTGCTTCATTCCAAGAAACTACTAAGGTATTAACTGATGCAGCTATTAATGCTAAGGTTGATGACTTGTTCGGTATCAAGGAAAACGTTATTATCGGTAAGTTAATTCCTGCTGGTACAGGTTCTAAATTTGAACGTGAAACTACTCATTTAGTAGAGGAACGTGCTGCTGAACTTGTTAAGGAAAGAGAAGAGAGAGTGCTATTGTTCGAAGAAGAGGCTAAGGCAGCTCAACTTCCAAGTGATGTAACTACCGTTAGAGATAGCGAAGAAAAAGAAGCTGAATAAACTAAAATTTTAAGCTCGGGGAAACTCGGGCTTTTAATATAGTAAAATGAGGCTAAAGAAGAGGAAAAGACAATATGAAATTAACAAGAGCTGATAAAGAAGCTATTAAGATGGGTAATGCAGGTTATATCCTTAATAAGGGTGCTGAGGCTTATAAGAATGAAAATTTTAAAGAGGCAATGGAGTACTATCACTTAGCAAGTACGATGGGTAGTGATATTGCTACTAGTAATTTAGGATATTGTTACTTATATGGAAGAAACGTTGAGGCTAATGTTGATTTAGCCATTAGTTATTTTGAATTAGCAGCTAACAGAGGAAATGTGGATGCACTATATAAACTAGGTGATATTTACTCTAGTGATAAGTGGAAGCTTAAGGATAATGAATTATCTTTATATTATTATCAATTAGCAGCTAATATCTTGATTGGTTGTGATTGGTCAAAAGAAGATGCGATTGCCTTTACTGAGGAATTAGAAGAATATCCAAGTTTATGTTATGCCCTTGCTAGGGAGCTTATGCCTGGAGGTAATTTGAAAACATCATTAGATCAGGCTTATCAATTTTTGTTGCATGCAGAACAAGGCTTTGTTCATGAGATTTTAAACGGTGCAACTTATTATAAGAAGAATCTAAATAAAGTAACTGTCTTATTACAAGATGATATCTTTGATGAAATAAGAGATGATTATGATTACTTATTTGATGAAGATGATGATGACTTGTTGTATGATGCCTTTGATGGTGATGATCCAGTGTTCTTTTAAGTTATATATAATATAAGGAAGAGGAATGACTATTTGGCTTATTTTGGTGAGTTGAATAGTCATTTTTATTATCAAAATACATGCCCCGGGCAATATATTTGGGGAAATTTAATTAAAAATGGATGGTTTTAGGGTGAAAAAGGGGTAAATGGACTGTTAAATAGGGCACACCTGTAACCGTGATATCAGCGATGTTCAAAAAAGTACGAAAATATGCGGATTTTTTAAAAATTTATATTGAAAAATAGATACAAAAACTGTAGAATAATTGAGCGCTTGCAGTGATATGGGAGATTGCTGGCACACTGATACCTGTGTGTCTGTGTGATAACCAGGGAACTCACTTGGAGCAAGTTACTAAGCTAAATAAAAGGCTTAGTTAGTGAATGTAAGGAGGAAAAATTCATGGCAAAGAACAACGTAAGAATTAAGTTAAAGGCTTACGAACACAGATCTTTGGACTTAGCAACTGAAAAGATTGTTAAGGCTGCAGAAGATGGCGGCGTTAAGAAGGTCGTTGGTCCTATCCCACTACCAACTGAAAAACAAGTGGTTACAGTTTTGCGTGCTGTTCATAAGTATAAGGATTCTCGTGAACAATTCGAGATCAGAACACACAAGAGACTTATCGAAATCATCGGCCCTAGTGCTAAGACAATTGATGCCTTAAGTCGTCTAGAATTACCTAGTGGCGTTGATATTGAAATCAAATTATAAAGAAAGGTGACATCATGAAAGGAATACTTGGAAGAAAGCTTGGTATGACTCAAGTCTTCACAGAAGACGGAACATTGATTCCTGTTACTGTAGTTGAATGTGAACCAAACGTAGTTTTACAAAAGAAAACAAAAGAAACTGATAGTTATGAAGCATTACAACTTGGTTTAGAAGACAAGAAAGAAAGTCGTGCTACAAAGCCAGAAATTGGCCATGCTAAGAAGGCAGGCGTTAGTCCTAAGAAGTTTGTTAAGGAAATCAAGGCTGACGAATTAATGAACGTTGAAGTTGGACAAGAAATTAAAGTTGATATCTTTTCCGCTGGTGATATCGTAGATGTTACAGGCGTTTCAAAAGGTAAAGGTTATACTGGTGTAATCAAGAGATACAACCACGCTATGATCAGAGAAACACACGGTGCAGGTCCCGTACATAGAAGTGTAGGTTCTCTTGCTACTACAGGTCGTAACAATGGCCGCATCGAGAAGAACACACCAATGCCAGGACATGACGGTTCATTAGTAACTACAAACCAAAACCTAGAAGTTATCAAGGTTGATGCTGATGCAAATTACATGTTAATCAAGGGTAACGTTCCAGGACCTAAGAGAGGCTTGGTTGTAGTTAAGACTACTGTAAAGAATAAAAAGCATGTAGAACCAAAAGTTCTATTAGGAAAGAAGGAGGGCTAATCAATGGCTAAGTTTGACGTATTTGATTTAAGTGCTAATAAAGTTGGCGATATTGAATTAGCTGATGGTGTATTCGGTATTGAAGTAAATACACAAGCAATTTTCGATGCTGTATTAAGACAACAGTCTTCATTAAGACAAGGTACTCATAAGGTTAAGACAAGAGCTGAAGTATCTGGTGGTGGTAAGAAACCATTCAGACAAAAGGGTACTGGTAGAGCTAGACAAGGTTCTAGTAGAGCTGTTCAATACAGAGGTGGTGGTATCGCATTTGGTCCAACACCAAGATCTCATACATTCAAGTTAAATCGTAAGGTTAGAAGATTAGCATTAAGAAGTGCTTTAACTCTTAAGGCTACTAACAACAATTTAACAGTTGTACAAGATGTTAAGTTTGCTAATATCAAGACAAAAGATTTCAAGAATGTATTAAATGCATTTGGTTTTGATAGAAAAGTATTAGTAGTAGTTGATGTTAATGAAGATTTCGAAAATGCTTACTTAAGCTCAAGAAACTTCGGTAACGTAGTAATGGTTACAGTTGAAGGTTTAAATGTTTATGATCTTCAAAATGCTAACAAGCTAGTTATCACAACAGAAGCTGCTAAAAAGATTGGAGAGGTTTTAACAGATGAGTAATGCTAGAGATGTCATCGTTCGTCCTCTTGTAACTGAAAAGTCAATGAATGTTGGTGAAACAAACAACACAGTTGTATTCGAAGTTAAAAAAGGTGTGAACAAGATTCATATTAAGCAAGCTATTGAAGAAATTTTCAATGTTAAGGTTGCTTCAGTAAATGTTGTAAACTGCCCAACTAAGCAAAAGAGAATGGGTAGATATGGTCAGTATCATTTTGAAACTAACCAAGTTAAGAAGGCTTACGTAAAGCTTAAAGACGGTTATAAGATCGATATCTTAGCTGATAAGTAGTCAATTAAATTTAGCGGAAGAAAAATGCTATTTCCGGATAAAGTGCATTAGAGAGGAAAATTAAATCATGGCGATTAAAAAATATAAGCCAACTACTCCTGGTAGACGTGGTATGACTGGCCTTACATTTGATGAAGTAACTAAGAGCAAGCCTGAAAAGAGTTTAACAATAAGCTTCAACAAATCTGGTGGTCGTAACAATACAGGAAGAATTACAACAAGACATATTGGTGGTGGTCATAAGCAACTTTACCGTATCATCGATTTCAAGAGAAATAAGGATGGTATCAAGGGTGTTGTTAAGGCTATCGAATATGACCCAAATAGAAACTGCAATATCTGTTTAATCAGTTATGCAGATGGTGAAAAGAGATACATTCTAGCTCCTAAGGGCCTAGAAGTTGGTATGTCAATTATCTCAGGTGAAAAGGCAGATATCAAAGTTGGTAATGCTCTTGAAATGAGAAACATGCCAGAAGGTACAACTGTTCATAATATTGAACTTAAGCCTGGTAAGGGTGGCCAAATTGCAAGAGCTGCTGGTGCTAGCGCTCAAATCTTGGCTATCGAAGAAAAGTATGTAACACTACGTTTAACAAGTGGTGAAATGAGAAAAGTTCTAGGTAACTGTCGTGCTACAGTTGGTCAAGTTGGTAATGAAGATTACAGCTTAATTAACTTAGGTAAGGCTGGTAGAACTAGATGGATGGGTGTTAAGCCTACAGTTAGAGGTTCTGCAATGAACCCTTGTGATCACCCTCACGGTGGTGGTGAAGGTAAGTGTCCAATCGGACGTAAGTCACCAATGACTCCTTGGGGTAAGAAGGCTATGGGTGTTAAGACTCGTAAGACTAAGAAGGCTTCAAACGATTTAATCGTAAGAAGAAGAAATGATAAATAGTAGAAAGGGGAGTAATTAATAATGTCTAGAAGTTTAAAAAAGGGTCCATTCTGTGATGAACACCTAATGAAAAAAGTAGAAGCATTAAATGCTGCTAATAAAAAAGAAGTTATTAAGACTTGGTCTCGTAGATCAACAATCTTCCCTAGCTTCGTAGAACATACATTCGCAGTACATAATGGTAAGGAACATGTTCCAGTGTATGTAACTGAAGATATGGTTGGTCAAAAACTTGGTGAATTTGTTCCAACTAGAAAATTCGGTGGTCACGGAAGCGACGACAAAAAGGCTTAAGATAGGAGGAAAATATGGAAGTTAAGGCTACAGCTAAAACTATTAGACATCCTTCTCGTAAAGTAAGAATCGTCTTAGATCTTATCAAAGGTAAGGATGTTAACGAAGCTCTTGGTATTTTAGAGTTTACTCCAAACCATGCAGCTAAGGATGTTCAAAAAGTATTAAAGAGTGCAATTGCTAATGCAACTCACAATCATCAACAAGATGAATCAAAGTTATATGTTAAAGAGTGTTTCGCTAACGAAGGTGTTACTTTAAAGAGATGGATGCCTCGTGCTAAAGGTAGAGCAACACCAATTATGAAGAGAACAAGCCACATTACAGTGGTTGTCGATGAAAGATAAGGAGATCAGAGATGGGTCAAAAAGTTAGTCCAATTGGAATGAGAGTCGGCGTCATCAGAGATTGGGAATCAAGATGGTACGCTGAAAAAGAATATGGTAACTTACTTCAAGAAGATATTAAGATTCGTGAGTTAATCTTCGCTGAATGCAAAGATTGCTTAGTTTCAAGAGTTGAAATCGAAAGAAGCAAGAACCGTGTTAACCTTATCGTAAGAACTGCTCGTCCAGGTATGTTCATCGGCGGTGAAGGCGAAAAAATCGAAACACTAAAGAAAAAATTAGCAAAATTAACTGGAAATAAGGATATCAATATCAACATCGTTGAAGTTGGTAATCCAGATTTAGATGCTAGACTTGTAGCATTAAAGATCGTAAAGATGCTAGAAGAAAGACAATCTTTCCGTACAGCACAAAAGAAGGCTATCCAATCTACAATGAGAGCTGGTGCTAAGGGTATTAAGACTGCAGTATCAGGTAGATTAGGTGGTGCTGATATCGCAAGAACTGAAGGTTATTCTGAGGGTGTTGTACCTCTACATACATTACGTTCTGATATCGACTATGCTTGGGAAGAGGCTATGACTACTTATGGTAAGCTTGGTGTTAAGGTATGGATCTGTAGAGGTGAAGTACTTCCAGGTGAAATGGTTAAGGAACCAGAAAAGCCAAAAGGTAATCCAAATGGCCGTCCAAACAGAAGAAGAAACGACAGAAGAAACTTCAACAGAAACAACAATGCTAATACTGAAGTAAAGGCGGAAGCTCCTGTTGAAGCAAAAGAAGAAGTTAAGGAGGATGTCGCATAATGTTAATGCCTAAGAGAACAAAATACCGTCGTCCTCATAGATTGAGCTACGAAGGTAAGTCAAAAGCTGGTACTGAGATTGCTTATGGTGAGTATGGATTAGTCGCAATGACTGGTGCATACATCTCTAACAACCAAATCGAAGCAGCCAGAGTTGCTATGACTCGTTATATGAACAGAGGTGGTCAAGTTTGGATTAAGATTTTCCCACAACTTGCTATCACTAAGAAGCCTCTAGAAGTTCGTATGGGTTCTGGTAAAGGTGCTCCTGAAGGCTGGGTTGCAGTTGTTCAAAGGGGCAGAGTTATGTTTGAAATCGCTGGTGTAGATGAAGCTACAGCTCGTGAAGCATTCAGACTTGCAGCTAATAAGTTGCCTGTTAAGTGCAAATTCATTAAGAAGGGAGAGTAATTATGAACGTTAAAGAAGTTAGAGATATGTCAAATGAAGAATTACTAAAGTCTTTAGATGAATCTAAGAAAGAATTATTCGACCTAAGATTTGCTAAGGCTACTGGTAGTATTGAAAATCCTATGCGTATTAGAGAATTAAAGAAGTCTATCGCTAGAATTTTAACTGTATTAAAAGAAAGAGAAAGTAAATAAGGGGGCAGCTAATGGAAAGAAAGAATACAAAGCGTGTCTTACGTGGTGTTGTTTGTTCAGATAAGATGGACAAGACAATCGTTGTTGAGATCTCTGAGAAAAAGGCTCACCCACTTTATGGCAAGCAAACTAAATTTTCTCGTAAATTTAAGGCTCATGATGAAAACAATGAAGCTAAGGTTGGCGATACTGTAGAAATCATCGAGACTAGAAAGTTAAGCCGTGACAAACATTTCCGTTTATTGAGAATTGTTGAAAAGGCTGTAATTCTATAGGAGGTTATTATGATACATAATGAATCAAGATTAAAAGTAGCTGATAACACAGGTGCTAAAGAATTACTAGTAATCAGATGTCTAGGTGGTTCTAACAGAAAGACAAGTAACATCGGTGATGTTGTTGTATGTTCTGTTAAGGAAGCTGCTCCAGGCGGTTCTGCTAAGAAGGGCCAAGTTGTAAAAGCTGTTATCGTAAGAACTAAGTATGGTATCAGCAGAGAAAACGGTTCTTATATTAAGTTTGATGATAACGCTGCAGTTATTATCAAGGACGATAAAACGCCAGTAGGCACTCGTATCTTCGGGCCTGTGGCAAGAGAACTTCGTGATAGAGACTTTATGAAAATTATCTCTCTAGCACCAGAAGTATTATAGGAGGATCTGAATTTATGAAAATTAAAAAAGGTGATAAAGTTCAGGTTATTGCTGGTCAAGATAAGGGTACTGTAGGTGAGGTTAAGGCTGCTTTCCCTAAGACAAATAAAATTATTGTTGAAGGCGTAAACGTAAGAAAGAAGCATGAAAAGCCAAACCAAATCAATCCTGATGGCGGTATCGTTGATAAGGAAATGCCTATCGATGCTAGTAATGTAAAGCTAGATGAAGGTAAGAAGGCTAAGAAGAAAGCTAAGGGAGGTAAGAAATAATGAATCGTTTAAAAGAGAGATACATTAGTGAAATTAAGCCTGAATTAGCTAAGAAGCACAACTACACTTCTGCTATGCAAATTCCTGCACTTGAAAAGATTGTTATCAACTTAGGTGTTGGTGAAGCTGTTGCTAATCCTAAGGCATTAGATGAAGCTGTTGCAGATTTAACTGCTATCTCTGGTCAAAAGGTTGTTGTTACTAAGGCTAAGAAGTCAATCGCAAACTTCAAATTAAGAGAAGGTATGCCAATTGGCTGTAAGGTAACTCTTCGTGGTGAAAAGATGTATGAATTCATGGACAAGTTAGTTTCAATCGTACTTCCACGTGTAAGAGACTTCCATGGCGTTAGCAAGACTGCTTTTGATGGTAGAGGTAACTATACTCTTGGCGTTAAGGAACAAATCATCTTCCCTGAAATCCAATATGATAAGGTAAATAAGGTAAGAGGTATGGATATTGTTATCGTAACTACAGCTAAGACAAATGAGGAAGCTAAGGATTTATTAACTGCACTTGGCATGCCTTTTGAAAAGTAAGGAGGGAACTATGGCTAAGACATCAATGAAAGTTAAAGCACATCGTCCTGCTAAGTTCTCTACTAGAGCTTACACAAGATGTGAAAGATGTGGTCGTCCACATTCAGTATTAAGAAAATACAAATTATGTCGTATCTGCTTTAGAGAATTGGCTTACAAGGGCCAAATCCCTGGAGTTAAGAAGGCAAGCTGGTAAAGGAGGAAGCAAACATGATGAATATGACAGATCCAATTGCGGATATGCTTACTAGAATCAGAAACGGTTTAGGTGCTGGTAAAGATACAGTAGTTATTCCTGCTAGTAAGATGAAGGTTGAAATTGCTAAGATCCTTAAGGCTGAAGGTTACATCAACAACTATAAGGTTGAAGGTGAAGCTGCTAAAGATAAGACAATTTCAATTGAATTAAAGTATGGACCAGATGGCCAAAAGGTTATCTCTGGTTTAAAGAGAATTTCTAAACCTGGTTTAAAGGTTTATGCAAAGGCTGATGCACTTCCTAGAGTATTAAATGGTTTAGGTATTGCAATCATCTCAACTTCAAAAGGCTTAATGGCTGACCGTGATGCTAGAAAAGCTGGTCTTGGCGGTGAAGTTGTTGCCTACGTTTGGTAATAAAGAGGAGAAATAAATGTCACGTATCGGTAATAAAACGATTACCATTCCAGCAGGTGTTGAAATCACAGTATCAGCTGGCAATGAGGTGACTGTAAAGGGTCCTAAGGGCACTTTAACACGTCAATTTAGTCCATTAATCACTATCAATGTTGAAAACAATGAAGTAAAGTGTGTAAGAGCTAATGAAGAAAAGCATACAAAGCAACTTCATGGTACTACTCGTGCGCTAATCCATAACATGATTACTGGTGTTCATGATGGTTATGTTAAGACACTATTAATCGAAGGTATTGGTTTCCGTGCTGCTATAAAGGGTACTACATTAACTCTAAACATTGGTTACTCTCATGAAATCAACTATGAAGTTGAAGAAGGCGTAACTGTTCAATGTACAGATCCAACAACTATCGTTGTTTCTGGTATTGATAAACAAAGAGTTGGTGAAGTTGCTGCAGAAATTAGAGCTTACCGTAAGCCAGAACCTTATAAGGGTAAGGGTATTCGTTACAAGGATGAACACATTCTTCGTAAGGAAGGTAAGGTTGCTGCATAGTAGGAAAGGAGTAATGTATGATTAATAAAGGATCAAAAAATTTAAGCCGTCTAAGAAGACATGCGCGTTTAAGAACTAAAGTTAGTGGTACAGCTTCTTGTCCTAGATTGAGCGTATTCCGTTCAAATAAGCACATCAGCTGTCAACTAATTGATGATGAAAAGGGTGTAACAATCGCATCTTCTTCATCAATCACATTAAAGCTTGAAAACGGTGGCAATATCGAAGCTGCAAAGGCTGTAGGTACTGATATCGCTAATAAGGCTTTAGCATTAAATATTGAAACTGTAGTATTCGACCGTGGTGGTTACAACTACCATGGTAGAATTATGGCCGTTGCCGATGCCGCTAGAGAAGCAGGATTAAAGTTCTAGGAGATGAATATGAGCGAAAAAGATAATCGTAAACAAAGAAGAAACTTCCGTCCAAGAGAAGAAAAAGAATTCGATGAGCGTGTAGTTAAAATCAATCGTGTATCTAAGACTGTAAAAGGTGGTCGTCGTATGCGTTTCTCTGCTCTAGTTGTTATCGGTGATAAGAAGGGTAGAGTTGGCTATGGTATGGGTAAGGCAAACGAAGTACCAGATGCTATCAGAAAAGCTACAGAAGCAGCTAAGAAGAACGTAATTAGAGTTCCTCTTGTAAACAACTTTAGAACAATCACACACCCAATCGTTGGTGAATATGGTGCTGGTGAAGTACTATTAAAGCCAGCTAGTGAAGGTACAGGTATCATCGCTGGTGGTGCAGTTCGTGACGTTCTAGAATTATTAGGTTGTCAAGACGTTATTACTAAGTGTACAGGTTCAAGAACTTCAATCAACATGGTTCATGCAACTTTCGATGCATTGAAGAACTTAAAGACTGTAGACCAAGTAGCTAAGTTACGTGGTAAAAAGGTTGAAGAAATCAGATAAGGGGGCACATAAATGAATTTACATGAAATGAAATACAATGACGGTGCTCGTAGAGATGTTAAACGTCTAGGTAGAGGCCCAGCTAGTGGTCAAGGTAAGACTTCTGGTAAGGGTCATAAGGGTCAAAACGCTAGATCTGGTGGCGGTGTTGCTATCGGTTTCGAAGGTGGCCAAACTCCTTTCTATAAGAGAATGCCAAAAAGAGGCTTCACAAACTTCACAAGACTTGAATATGCAATTGTAAATCTTGATGCTTTAGAAAAGTTTGAAGATGGAACAGTTGTAACTCCTGAAGTTTTAAAAGAAGCTGGCATCGTTAAGAAGGAATACAATGGTGTTAAGGTATTAGGTAATGGTACTTTAACAAAGAAACTTACTGTTAAGTGCGACAAGGTTTCAGCAAGCGCTAAAGCAGCTATTGAAAAGGCGGGCGGAACAGTAGAGGCTAAGTAATATGATTAGTGTTTTCAAAGATTTCCTAAAAAATAAAGATATTAGGAAAAAGATACTATTCACATTAGCAATTTTATTTATCTATAGACTTGGTTCAGCAATTCCTGCACCAGGTATAAATGATTCAATCATTTCTTTAAGTGCTAACTCATTATTAAATATGATGTCACTACTTGGAGGTGGATCTATTGAGCAGATGTCAATTTTCTCACTAGGTGTAGGTCCATATATTACGGCTAGTATCATCATTCAGCTATTGAGCATGGATATCATCCCAGCACTTACTGAAATGGCAAAATCTGGTAAAAAAGGCAGACAACAAATGGATATCATTACTAGATATCTAGGCGTTGTCTTAGGCCTTGTCCAAGGTTACTTCATCGTTCAATTATTGTCTACACAATACAAGATGGTAGATAACCCTGGCTTTATGTCTTATGCTTATATCTCTGTTATTTTCACAGCTGGTTCAATGTTCCTATTGTGGTTAGCTGATCAAATAACAACAAAGGGTATTGGCAATGGTGTTTCAGTAATTATCTTCGCAGGTATTGTTGCTGATATGCCTAATAACTTTAAACTTGTCTATAACACATTTATAGGTGAGAATGCTACAAGCAAACTAGGATGGCCTGGATTTTTGATCTACTGTCTAATGTTCGTTGCAATTATTGTACTTGTAGTGGTTATGCAGATGGCTGAAAGAAGAATTCCGATTCAACAATCAACATCTCAAAGATTGAATAAGACAAAAGGTGATTTAAATCATTTACCACTAAAGATAAATTCTGCAAGCGTTATCCCAGTAATCTTTGCAGGTGCCTTAATTCAAGGCCCACAAATTATTGCGAGCTGGGTAAACACAAATGCATACAATTTCTTGAGTAAGTTATGTGACTTCACAAACCCTTGGTTCTTGTTATTCTATGCAATCTTGATTATCTTGTTTACATTCTTCTATACAAATCTTACAGTTGATCCTGAAAAGATGGCAGAAGATTTAGGCAAACAAGGTCAATATATTCCAGGTATTAGACCTGGTAGCGAAACTAAACAATATGTTTCAAATGTATTAAATAGAATTACTTGCCTTGGTGCATTATTATTAACATTTATCGCATTATTACCATATGTAGTTAGTGCATTAACTGGCTTATCACAAAGAGCCGCTCTTGGTGGTACTGGTATCATTATCGTAGTTGGTGTTGCGATGGATACAATCAAGGAATTAAAGGGTCAACTTACTACTAAACAATATAAAGGGTTTGTAGGTAGATAGAATGAATCTTCTAATTATTGGTGCTCCTGGTACTGGTAAAGGTACAATGTCTAATCTTATTATTAAAGATTATGAAGTTGCACACGTATCAACTGGGGACATGTTAAGAGCAGCTATTAGTGCCCAAACTGAAGTTGGACTATTAGCTAAAAGCTATATGGATAAAGGTCAACTTGTTCCAGACGAGACTATTCATAATGTTATTACTGAATATTTCGATAATAACAAATCAAAGAGTGGTTTCTTGTTTGATGGTTATCCTCGTACTGTTAAACAAGCTGAAGATTTTGATGGAATATTGAAGTCTGAAGGCATGATTCTTGATAAAGTAATTTGTCTAAGCTTAGACGATGAAGTACTTAAGAATAGAATTACAGGTAGAAGGGTATGTCCTGATTGTAAGGAAATTTATCATATTACTAATAAGCCTTCAAAGGTTGAGGGTACTTGTGATAAATGTGGTGGTAAGCTTGTTCAAAGAAGTGATGATACACTTGAAGCACTAGAAAAAAGACTAGTAGCTTACTATGAACAAACTAGACCAGTTGTTGATTATTATGAAGAAAAAAATTTAGTATCTTACATTAATGCTGATCAGGAAGCTGAAAAGGTTTATGAAGATATTAAGAAGGTTTTAGAGGCTATCTAATGATTACTTTAAAATCAAAAAGAGAAATCGAATTAATGGACAAGGCCGGCACAATTGTCGCCCTTGTCCATAAAAAATTAAAAGAAGTCATTGTTCCTGGTATCTCAACTGCTCAAATTGATAAAATTTGTGAAGAAGTAATCAGAGAAAATGGCGGAACACCATCTTTTAAGGGATTATATGATTTTCCTGGTGCCGTTTGTACCTCAGTTAATGATATACTAGTACATGGCATCCCAAGTCACAGTGTGATTTTAAAGGATGGCGATATTATTACAGTAGATGTTGGAGCCTGTTACAAAGGCTACCATGGTGATAGTGCTTGGACATATCCTGTTGGAAATGTAAAAGAAAGTACACTTGAACTATTAAAAGTTACTGAAGAAGCACTATACAAAGGTTTAGAAATGGCAAAACCTGGTAATCGTGTTGGTGATATATCTAATGCTATTCAAACATATGTTGAAGAACATGGATATTCAACTCCAATCGAGTATACAGGACATGGCGTTGGTAAGAAAGTTCATGAGGATCCATACGTTCCAAATGTTGGTAAACCTCATACATTAGAACTATTAAAACCAGGCATGTGTATTGCGATTGAACCAATGGTATTTGAGGGAAAGCCTCATTGTGTTACACTAGATGATGGTTGGGCTGTAGTAAATAAAGAGCGTTCTATGAGTGCTCATTATGAACACACTATTGCAATCACTAGTGATGGCTACAAGATCTTGACAAAGGAGGACTAAGTTAATGGCGAAGCAAGATGTTATTGAAATTGATGGAATTGTAACTGATACTTTACCTAATGCTCAGTTCAAGGTGAAACTCGAGAACGGTCACGAAATCCTGGCTCACGTTTCTGGTAAAATCCGCATGCATTACATCCGCATTTTACCGGGTGATAGAGTAACCGTTGAAATTTCACCTTACGATTTAACACGTGGGCGTATTACATTTAGACATAAGTAGTCTAGGAGGGAAAAAAGATGAAAGTAAGACCATCTGTAAAACCTATTTGCGACAAGTGCCGTGTAATTAAGCGCAAGGGTCGCGTAATGGTAATTTGTGAAAACCCTAAACACAAACAAAGACAAGGTTAATTGAGAAGGGAGAAAATTTTATGGCTCGTATTGCTGGTGTAGATATTCCTAATGATAAGCGCGTAGTTGTATCATTAACATATATCTATGGTGTTGGTTTACCAACTGCACAAAAAGTATTAGCTGAAAATGGTATCAGTGAAGATATCCGTGTTAAGGATTTAACTGATGAACAATTAAATGCTATTCGTAAAACTTTAGATAGCTACAAATTAGAAGGAGATCTAAGAAGAGAAACTCAACTTGAAATCAAGAGATTGATGGAAGTTGCTTGTTACCGTGGAATGAGACACAGAAAAGGTCTTCCTGTAAGAGGTCAAAGAACTAAGACTAATGCTCGTACACGTAAGGGACCTCGTCGTACAGTAGCTAACAAGAAGAAGTAGGAGGTAAATCATGGCACAAAAAACAGTTCGTAAGAAACGTGTAAAGAAGAATATTGCGACAGGTGTTGCACATGTTCATTCTACATTTAATAACACAATCGTAACTATTACTGATGAAGCTGGTAACGTTGTATCTTGGTCTAGTGCTGGTGCTCTTGGTTATAAGGGCTCTCGTAAGTCAACTCCATATGCTGCTCAAATGGTATCTGAAGCAGCTGGTAAGAGTGCTATGGATCATGGTATGAGAAAAGTTGAAGTAGAAGTAAAGGGACCAGGTCCAGGTAGAGAAGCTGCTGTTAGAGCTTTAGCTACTGCAGGTCTACAAATTACTGCTATTAGTGACGTTACACCAGTTCCACATAATGGTTGTCGTCCACCAAAGAAACCTAGAGGTTAATATAAGGAGGTAACATATGCAAAAATTTGAACGTCCTAAATATAAAATTTCTGAATATGTTGAAGATCAACATTATGGAAAGTTTGTAATCTCACCTTTAGAAAGAGGCTTTGGTACAACTATCGGTAATGCTTTAAGAAGAGTAATGCTATCTTCATTACCTGGTGGTGCAGTATTCTCAATCAAGATTGATGGTGTTTATCATGAATTTTCATCAATTAAGGGTGTTAGAGAAGACGTTACAATGATGATTCTTAATATCAAGTCTTTAATTCTTGATATTATGGATGATGATGTTTACACTTTAAGAATCAATGCTAAAGGACCTTGCACTGTAACTGGTAAGGATATTATCGTTCCAGGTGGTGTAGAAGTTCTTAATCCTGATTTAGAAATCGCACATCTTGAAGAAGGTGGCGTTCTTGACATGGAACTTGTTTGTAGAAATGGTAGAGGCTATGTTTCTGCTGATGAAAACAAGAGATTATATCAAGGAAGCTCTCAAGGTGTAGGTACTATTTATACTGATGCTATTTATACACCAGTAGTTAAGGCTAACTATGAGGTAGAACCAACTCGTGTTGGACAAAGTGCTAAATATGATGAGCTAACCGTAGAAGTTTGGACTGATGGTTCAATCGATCCTAAAGAAGCAATCGCACTTTCTTCAAAGATTCTAATTTCTCATTTAGAGCTATTAACAGAAGTTGACCAAAAGGTAAAAGATTCTGAATCAGTAATGGCTGAAAAGGCTCATGAAAACAATTCAAAGACTGTAAATATGTCTATTGAAGATTTAGATCTAACAGTTAGATCATATAACTGTTTAAAGAGAGCTGGCATTTCTACTGTTGATGAGTTAACTCAAAAGACAGAGGATGAAATGGCTCATGTTAGAAATTTAGGTAAGAAGTCTTTAAAAGAAGTTAAAGAAAAATTAACTGATCTTGGCCTACATTTCAAACATTATGAGTAAGGAGAAGAAGTATTATGCATAATCGTAAATTAGGCCGCACTAGCGATCATCGTAAGGCATTGCTTAGAAATATGGCATCTCAACTTATCATCAACGGTAAGATTGAAACTACTGAAGGTAAGGCTATGGAACTTAGAAGTTATGTTGATTCAGTAATCACAACTGCTAAGAAGAATGACTTAGCTGCTAGAAGACAAGCTATCAATGAACTAAGCAACATTAAGACTAAAGATGGCAAGACTGCTGTTCAAGTTTTATTCGATGAAGTTGCTGTTAAGTATGCAGATAGAAAAGGTGGTTATACTCGCGTAACTAAGACATACATTAGACGTGGTGATAATGCTCCTATGGCAACTGTAGAATTAGTTTAATTTAAAATATTAAAAGCTCTCAAATAATCGAGAGCTTTTTCTATGCCCAAAATGATATACTTTCTATAGTTGTTGGAGGTTTTATAATGAATATAATTGATCGTTTTGCAGAGTATGTAAAAATTCCTACTATGTCTGATCCAAATAGTGATACATACCCAAGCAGTTCTAAGCAACTTGTTTTAGCTAAACTTTTAAAAGAACAATTAGCTAATCTTGTTGATAAAGTTGAATTAACAGATACAGGAATAGTATATGGTTTTCTAAAAACCAATTATGAAAGTAATGAGACTATAGGCTTAATTGCTCACATGGATACATCACCAGATATGAGTGATGAGAACGTTAACCCAAGAGTAATCAATAACTATGATGGAACAGCAATCAAATTAAATGAAAATATCACAATGAACCCAAAAGATTTCCCATGTTTATTAAATGATATTGGTGCTGATATTATGGTTACTGATGGTACGACTTTATTAGGTGGTGATGACAAAGCAGGCGTTGCGATTATCATGGATGTTTTAGAAAGACTAAAAGAAAACCCTGAAATTAAACATAAAAACTTAGCCATTGCGTTCACACCTGATGAGGAAATTGGCAAAGGCTGTGATAATTTTGATGTTGAATACTTCAATGCTGACTATGCATATACTATTGATGGTGGTAATGCAAGTGATATTGAATATGAAAATTTCAACGCTGCTAGTGCAAAAGTAACTATTAATGGTCTATCAATTCACCCAGGTAGTGCAAAGAATAAGATGCTAAATTCTATTCTAATCGCAATGGAATTCCAAAGTTTATTACCAGTAAATGAAAATCCAATGTACACTGAAGGTTACGAAGGCTTCAATCATTTGTGTGATATCAATGGTGATTGTGAAAAAACTGTAATGGAATATATTATTAGAAATCATGATAAGGCATTGCTAGAGAAACAAAGGAAGGATTTTATCAATGCATGCAACTTTATCAATAGTAAATATAAAGATAATACATGTATCCTTGAAATCAAAGATTCTTATCAAAATATGAAAGAATTCATTAAAGATAGAATGGATATTGTAGATAATGTTAAAAAGATTATGACAGAGATGGGGCTAAAAGCTACAAGTACCCCTATTAGAGGTGGAACTGACGGTGCGGTTCTTACTTATAAAGGCTTACCATGCCCAAATCTAGGAACTGGCGACCGCAATTGTCATGGTAAGTTTGAATATGTAAATTTAAACGAAATGAAATTAATGTCTGATTTAGTTTTAAAAATAGTTGAATAAAATTTATCGAGAAGATGACTTAAATACCATCTTCTTTTTAAGTTATCCACTTTTCCACGTTGATAATGGGAATAAAATGGAAATAATTTGGGAATAATTATCGATTTAGGTAGGGTAAGATAAAGACATGTATAAGTCTATTAAATATCGTATTTATCCAAATAAGAAACAATTAGAGATTATAAGTCAAACATTTGGTTGTTGCAGAAAAATATGGAATCTTATTCTAGAAGACAAGATTAAATCTTATGAAACAAATCAAACATTTGGTAGTAAGTTGCTTAGTGATTTTGCAAAAGAATATACTTATCTAAATGATGTTGATTATTCGGCTTTATATAATACTCAAAAGAATCTTTTGACACTTATTAAAACAGATTTTAAGAAAAATGGATTTCCAAAGTTTAAATCATTTAATTATGGGAGAAAATCTTATACTACGAATAATTCTAATAACAGAATAGAACTGAAAGATAAGTACATAACGCTTCCTATCGTTGGGGATGTAAAAAGTAAGATACATACACTTCCTAGAGAAGATGCTGTAATTCGATTTGCAACAATATCTAAAGATTCCGATGGAAGATATTATTGCTCAGTGACGTTTAAATGCACATTTGAGCCACTAAAGCAGATTATCGATACAAATAATGCAATCGGTCTAGATTATTGCTCAAACGGCTTGTATGTTGACGATAAAGGCAATATAGGTACTAACCACAAATATTTTAAAGAATCTGAAAAGAAGTTAGCTAAGCTACAAAGAAGATTGGCTAAAAAACAAGGCGCTAAGAAAGGAGAAACGAAATCTAATAACTATTTAAAACAGTTACAAAAGGTTAATAAAGTGTATAGACATATTAAAAATCAACGAAATGATAATTTGCACAAAATATCTAATGAGATAACCAATCGTTATGATGTTGTATGTGTAGAAGATTTAAATATGGTATCGATGTCACAAAAACCAAAATTAGGAAAATCAACAATGGACAATGGATACGGATATTTTATTAGATATTTAGAATATAAGTTAAATAATAGAGGCAAGAAATTGATAAAAGTTGGCAAATACTTTCCATCTTCTCAAATATGTAGTAATTGTGGAAAGTTAAATTTTGAGATTAGAGATATAAATATAAGAGAATGGGAATGTCCAGTTTGCGGTGCAAAACTAAATAGAGACATCAATGCAGCTATTAACATTAAGAATGAAGGATTAAGATTGTTAAGTCTTCAATAAAATTAAAAATTATAAAATTTAGTAGGCTAGGGACTAGCCGATCTTATAAAGCTTGTGGAGATTATGTAAGACTTTTGAAAGCAATGGTCAATGAAGCAAGAAGCTATTGTTTCTAGAACAATTGGTAGTCCACGGTCGTGGCTAGACGGAATATATAGCCAGGATAAATTAATAACAACGCCAACGACCGTTATTTAAGGGATGCAAAACATAAATTAAAAATAGAACGAAAAACATCAAAATTATTAAAAAATATGTATAGATATATTGCTTTTGTTTTGTATCTTTGGTACTATAAATAGGCACTTCTTGAAGACCTAAAGATGTCTAAACAAACATCTAATAAATCTTCAAAAAGTTATTGACATTAATACTTAGATTTGTTAGTATTAATAGGCACCGTTTGAGATAAACAAAAAGGTGCAACTTGA
>URCJ01000009.1 GCA_900546285.1 uncultured Solobacterium sp. | reverse complement strand
ATGCCTGTTGGTGATATCAAAGGCTTATTGGATGGTTCCGACTTGAATTCTTCTTTAGATAGACAAAAAGAATTGTTAGAGAAGAAGGTAGCTGATGCCATGTATGCGATTAAAGTGTGTGATGGTTTAAAAGATGAATATCAATTATTAAATGATATTGACGTAGATAAGTATCTAAATGAAATGGAAGAATCTAGTGATCATTATTTTAATACTTGGTTAAATGACTATAAATATGTTAAGGAATATCTACATAAAAGAGTCTTTACTTTTACACCAGATAGAGAAATAGTTGATAGATATGACTTTGCCAATGCCTTATACGACTATGGAAGAAGTATTGGCAAGGAAATAGAAATTACAAAAGAGGGCATGTATCCTGAATTTATTATGGATGGCGAAGAATATGAAGCATGCCGTAATTATACCTGTGTAAGAGGCATTCCTGTAGCGACTATTAAATGTACTAGAAAAGGTATGGAAGAATTGACTGGCCGTAAAAAGCTTATGGCAATATTCCGTATTTGTTTACCAAGTGTTATTTTCTTTATATTATTTATAAGATGGGAAGACTTAGATTTATTAAATCCTGCTGCTAGTATTTTTATGATAGTAATGATGTTAATTGTATCTATTGCGATGTCGGTTTATAACTATCATATGTATTGGAATAGAGATTGCAAGTATGAAGATAAAAAATAATGGCGCTGCCATTATTTTTTTAGATGTTGTCTATCTTATGATTTATTTGAACTAATAATCTAAAGCTTAATAAGGCAACCAATGTTTCACTTATTGGGAATGACCACCATAAGGCATTTAAACCTTTTGTTAGTGAAAGAAGATATGCAAGTGGGATAAGAATTATTAATTGTCTTAATAATGATAAGAACAATGATTGTTTACTACCATCTAATGCCTGTAGGAAGGAACAAACTTGAATATTAATAGCTGAGCCAATAAATGATAATGAGCATATACGCATAGCTACAATGGCAATATCATGCATCTCTTGATCGGGATTAAACATTGATAGCAGGGTATTAGGGAATAATAAGAAGATTATCATTCCTATAATCATGATTATACATGATGAAATAAGTGTTAGCTTAATACATTCTCTGATTCTGTTCTTTAATCTAGCACCATAATTAAAACTGATGATGGCAATAACCGCATTAGAAATACCATTGATGGCCATACATAAGAATTGATATAACTTGAAATATACACCAAAGGCTGTAGTGGCAGATGATGAATAGGCTGATAAGATTTTATTAATAAAGACAGTAGCGATTGACATGATAGAACTCATGCAGATAGCTGGTATGGCAATCTCATACATTTGTTTAAATAATTCTTTATCAAATTTGAAACTTTTAAATGAAAGATTTACTTCCTTAACTTTATAAATAGTAAGGATAATGCCAATAGCCATCGCAACCATTTGCCCAATTACAGTAGCGATGGCAGCACCCTTAATACCCATAGGCTCACCAACTAGTCCAAAGATTAAGATTGGATCTAGGATACAGTTAATAATAGCGCCTACTGCTTGGATATATAGATTATAGATGGCATTACCTGTTGCTTGCATGACTCTTTCAAAAGCAATCTGAATATTGATGCCAAAGCCAAAGATGGTACATATTCTAAAGTAAATAGCACCTTGAGCTATTAATTCTGCATCACTTGTAAAAAACATCATAAACTTTTCCGCAAAGAATAGTCCTGCTACTAGAAACAATAATGAATGAATAGCTGACATTAATAGACCATGGCATAAAACTTGTTGAGCCTTATCTTTATTGTTTTCGCCTAGTGATCTAGCTAGTAGTGCTTGTATACTTATGGCAGTTCCAACAGCTACGGCAACTAATATTTGTTGAATTGGATAACATAAAGAAACAGCATCGAATGCTGTTTTAGAATAATGTGATACGAAGACACTATCTATTATGTTATATAGAGCACTGGCTACCATTGAGATTACAATTGGTAGGCTCATGTCAAATAAAAGTTTGTTCATAGGCATAACTGCCATCTTGTTTGTGTTAGTCATCTAAATCTCCTTTTCTTAAAAGACACTTTGAGATTTCTTATGCTGGCACAAAGTGAGAAACTTTTGTTTCGGCCGTTCTATTTAAACAAATAATTATATAGATGTCAAATTATACTGCTTTAAGTGTTTATATAGTTCATTAACGGGTAGTCCCATGATGGCATAATAGTCACCATCAATTCTATTAATAAACTTGCTACCTAGTCCTTGAATAGCATAGGCTCCCGCCTTATCTAGAGGCTCTTTAGTTAAGACATAATCTTCTATTTCTTTATCAGTTAATTCATCGAAATAAACATCAGAAACTACCGCAAAAGTATCAACCTTGTCTTTAGTATAGATGCAAACACCAGTAATAACTTTATGTTTATTACCTGATAATTCTTTTAACATTTCTATGGCGTGTTCAAAAGTCTTAGGCTTACCCAATACTTTATTATCGATGGTTACGATGGTATCAGATCCAATGACTAAGGCATCTTGATTACTGTCAAAAACTGATTTTGCTTTGCCATAGGCAAGCCTTTTGATTTCTTCTTCTAATGGTTTACCTGAATCAATTGTTTCTTCAAAGTCAGAGACAATAATTTTAAAATCTTTGATTAGAGTACTTAATAATTCTTTTCTTCTAGGGGAACCACTAGCCAAGATTATTCTCATGTTTTAAATACCTCGTATATAAATGATTAAGACCTGTTGTTACCATATCAGGATCATAATATTCAATTTCTTTAATATCATTTACAATATCTTTACCATAACCACCACAGGCAATAATCTTAGGTGTAACCTTTAGTTCACCCTTTAATCCTGCAAATAGATAACGTAAAGAACCAATATAACCAAGATATAGGCCAACATTCATGGCATCTTTTGTGTTATTGGCTAAAAAGCTAGTTGTTCTTTGTGTTTTAAGTTCAGGTAATTTAGCTGCATTAGCATATAAAGATGCCGCTACCTTGCCATAGCCTGGAGCGATGATACAGTGTTTAAATTCACCATCAGCACTAACATGGCTGATAACTGTTGCGGTACCAAGAGATACCACAAATAGTTCTGTCTTATATACATCATAAGCATAGGCACACATTACAAGTAGATCACTGCCTACTTCTTCTGGATGAGGAGTATCTACTTTGATACCTAGAGGTCTTAAAGGGTCAATAAAGATTGGTTCCTTATTTAAGATTCTTCTTACATCATTTAATAAAAGTTCGCTTGATGCAGGTACAACAGATGAGATAATACAGTCATCTAGCATATTTTCACTTAGATTGTTTCTGTATAAAAAGTTTTTGATTAAAGCTCCATAATCGTCTTGTTTAGATTCATATAGGCCACTAAATAATTTTTTGTCTTCATGGAAGATAGCTAGCTTAAGGCTAGTATTTCCTAAATCAATAGTTAATAACATTTTTAATATTCCTTTATTATGCTATCTAATGATAACTTATTAAGATAAAACTAACAAATTTTTAAAATAAAAAAGTAGCTATTTTCATAACTACTTTCAGAAACAAAATGGTCCGGGCGAAGGGACTCGAACCCCCACGGTCACCCACTAGATCCTAAGTCTAGCGCGTCTGCCAATTTCGCCACGCCCGGATTGCTTATTAATGATATAGCAAATAATTTTAAAAAGCAAGGATTTATTATATAATTTTTCAAAGAACGAAAGAGTAGGGATAACGCGTTAAGTGCCTGTATACGGAACGTTGATATAGGACGAAGAGGAATCGCGGTGTTATCTCGCGTTCGCTGGAGGTTTTAGATGAAAAATAAACGTGTTGGTTCTTTAGTTATTTTAGCCTTAATGATTGGGCTAAATATTGTGTTATCACGCTTTGTATCTATTAAAGCAATGAATTTCAAAATTAGTTTTACATTCTTAACTATTGTTTTGAGTGCCTACTTTTATGGATACTATGGTGCAATTATGGTAGCTTTATTCGGTGATCTACTTGGAGCCTTATTATTCCCAATTGGTCCTTATAATCCACTATTAACTTTAACCAGCATCATGTGTGCTGTTGTTTATGCTTATTTTTTCTATAAGAAAGATTTAAGTAATAAGAATATTATTTTAGCTTGTTTGATTAATCGTTTCATTATTAGCTTATTTATAAACACAACGATTATTTCACTTATGTATAACTTGTCATTTAAAGCAACTTTCATAACTCGTATTTATTCTTCAACAGTTATGTTTGTGGTAGAGGTACTAGCTTTGTGCTTCTTAAGGAAGTATATGAAGTATGTTGAAAACAGACGCAATTAGTTATCTTGAATCAAAAAAAGGTAATGGGAATTATTTAAAGGAAGTAATGCCTTATTTTGATAATGTTCAAGATAAGCTAAAAATCATCCATGTAGCCGGTTCTAATGGTAAGGGCTCAGTATGTGCAATGTTGTCTTCCGTTTTAAAAGAAGCTAACTATAAAGTTGGTACTTTTATTTCACCCCATTTGATTGAATATAATGAGCGTTTTTTAATTAATGGAAAATGTATAAGTGATACTGATCTTGTTAGGCTAACGGAAAAAGTTAAAAAAGTTAGTGAAGATACAGGTTACAATTTAACTTTCTTTGAGATATTAACCTGTATTGCTTTCTTATATTTCTATGAACAAGAATGTGATGTTGTAGTGCTTGAAGTTGGCTTAGGTGGCCGCTTAGATGCGACTAATGTGATTGATAATAGCGTCCTTTCTATTATTACTAATATTGGTCTAGAACATACTGAAATACTTGGAGATACACTAGAAAAGATTGCACTTGAGAAGGCCGGTATCATTAAAGAAAATGGCGATGTTTTGGTATATGGTCCTGAGTGTGTAATACCTGTTTATAAGGCTGTATGTAAAGAAAAAAATGCAAGATTATATAAGTGTAACTTTAGTTTAGTAAACAGCGATATTGAACTTGGTTTAAATGGTAAGTATCAACACTTTAATGCCAGTATCGTAGTAGATGCGATAGAAATCTTAAATGATAAGGGTTTTAATATAGATAATGATGCGCTTAAACTGGGTTTAAAGAAGGCTGAATGGATGGCTAGAATGTATGTATTATCTAAAAAGCCTATATTCATGATTGATGGAGCTCATAATGTCCAATGTGTTAAGGCACTTACTGATAGTTTGGATGGTAAATATACTTTTGTGATAGGCATCTTAAAAGATAAGGATTATAAAGAGATGATCAATTTAATGCTTCCATATGCATCCGAATTTGTTTGTATCAAACCTAATAGTATTCGTGCTATTGAACCTAATATCTTAAAAGAATATATTGATGAAAAGGGTATTAAGTGTTGTGTCTTTGATGATGCCTATTCGGGTATTGAATATGCATCTGATAAGGATGCTGTAGTCTGTGGTTCTTTATATTTAAGTGGCGAAGTACTATTGGCTTATAAGAAGTTATTAAGGAAAAGATGTAAAGAGAAGCTTAATAGCTTAAGTAGAGATGAAGTTGTCTATAAGTCTAAAGTTATAGTTGACAAGATCAAGAATAGTTCAGAGTTTAAGAAAGCTAAGAATGTCATGATTTATAAGGCTTTTGGAAGTGAAGTAGATTTAAGCGAACTTGAAAAAGAAGATAAGGTCTTTAGTTATCCAGTATGCTTAAGCGAGAATGAGGTGAAGGCTGTTGTTCCTCTTAATGGCTTTTATCCTAATAAATACGGCATACAAGAACCTATTGGCGTAGATACTAATGATATTGACTTAGTTATTTGTCCAATGTTGGGCTTTGATTCTAATTTGTATCGTATAGGATATGGTAAGGGTTACTATGATCGTTTCTTAGAAAGTGTTAATTGTCCTGTTATTGGTGTGGCTTATGATTTTTGTAGGGTAGAAAAGGTGCCAAAGGGCTGTTTTGATAAAAAGCTTGATATTATCTATAGTGAAGAAAACATCTATTGGGGATATAATGAATAGATAATACGGAGGGGGCTTTGATGAAGGTCGTTATTGTAGGCTGTGGTAAGGTTGGCAAAACCATCGCCGAAGAATTAGTAAAAGAAAATCACGATATCATCTTGATTGATGAGAATGCTGAACTTGTTGAAGATGTTTCTAATTCTCTTGATGTCATTGGAGTGGTTGGCAATGGCGCTAGTTTAAATATTTTAAAAGAAGCAGGTATTGAGACAGCTGATGTTTTGATTGCGGTAACCAGTGCTGATGAAATAAATATGTTGTGTTGCCTATTCGCGAAAAAGGCGAATAAGGAATTAAAGACTATCGCAAGAGTCAGAAATCCAATTTATAGTTCTGAATTAAGTTATATTAAGGATGAACTTGGTCTAACAATGACGATTAATCCTGAAATGATTACAGCTAGAGAAATCTCTCGTTTGATTAGATGGCCTAGTGCTTTAAAGGTTGATTCTTTCATTAGAGGCAAGGTTGAACTTATTTCTTTTGCGGTTAATGGTAATAAAAAGCTTGTTGATAAGACCCTTGCCCAAATTAAGAAGACCTATAGTGAAGATATCTTGTTTGTAGGTATTGAAAGAAATAAGGAAGCTATTATCCCGAATGGTGAAACGATAATTTTAGATGGTGATAAGGTTTCTGTTTGTGCTACACCTGCTGTCGCTTCTAAATTTTTGGATAAGATTGGTATTTATCAATCTCCTATTAAGAATTGTTTTATCGTGGGTGGTAGTGATATTGCCTTCTATTTAGCTTCTATCCTTCACAAATCTAATATCGACGTAGCAATTATGGATATGGATCCAAAAAGATGCGACTATTTATCTATCAATCTTCCGTATGCAAGTATTATTAATGGTTGCGCATCTGATGATAACGTTCTTATTGAAGAAGGTTTACCAGAATGTGATTCTTTCTGTTCACTTACTGGTATTGATGAAGAAAATGTTATTTTATCTTTATATGCTAAGTCTGCTAGTAAGGCTAAGGTTATTACTAAGGTAAATCATATTAGCTACGAGAGTGTTTTGAATAATTTAGATGTTGGTGCCTTGGTTTCACCTAAGAATATTACAGCAAATAATATCATCGCCTATATTCGTGCTTTAGCTAATTCTGGTGAGAATGAAGTTGAGACTATGCATCGTATTTTAAATGGTAAGGCTGAGGCTCTTACTTTCGTGATTAGAGAGAAGACCAAGTCTATTGGAGTTACTCTAGAAAAACTTAAGACTAAGGATAATTTGTTGATTTGTTTGATTATTAGAGGTAATCAAATCATTGTGCCAAGTGGTAAAGACAAGATTGAAATTGGTGATACTGTTCTTGTGGTTACTACTCATCAAGGCTTTAATACAATCGAGGATATCGCGAAATAGTCATGAATAAGTCGTTTATTAGGCATTCACTAAGTTTGTGTGTAGGCATTGAGTCACTGTTTTTAATGTTGACTTCTTTAGTTGCGCTTATTTATCATGAAAGAGGTTTTTTAGCATATTTCTTAACTGGTTTAATTGTTGGCTTTCCAGCTTTATATAGCATTTCTAAACGTCCCAAGAATAGTGTCTTTTTTGCGAAAGAAGGCTTTGTCCTTGTTGCTTTGTCTTGGATAGTTTTGAGTATGATTGGAGCAATTCCCTTGTTACTACTAGGTGAGGCTAGTAACTTTGTCGATGCCTTATTTGAGATAGTATCTGGTTTTACTACAACTGGTGCTACTATCATGAACGATGTGACTGCACTAACTCACGCAACCTTATTTTGGCGTTCGTTTACTCACTGGATTGGTGGTATGGGCATGCTGGTGTTTGCACTTGCGATATTACCAGGAACCGAGGGAAGAGCTATGTATATCATGAAAGCCGAAGCTCCAGGACCTTCTGTTGGTAAGCTTGTTTCTAAACTATCTAATACTGCTAAGATTTTATATGGTATCTATGCAGGATTAACGGTTTTACAGGTTATTTCTTTATTGTTATGTAGGATGCCATTATTTGATTCAATAGTATTGTCTTTAGCAACTGCTGGTACTGGTGGTTTTGGTATCTTGAATGATTCCTTTGTGTCTTATTCAACTAGTGCCCAGCTTGTTACTACTATCTTTATGATTATTTTTGGTGTTAACTTCAATGTTTATTATTATATCTTGATTAAAGATTTTAAAGCTGCTTATAAGTGTGAAGAAGTTCATTGGTATTTTGGGATTATTATCGTTTCAGTTTTGTTGATTGCGTTTAATATTACTTCTTATTTTGGTTCTTTCCTTGAAGCGCTTAAACATGCTTTCTTTAATGTTGGCTCCGTTATTACGACAACTGGTTTTGCCTCAAATGACTTTAATACCTGGCCAGAATTTTCAAAGACTATCTTATTAATTTTAATGTTTATAGGTGCTTGTGCTGGTTCTACTGGTGGTGGTATTAAGGTGAGTAGAATTGTTATTATGTTGAAGGATTTTAAGAATACTGTTGATCATTATGTTTTCCCAAGAAAAATTAAGCATGTTTTCTTTGAGGGTAAGGCTTTAAATAATGATTTGGTTTACTCAATCCGTTCTTATATTTCCATTTATTTTTTCTTATTCTTTATTTCTTTACTTTTGTTAAGTTTGAATGATTTGGATTTCGCAACTAATTTTTCAGCAGTAGCAGCTTGTTTCAATAATATCGGTCCTGCTTTTGGTTTGGCTGGCCCGATGTCAAATTATAATTGTTTTAATTATTTCTCTAAGATTGTGCTAATTTTTGATATGTTGGCAGGTCGTTTAGAGTTAATTCCGATTTTGATTTTATTTAGTCTTGCGAATAATAGACGCAAACAAGTTAAGGCGATTGAAGATGAATAGAGTTTTATTGATTCCAAATCCTAATCTATGTGACTTAGATAAGGCTGTTAAAGACGTTACTTCATATTTTGAAGATTTTGAGGTTTTTATTGATCCCCTTGAAACAGATACAGCTTATAAATGTCTTGATGAAAAGATGAATAATTTTGATGTGGTTGTCACACTTGGCGGTGATGGTTCGATGCTTAAGGTGGTTGAGCTTGTTTATAAACATGGCCTTTGTATGTTTGGAATTAACTATGGTGGTCTTGGTTATTTAACATCTCTTAAGAAGAATGAATTGGATGTTTTAAGAAACAAGACTTATATTGAAGAGAGAAGCGTTTTAGAGGTTAGTATACCAACTCTAAACTATAAGCGTATCGCTTTAAATGATGCGGTTATTTTTAAGACCAATATCAATGTTCCAATTAAATTAAGTGTTGATGATGGAAGTGATGTTTGTGAGCATTTTGCGGATGGTTTGATTGTGGCTACTTCTACTGGTTCTACTGCCTATTCTTATTCGGCTGGTGGGCCTGTCATTGAAGAAGGAAAACTTATCTTGACACCAATTTCTCCAGTACTTAGAAGAAGTACTTATAAGATTTATAATGATGATGTTTCTTTTAAGATTAATTCCATTAGAGATAATCGTGATAAGGCTTATATATCAATCGATGGTTCTGATCAAATAGAGATTGATAGGAATAATACGGTGTTTGTTAAGAAAGCACCTAAGTGTTTAAAGATTGTGAGATTTGAGTATGATTGAGCGTAAAGAAATAACAATTGATTGTTTGCGTGATGAAAAAAGATATTTAACTGTATATGTGCCTGATAAAGAGGGCACATTTCCTGTTTTATATATGATGGATGGCCAGAATGTCTTTTTTGATGAGGATGCAACTTATGGTAAGTCATGGGGCATGTATGATTATCTTGTGAAAAATGATGTTGATTTGATTGTTGTAGCTATTGATTCAAGCCGTGGCAAGAATAATGAGAGATTATTTGAATATGCACCATATGACTTTGTGGATTATCAATATGGTTTGATTAAGGCTGAGGCTAAGAAATTTATTAAGTGGCTAGTAAGTGATCTTAAGTCTTATGTCGATAGTAAGTATCCTGTAAAAAGTGATAGAGAACATACTTTTATTGGCGGCTCTAGTATGGGTGGCTTGGTTTCTTATTACGCTTTGATGGAACATAATGATATATTTAGATGCGCTGCTTGTTTGTCTCCTTCTTTGTGGGTTGCCAATGACAAGCTTGTTAGACTTACAAAGAGAGCTTCTATTAAAAATGATACTGTGATTTATTTGGATTATGGTTCTAAGGAAGCTGGTAATAATAAGTATGCTAAAAGAGCGAAGGAAAGCTTTTGGAATTGTATTGATGTTTTAAAGAGTAGACCAATTAACTTAAATGTTCATGTTATTCAAGATGGTGAACATAATGAGGCTAGTTGGGAAAAACGAGTTCCTGTTTTTGTTGAGATGTTTTTAAGGAGGGTAGATAAATGAAGAATTTTGTGTTTATTTCACCTAATTTTCCAAGTAATTATTATCATTTTTGTCGTGAATTAAAGAATAATGGCTTAAGAGTTTTGGGCATTGGTGATAGTAGTTATGAAATGTTAAGCTCTGAGCTTAAGGCTTCTTTGGATGAATATTATAAGGTTGATTCGTTAGAGAATTACGATAGTGTTTTTAAGGCGGTAGCGTTTTTCTCTTTTAAATATGGCAAGATTGATTATTTAGAGTCTAATAATGAATATTGGCTTGAGCAAGATGCAATGCTTAGAGATGATTTTAATATCAATACTTCTTTTCATTATGACGATATGAAGTATGTGAAGTTTAAATCTAAGATGAAGGAAAAGTATGCTTTGGCTGGTATTCCTTGTGCTAGATATTATTTGGTTGAAACATATGAAGGGTGTTTGGATTTTATTAATTGGGTAGGCTATCCGGTTATTGCCAAGCCAGATAATGGTGTTGGTGCTTGTGGTACTTATAAGATTAATAATGAAGCTGATTTGAAGCATTTCATGGATACAAAGGGTGATGCTTTGTATATCATGGAAGAATATATTGATGGAACGATTGTATCTTATGATGCGATTGTTGATTCACATGGCGATCCTTTATTTGAGACAGGCAATGTGACAACTTTTTCTTTATTAGAGGTTGTGAATAATTTAAGTGATTCAGCCTTTTATATTAGAAAAGAACTTCCTGATATTGTTAGGGAAAAGGGTAGAGCTGTTGTTAGGACTTTTGGTGTTAAGTCGCGTTTCATCCATTTTGAGTTCTTTTGTTTAAATAGAGATCAATATTTGGGTAAGAAGGGTGACGTTGTGGCACTAGAGGTTAATATGCGTCCTAGTGGTGGTGTTTCTCCTGTAATGATGAATTACGCAAATGGAGTTGATGTTTATAAGATTTGGGCGGATATGATTGCCTTTGATAAGTTGACTCATGAATATGATAGTCCACATCATTATTGTGCTTTTGTGGGAAGAAGAGATGGACTTAAGCATAAATATACAATTGATGCCTTAAAAAAGAAGTATCCAGGTAAGATAGTTATAGAAGAGAGAGTAGAAAAAGCTCTTTCTGGGGCTATGGGTGACTATATGTTTTTAGCTACCTTAGATAGCGAGGAAGAGCTTAATAATTATTTAAATGATGCGCTTAAGTTAGTCTAGAAGATATGGTAGGAAGTATTTGATTTGTTTGTGCCACCAATACCAATCGTGGCTTACATCGCTTCCCCAATAATCAAACCAGGCATGAATTCCTTTAGTATTGAATAGGTATTCTAGGTTTTTGTATGTTGGTACACCCATGTCTTCATATGGCCCTTGTCCTATACAAAAGATTATTTTCTTCTGGTTATAAGTATTTATGTATGGGTGATTATTTGGCATGTTTGGTAAGAAGACTTCGGGTGAGTTGTTATATAGATTGCCATCTGAATAGTCGCCATAGAAGTATCTTGAATTAAAGACACCTGACAGGGCTAATAGTCCTGAGAATAAATCAGGTCTTCTTAAGAAACAAATAGTGGCATGATTAGCTCCTAAGGAACAACCAAAGGTTAATGGTAGTTTCTTAGATGGAGCTTTTTTGTTTACGATAGGAAGAACTTCGTTGATAATGAAGCTGAAGTATTGTTCCTGTCTATTACTTTTTAATTGTTTATCACCATCTGATGACCAAGTTTCTTCATCGATTGAGTCAACGACAAATACTTGAATCTTTTCGTTGTTGATATAGTCAGCAATTTCATCAATTAAGCCAGAATTTTCATAATTGTCAGCTTTTGAGTTTTGAGTTGGGAAGGCTAGAATGGGTTGGCCATTAGAGCCATATATATTTATATTGATGTCTTTGTCTAATATATATGAATGGTATTGAATTGTGCAGTTGTGCATAAAAAATCTCCTTGGCGCGCCCAACAGGAATTGAACCTGCAGCCTTTTGAATCGGAGTCAAACGCTCTATCCGTTGAGCTATGGGCGCATTATTTACCGGTTGAGCCAAAGCCTCCGTGACGACTTTCACTAATTTCTTCTTCAGAAGCTGTATAGAACTTAAGGAAGATACCTTGAACGAAGCGTTCACCTTTGTTGATGATGATGTCATGATCTCCCATATTAATGATAGAGATAATGATATGACCTTGGTTGTTGGCGTAGTAGTAGTCGCTATCAATAATTCCTACAGTGTTTGATAGAAACATCTGGTGTTTGATGCCAAATGATGATCTTGGGTAAATGTTTAAAACATAGCCTTCTTCCATTTGACAACGAATGCCTGTAGGTATTTTGATGTTTTGTCCTGGTTTTAATGTAATGTTAAAGGGACATACAAAGTCATAACCAGCTGAGCCTGTTGTGGCTCTTTTTGGTAGAATGATATCTTCATATATAGTGTTATCGTTATTGTTTGTATCTTTGTTGAATTGGTCGATACTGACCTTTTGAAATCTTCCTATTTGCATGTCTAAATTATAATATGGAAAATATGAATGAGAATAAGGAAAGCGAAAATATCAAAAATAATTGAGTACCGTTTTAACTAACACAATATTTGATAATCATAAGTTGCCTATATCAGAGTGGATAGAGTTTCTTTTGAATTTATTTTCTAATTCTTCAATTAACTTAACATCAAAGGTTAATAAAAACGCTGCTACTACAACTAAGTTTTGGTTAAAGAAGTTGTTTATATTACTTGAAGATTATTAAGACGATATAGTTCTAGATGGTAGTGTATATCTTGATGAAATGTTTTATAGCGTTATTCAATCAGAAATACAAACAAAGGATAATAAACTATACCGTGGCTTATCTAGAAACAAATGCTGTATTGGTGTAATTTGTTGTATCTTTTAATGAAGATCGTATAGCTTTAAATACTTCATCATGTGATAATCTTTCTTGATTGTTTTTTTGCTTCAGTATCCGCTTCATCAAGCATATCTTCGATATGTGACTCTTTTACAAGTTTCATTCCCATTTCAATTCGTATTTCATGTTTTTTTGGATCTTCATTCGAATAAGAATATAAGTCAAAACCAATGATATCAAAACCTATTTTTTGATAAAAACAAATCGCATTTTCATTACAGGATTGTGTTTCCAATACAACCATTCTTGTATTTGTTTTTATTGCTTCTGCAAGAATCGTCTGTATCAATGCGGTTCCAACACCATTATTACGTGCAGTTTGCTCAAATATACAGATGTTACTGATTCTGAATCGGTTGTTCCATTGTTCAATGGCACCTTCAACAAATCCAATCAACTTTTCATCTTCAAATGCGCCATAGGCAATGGGATTGTCCAACCACTCTCCGAAAAATTCATCTATAAAACTACGACTAACACATGTTTCAAAGGGAACATATTGTATTTTAAATCCTAATTTGTCTGGAACAATGTCATAATATCCATTGGTTTGATAACATACTTTAAATTCTTTTCCTGCATAATCATCTTTATTTAAACGTTTGATTATCATAATAATGATTCCTTCTTTCAATTTAATGTCTCACTTCTAAATTCATTCTATCAATTTGAAGAAGTATTCTCAAACTCAATAAAAACTACATGAAACATATTGTTTCTTGATTTAATCAGGGTCTTAAGAATATTCTCTAAATACTTGTCTTTGGTCGACCAAAGACATTACTTGTAATGATGATACAGTAGTTTGTTTTGTAGAAGGCAAAGCTAAGACTTCTTCTATAAAGACACTTAAATTCTTTAAAAATCACATTAAGCCTAGTAGTGTACTAAAGCATGATGGAGAGTGTCTCATAACATATTAATCAAAGAACTAGACCTTAAAGAAGAATTCTATAAAGCTACTACACCTAATAAAACTAAAGATGAAGATAATCCATTAAGAAAAGTTAATCATCACTGCGCTAATATTAGAGACTTTCTAGATGCACATCCTGGATTTAATAGAGACGAACTTCAAGACTATTTAAATCTGTATTCATTCAAATACAGTACCAAAGGAACCAATCTAGAAAAGACTGAAAAGATATTAGAATTATCCTTAAATTCCAACAAAACGATTACTTTTAGAGAATATTATTCAAAATAAACTAGTAAACAAAAGGATTATTAGCACCACTGTGCAAATTAATACTTAAAAAATTAAAAAAGTTTAAAAAATACTTGCCAAAGCTAAAAAGTATATGGTATATTAAATAGGCACTGATAAGTGGCAACACAGTGTTGAGATGAAGAAGTACTCAAGAGGCCGAAGAGGAGGCCCTGCTAAGGCCTTAGGTCGGATTTCCGGCGCGAGGGTTCAAATCCCTCCTTCTTCGCCAGAATATATGCAGATGTAGTTCAATGGTAGAACGCGACCTTGCCAAGGTCGACACGAGGGTTCAATTCCCTTCATCTGCTCCATTAAGTGGTCACGTGGTGTAGCGGTTAACATGCCTCCCTGTCACGGAGGAGATCGTGGGTTCGATTCCCATCGTGACCGCCATTTGTAAGAATTGGAGTTATTGATTGATAACTCTTTTTTTTATATCATATTGCTTAGTGAAAGAAGGTATATATATGGAAAATGCTTGGAAGAAATATGCTGGTAATTTAGATCCAGTAATGAGTTTCGGTAAGGACTATATTGATTTTATGTCTTTATCAAAAACAGAAAGGGAAACAGTAGATAACTCTATTGAGATTGCTGAAAAGGCTGGTTTTAAGGATTTAAATACTGTTAGCGAATTAAAGGCTGGTGATAAGGTTTATTTCAACAACCGTGGTAAGTCTTTATTCTTATTTGTAGTTGGTAAAGAAGATTTAGCTAAGGGCTTAAACATCTTAGGTGCCCATGTTGATTCACCTCGTTTGGATCTTAAACAACATCCTTTATATGAAGATTCAGGTCTAGTATTATTAGATACTCACTACTATGGTGGTATTAAGAAGTATCAATGGGTTGCTCAACCTCTAGCTCTTCATGGTGTTGTTTGTAAGAAAGATGGCAGCTTAGTTAAGGTTGTGATTGGTGAAAGCGAAGATGATCCAGTTGTTGGTGTAAGCGACTTATTAATTCATTTAGCTGCTGATCAAATGAAGAAGACAGGTTCTAATGTAGTAGAAGGTGAAGATTTAAATGTTTTATTTGGTTCAATTCCTGCTACAACAGAGGAAGATGAGAAAGAACTTGTTAAGAAGAATATCTTGAATCTATTAAAAGAAAAATATGATATTGAAGAAGATGATTTCATTTCTGCAGAAATTGAAGTAGTTCCTGCTGGTAAGGCAAGAGATTATGGTTTTGATAGAAGCATGGTTATGGCTTATGGTCAAGATGATAATGTATGTGCTTATACTTCTTTAAGAGCTATTGTTGAAGAAGAAAATCCTGAAAGAACAAGTTGCTGCATCTTATCTGATAAGGAAGAAGTTGGTTCTCAAGGTAATACTGGTATGTGTTCAAGTGCTTTTGAGAATACTTTAGCTGAATTAATGGATAAGTGTGGTCAATATTCTGAATTAAATATCAGAAGATGTTTAAGAAATTCAATGATGTTGTCTAGTGATGTTAGTGCAGCTCATGATCCTAATTACCCAAGTGTAAGTTCTCCAAATCAAAATAATGCTGAATTCGGTAAGGGTATCGTGTTTAATAAGTATACTGGTTCTAGAGGTAAGGGTGGCAGTAATGATGCTAATCCTGAATTTATCGCTAAGATTCGTAAGGTTTTAGATGATAATGGTGTTAATTATCAAACAAGTGAACTTGGTAAGGTTGACCAAGGCGGTGGTGGCACTATCGCTTATATCTTAGCTAATAAGGATGTTGAAGTAATTGATGCAGGTGTTGCGGTTCAAAATATGCATGCTTGTTATGAAGTTACAAGTAAGGTAGATATCTATGAAGCTTATCTAGCTTATAAGGCTTTCTTAAAGGATATGAAATAATTAGATTAGGCTCGAAAGAGTCTTTTCTTTATGCTTAAGTAAAAAGTTTGTTATTATGAAAATATGAAAAAGAAAACATTGAAAAGAATTGACTTATTATTGTTGGCGATAGTTATCTTATTAATTACTTTTTTGGTTTATAGAATTTCAAATAAAGAGAAACTATCTGATGCTTATTTAGCTAGTGATACAAGTAATGTTCTTGTTTATGATGAAGATGATAAGGAAGTATCTTTAGTGCGTGGACAACTTGTTTCTCTATCTGATAAGACTAAAGAAAAAAATGGAAATGAATATCATAAGGTTTATTTGAATGACACTGTTTATTATGTTTATAAAGATAATTTAGTTTTAGATAGAGAATCATCAGTATTTGAGAAGTCTTTATATGTTTATCGTACTTGTAGTGTTTATCAAGACAAAGAGGGTAGTAAACTTACTGGCTTGATAGAAAGGGGCGAAAAGATTAATGTTATTGGTCACAGTCCCCTAAAAGATGATGGTAGCGTTGATCGTTATCAATTTGATGGTGGTTATATTTTAAGTAAATATCTTACAAACGATAAGGAATTATTGAATATTTCTAATCCTTTTTCAAATGATACAAGTAATCCCTATGGAGCAGGTAGTGCTAGTGAACTTGATTATATAGGCAACGAAAAGGTTCAAATAGAAGGTAATGTGATGCCTGATGTTTGTAAGTCTTTATATATTAATAAAGAGGCAATGGAAGACATTGAGGATTATATCGAATTAGCTAAAAGAACTGCTGTAAATACTTTTGTGATTGATATTAGAGATGCTCATATTGTTTCTTATAAGTCAGATATTATGAAGGAAAGATCTATTTCTTCTTATGATGCAGCTACTTTTACAATGGATGAGTTTAAAGCACAACTTGATAAGGTGAAAGATGCTGGCATTTATATGGTTGGTCGTATAACTGTTTTTAAGGATAAGAATTTTATGATTGATCATCCAGAATTCGCGATTGCGGATTTAAATGATGATGGCAAGCCTTTTATGTATGGAGGGTCTTATTGGCCTAGTCCTTTTGTAAGAGAAGTATGGGAATATAATGTAGAGCTTGCCAAAGAGGCTGTAACTAAATTAGGTTTCAATGAAATAGAATTTGATTATGTGCGTTTTCCTGAACAAATAGATTATTACGCTGATAAGTTAAATGCTCTTGATTTACAAAATAAATATGATGAGACAAGATCTGAGGCTATTCAAAGATTTTTGATGTATGCAGTTGATGAGTTACATAGTGTCAGTGCTTATGTTTCAGCTGATGTCTTTGGGGAGACTAGTAATAATTATGTAACGGCTTATGGACAATACTGGCCAGCTATTTCAAGTGTAGTTGATGTTATTTCACCTATGCCCTATCCTGATCATTTTAATACCCATGCTTATAATATTGAAGAAGTTGTTTGGGAAGTTCCTTATAAGTTAATGTTGGCTTGGGGTAAGGAAGCTAAAGATATGCAAGATATTACCCCAAATAAGGCAAGAGTAAGAACTTTTATTCAAGGCTATAATTCAATAAACAAACCATTTGTTGTCTATGATAATGAGAAGTTATTAGATCAAATCAATGGCTTGAGTGATGCGGGTATTTTAGATAATGGTTATATTGTTTGGAATGCCGGTAGTTATATTGATAATTATTGTTTATATGAGGATGCACTTAGTAGGTAACTAGTTATAAAAATGTTTGTATGATACGAAAAATAACATATTATATAATTTTTCGTTTATAATTGATGTTATGTTAGATATTAAATCGATGGCTATTTCTTTTGAGTTGTTTGGGGCATTTGTTTCGTTAATGTTGGGTGCCTTCTTTTTCCTACAAAAGAATAAGGATGAAATTGATAGAGATATCATGAATGTTGTTTCTCTTGGTGCTTTACTTTTAATTAGTGACAGCATGACTTATCTTTATGATGGTGTAACAACAGATGTTGGTTTTATCATTAATAATTTAGCTACTTTCTTAGTTTATACATGTAACTATATTTTGTTGATGTTGTTTGGGAAGTGTTTGATTGATTATATTAAGCCAAACAAGAAACAAAGATGTGTGTTTTACATTGTATTTATTTGTATTATTATTTCTTTAATAATGCTGGTAGCATCTCAATTCTTTGATATTATCTATTATTTTGATGAGTTTAATGTATATCACAGAACTAATTTATATTTCTTATCACAGATTACTTCTTTTATAGGCATTTTCTGTTATGGATATTTCTTGTTGAAGAATAAGAATAAGATGATGAAAAATGAATATTATGCGACTCTGTGTTATGTTGTTATTCCTAGTTTATGCACGATAATTCAAACTTTTATTTATGGTTTTCCATTTCAAATATTGTCACTTGTTATAAGTGGTTGGTTACTTTTCTTAACCAGAGATTTGGCAGTTAGAAATAATTTGAAGCAGGCTCTTGATTCTAAGGACTCTTATTTGAGTAAGATGTCTCATGATTTAAGAACGCCACTAAATGGTATTATTGGGCTTTTGGATATCAATGATAATCATCCAGATGATGTTGAATTAAATCAAAGAAGTCGCGATAAGGCTAGGGTTGCTGCTAATCACTTGTTGTCTTTGTTGAATGATGTTTTAGAGTTGAGCAAACTAGATAGTCAAAGAGCTGTCTTGATTGAGGATCCTTTTGATTTAAGAGATGTTCTTGATGAGGTTGAAACTATTTCTAAGTTAAAGGCTGAGTCTATGAATATTAATTTAATCTGTAATTATAAGGATGGTTTAACTTGTCCATATGTTTATGGTTCTTCTTTACATATGAAACAAATTTTATTGAATCTTGTTGATAATGCGATTAAATATAATAAAAAAGATGGGTATGTTGAGCTTAATGTTAATGTAAAAAGACATAAGGAAGATTTAATTACTTATGTATTTGTGGTTAAGGATAATGGACTTGGCATTGATAAAGAATATCTTGATCATATCTTTGAGCCTTTTAGTCAAGAGAATCAAAACTTTAATGAGTATCGTTTAGGTACTGGTTTAGGCATGTCTATTGTCAAAGGACTTGTAGAACTTATGAAGGGTTCTATTTCGGTTACTTCTAAGAAAGGTGTAGGAAGTACCTTTGAAGTTGTGATTCCTTTTAAGATAGCTCCTGAGATTGTTAAGAATACTAAGGATTCTAAGGTATCTATTAAGGGTAAAAAGGTTTTACTTGTTGAGGATAATGACTTAAATAGAGAAATTGCCAAGACTTTACTTGAAGATGAGGGCGTTTTGGTTAGTGAGGCTGTCGATGGTCTTAATGCGTTAAAGGTTTTTGAAGAGTCTGAGATTGGCTATTTTGATTTGATTTTAATGGATGTTGTGATGCCTAATATGAATGGTTTATCTGCTACACGTGCTATTAGGGAACTTAATAGAATTGATAGTAATTTGCCTATTATCGCATTAAGTGCTAATGCTTATGCTGAGGATATTAAAAAGACCAAGGATGCTGGTATGGATGATTATGTGTCTAAGCCTTTTAAAATCGAAAATCTTGTTGAAATGATTGATAAGTACTGTTAATATATTTCTTGTGGATGTAATTATAACAATCGAAGATAAGCAAGATAATTATAAAGAAGTAGTTAGAGAGAAAAATATTATAAATAAGAAGCATTTTTCTTATGCTGATTCGTTGGATGTTTTAAATGATGTGCGCATCTTTAATAATGGAATTACGATATTTCGAAAAGATGAAGATCATGAGACTTTTGTGGTCTTAAGGGATAAACCTTATATCAAGGTAAAGTCATCTGAGGGCAGTATTGTTTTTTCTATTAAAGAGCTTGCATTATCAATAAACAATGATATTATATCTATTGGCTATTATTTAAATGATAGTTACAAGCAAATTAAATTAGAATTTATAGGAGATTAATATAAAAAATGACAGCAAAAAGATCAATGGCTGATGTAGCATATGATTATATCGCAGCTCATAAAATAGCAATTCCTTTCAAGGAACTTTGGGTTGAGGTATCTAAGGAAACTGGAGTAAGTGGCGATAGGGTAGCGTCTTTTTATTCTGATTTATCAATCGATGGACGTTTTGTACAACTTGATGGTAACAAGTGGGATTTAAAGAATCACTTAAAGTTTGAGGATACTCAAATTAATTTGGAAGAACTGGAAGTTGATGATGATGAGGGTGTTGTTTATGATGATGATGGTAACATCATTGAAGAACCTGAGGATGATGAATAAGGCGCTTTGCGTCTTTTCTTTTTGTATAATTAAGAAATGAAGTATTTAATTTTTGATTTTAATGGAACGATATTAAATGATACTGAACTTGGACTTGAATGTATCAATAGATGTATTGATGATTTCTTAAATAGAGATCATTTGAGTTTAGAAGAATATCGTAATATCTTCACTTTTCCAGTTAAACATTATTATGAAGTAGTTGGCTTTGATTTTGATGTCTTAAGTTGGGAAAAAGTTGGTCGTAAGTGGATGGATTATTATGAGGCTGGTTTTGATAAGTGTCAACTTTATGATGGTGTAAAAGATCTATTAAAAAAGAATCACCTATTAGGCAATAAGAATATTGTCTTGAGTGCTTCTAAGTTGGATATGTTAAAAGGCCAACTTGATAAGTTAGATATTCTTGATATGTTTGATGAGGTGCTTGGCATTGATAATATCTATGCCACAAGTAAGTTGCCTATAGGTTTAGAATTTATTAAGGATAAAAACCCTAAGGATTGTTTAATGATAGGTGATACTTTACATGATGGTGAAGTAGCTAGGGCCATGGGTGTTGAATGTGTACTTGTTGCCAATGGGCATCAATCTAAAGATGTTTTGTGTCAAAGTGGTCTTAGGGTATATGATGATATTAGAGAGGTATTGTTATGAGAATAGGTCAATCGCAGGATGTGCATCGTTTAGTTGAAGGTAGGGATTTGATTATTGGTGGCGTGAAGATTCCTTATGAGAAAGGGCTTTTGGGTCATAGTGATGCAGATGTACTGCTTCATGCGATTATTGAGTCTTTGATCGGAGCTATGGGCTTAAGGGATATTGGTACTCATTTTTCTGACAAGGATGCTAAGTATGAGAATATTTCTTCTTTAGTTTTATTGGAAAAGACTAAGGATATGCTCAAGGTTCATGGCTATAGGGTGGTAAATATCGACAGTTTGATTATCATTGAGAAGCCTAAGATGGCTCCTTATATTGATACTATGAAAGAGAATATTGCGAATACTTTAGGTATCGATAGTTCGCTTGTTAATGTTAAAGCGACATGTTTTGAGAGGATGGGTTTTGTGGGTAGAGGCGAAGGTGCAATTGCCCAGGCTGTTTGTTTAATTGATGAAATCTAAAAGGCCATCATATGATGGCCTTTAAACTACAAATTATTAATTAAGTCTTTCTTACGCCACTTACCAGATTCCCATCTGATGATAAATATTATGCCTCTTAGACATTCATCACTCGCCATACCAATCCAAATGCCCATAAGTCCTAAGCCTTGGACAAAGCCAAAGTAGTAGGCAATAGGGATGGATATAAACCACATACTAAGGATGCCACAGATTACAGGGAATTTAATGTCACCAACTGCTTGTAAGCTTCTTACTAAGGTCATGTTTATGGCTCTTCCTATTTCAAGGATAAAGTCTACAAACATTACGCTTTTCGCAATATGCAATAATTCTTTATCTATAAATAGTGAGAATAGTGGTTCTGCGAATATAAATATTAATAAGGCAGTTGTACCATTTAGAATAACTGATAAGATGGTAGCTTTCTTGGCTTCTTGATAGGCTAAGTCTTTATTTCCTTCACCAATCATGTAACCAATAATTACCTGAGATGCTTGTGATAAAGCACAACCCAATAAATAACCAATCATGGCATACATGTAGGCGAAGGTTCTTACTTTGACGATAGAATTGCCTAGCATATTTACCATTGTTAGGATGACCATTTGTGATGCGTTGTAGGATACGGTTTCACCACCACTCGGTAGTCCTATTTTTAACATGGTCTTTAGCAAGGCAGAAGGCCATGGATTTAGACATTTAAAGTTTACTTTTATTGAACTTAATAAGTTAAAGATGATTATTAAGAATGTTAAACCAATAATTCTTGATAATACAGAAGAGATGGCAGCACCGGCTACTCCTAAGTGTGGTATTAAGAAGTAGTTGCCTACAATGTTTAAGCCGTTCATGATGGTTGATGCCAACATTGATTGTTTCATCCAACCATTGCTTCTAAACATAGCACTATAGGTTGAGAAGATTCCTTGAAAGGCTAGGCCTAGGGAACAAATGTTTAAGTAGATTAAGGCTTCACTCATACAATCGTTAGGGATTTTCATTAGAGTAAAGATGTTTCTACCAAACAACAATAGGACAATAGAGATAATAAAGCCAAAGGCTCCATTCACGATGATTCCCAGCGCATATAATTGTTCAATTTTATCTGTCTTTCCTTTACCGAATAGTTGAGAACATAGAATGGTAACTGATAATGAGATTACTGTGAAGGCAATAATCAATAGGTCCATGATACTAGAGGCGTTGGCGATAGCGCTGGCTCCAGTATTCGATACTTGGTTGACCATGATTTTATCGATATTGGCTACTAAAAGTTGTAGTACTAATTCAATAAAAATAGGCCAAGTGTATTTAAGTAGTTTCTTGTCAAATAGTTTCATACTTAAATAGTTTAATACGGCCTATTATAAATTCAATAAGTTTTTAAAAGAAAACGGATACATTACCAATCAGAATCCCAATCGGTATCGCTTGAGTCCCATGAGTCGAAATCATAGTCATCAAAGTCGCTGTCTGAATGGGTATTTGAAGTGTAGTTTTTTGATTTGGTAACATCGCTAAAATCATATTCACTGTTATAGTCTTTTCCGACATAATATTCTTCATAATCTTCAGGAGTACCTGAATAGATTAGCCAATCATCTACCAAATCATCAAAGAAGTACCACACATTATTATAGTAGTAGTATGGTTGTTGGTTGATGATGTAGTAGCCTTTTTTAGGTCCTGTGAAATAAAGAAGTGCATAGAGCCCTATAACCGCAAAGAAAATGATAAAGGCAGCGATGTCTTTTGGTTTTTTCTTTTTCTTTTCTTTTTCTTTTTTTAGACCGGTTCTTAGATCCATTTCATCAACTAATTTAGAAAAGAAAATATTAACCGCAATAGATTCATTGTTCCCCTTATATCTTGTGAAACGTTGACCATTGGCTTTGTTTTTGTAGACAATATATTCATCGCCTTCTTTATAGATGCCGAAGCATTTAGGATCGTTTCTATTTTCATTAATAAAGAAACGGGTTTTTTCACTAGAAATACCTTTTTCTTTAAAGAAAGTGTCAAGTTCTTCAATAGTAGTAAGTTTTACCGGTTTATTTTCCACTTATTATCCTTTCAGTCCTCTAGATTGTCTGTCCATGTCTTCAACAACAATGTCATAGATTTCGCCAAGTGAGGCACAGTATTCTAATACTTTCCATGGCTCATTAGTATGAAAATGAATCTTGATTAGTTCATTATCGCCAACAGCTAGTAAACAATCACCTTTAAAGTTTTGATTAAAGTAATTGTTTATTTCATCTTCGTTTAGGTTATTTCCTTCAATTAATAATTGAGTATCGTATCGATAGTCTAACATAGGGGCTACCTCCTTTTTAGAAATTATATCATCTATATAAGTATGCTTAATTCACCAAGTTGGGGGTATACATATTTTTTATTACGAGTATAATAATAAAACGTGAATACGGGAAAAATGACTGAGGGTAATCCTCTTAAATTGATATTAGCTTTTTCAATACCGCTTTTGTTGGGTAATCTTTTTCAGCAATTTTATAATATTGTAGATACTGCTATTGTTGGTCAAACACTAGGTAAAGTAGCTTTGGCTGGTGTTGGTTCAACTACTAGTGTGCAGTTTTTAGTAATAGGTTTTTGTCAGGGTTTAACACAGGGTTTTGCGATTCCGGTAGCTCAAAGATTTGGGGCTAATGATTTAAAGAATTTGAAGAAATATGTGTTTAATGGAGCTGTTTTAACTTTTATTTTTGCGATTCTTATTACCTTATTAACAGTTGTGCTTACACCACAAATCTTATCTTTATTAAAGGTAAATAGTGAGATTTATAGTAGCTCATATAGCTATATCGTGGTGATATTTGCGGGTATTCCCTTTACACTTTTATATAACTATTTAAGTGGTATTTTAAGATCAATTGGTGATTCGAAGACACCATTTTATTTCTTAGCTTTTTCAGCTATTTTAAATATTTTCTTAGACTTTTTCTGTATCTTGGTTTTAAGATGGGGTTGTGCTGGTGCTGCCATTGCGACTATCTTTTCTCAAGCAGTGAGTGGTCTATTGTGTCTTGGCTTAATATTGATGAAATTTGAAGTATTACATGTTGACAAGGAAGATAGACATATCAGCATGAAACATTGTCTACATTTATTGAATATGGGTTTACCTATGGGCTTACAACTTTCAATTACAGCTATCGGTTCAATGGTTATGCAGTCAGCTAATAATGGTTTAGGCACAACTTATGTATCTGGTTTTGCGGCTGGTGCTAAGATTAAACAATTGATGATGTGTCCCTTTGATGCCTTTGGTATCGCTACTTCTACTTTCTTATCACAAAACTATGGGGCAAGAAAGGCTAAGCGTATTAAGGAAGGCTTTGGCGTTGGCTTAAAGATTGGTATTGTCTATGGCGTGATGGCTGGTGTTATCTTGTTCTTCTTTGGTAGAACTTTAAGTGCTTTGTTTATTTCACTTGAAGAAGTTGAGGCATTAGATGCTTCTTATGATTATTTAAGAAGACTTGGTTATTTCTATCCAATGTTGGGTATGCTTATGGTGTCTAGAATGGCTTTACAGGGCCTTGGTTATTCTAATAGAGCCATGTTGGCTGGTATTATTGAGATGATTCTTAGAAGTGTCTTTGCGTCTATTTTTGTGCCTATTTATAAGTTTGATGCGATTACTTTCACTGATCAATTAGCTTGGTTTGGCGGTGTTGTATATTTACTTCCAATGTTTATTTTTACTTTTAAACAAGTTGAGAAGAATATCGAGTATGAATTAAGGTATATGCAGAAATGATTAAGGCGATTTTGTTTGATATGGATGGTACTTTGGTGGATTCAGAGCGCTACTATACCGAGATGTCTTATAAGTGGGTCTTACAATATCGTGATGTAAATAAAAGTGATATCTATCAAATTGTTGGTTTGAATATGGATGATACTTATAAGACGATGTCTTTGTTGAGTGGTTTGTCTTATGATGAAACTAAGAAGAGCTATGATGAGTACTTTAGTATGCATCCAATGGATTATAATGATTATCTTTTTGATGATGTCAAGGATGTTTTGTCTAAGTTATGTGACTATAAGCTAGCTATTTGTACTTTATCTTCTAGAGATATGTTGAATAAGTTTATTTCCGATACTGGCTTAAATGAATTTGATTTACTTTTATCTGATGAAGATGTAAAAAATCCTAAGCCTAGTCCCGATATTTATTTAAAGGCTATTGAAAGACTTGGTGTTAATAGAAGTGAAACTTTGGTTATAGAAGATTCTAGTACGGGTATTAAGGCTGGCAAGAATGCGGGTATTTGTACTTTGGCTAGGGATGGTAGTAGATTTTTTATTGATCAAAGTGAAGCTGATTATATTTTTGATGATTTACATGGGGTTTTAAATATTTTAAATGAAAAGAATATTTAGTTTTTTTATATATATTTTGATGCATATCAACATTGCGGTATGTTTTATTGATACCTATATTATGGATAAGCTATATGCTTCTTTGGTGGTAATTGCTTGTTTGATGATGCTTATTATCATTAGACCTAAGAGGAAAGAATTTTGGAAGAAACTACGTAATAGGACTTATTATTACTTGTTATTTGCGTTTTTCTTATCTTTTTTATCTTTTGTGGATAAGGTTAGCGTTCCTTATGAATGGTTTAGTGTCAAAGGCTTTAAGATTTGGTTGAATTTTATTTCTTTGATTCTTATTATAAAGACCATTTATGGCTATGCTTCTAAGGATAGATATTTAAAAAGGAATCCTAAGAATGAATTGAAAGCTAAGTCTTTGTTGATTAAAAATGAAAAAACTAATCAAAATTAGAAAATAATTTTCTGAAAAAATATTGAAACATCGAAAAATAGTGCTAATATATTTTTATAAACGTTATAGATGAACTAGTAACAGGATTGGCTATATTAAAGAGAGACTGTGGGTGCTGAAAACAGTTATATAGGGTCTTGTGAATTCCTCATTTATGTTAGCTATTGAAATTGTAGTAGATGTGCTCGGTTGTTCCCGTTATCGAACTAGACCATGTTAGTGGTTAAAGAGGTCAATATAGTAATATATTGATGAATAAAGGTGGTAACGCGAAGACTCACTCGTCCTTTGGATGGTGGGTCTTTTTTATTAGGAGGATATATTTATGAAGAAAGTAATGGTAATCTTATTATCTGTGTTGATGGTGCTTAGTTTAAGTGCTTGTGGTACTAAGAAAGATGATTCTACTATTAAGGTTGGCATTTTGCAGCTCATGACTCATGGTTCTTTGGATGAGGCAAGAGAGGGTATAAAGGATTATCTTAAGGAAAATGGCTATGATAATATCGAGTATGTTTATCAAAATCCAGAGGGTGATCAATCTAATTTAACGACAATGGCTGATAGTTTGGTGAATGGTGATTGTGATGTGATTGTGGCTATTGCGACTCCTTGTGCTCAAGTATTAATGAATACAAATGTTGATACACCAATCGTGGGTACTGCGATTACTGATTATGTAAGTGCTGGTTTGGTTAAGTCAAATGAAGAGCCAGGTTCTTATATTACTGGTGTTAGTGATTATTTCTCAAGTGATAAGCAAGTTGCTTTAATTAAGGAACTTGTACCAAATATTTCTAAAGTAGGTATTTTATATACATCTAGTGAGACTAATTCTGAATTACAAGCTGATGAAATGCTTAAGGCTTTAGAAGCTGCAGGTATTGAAAGTGTAGTTAAGACTACACCTGATAAGAATACTACAAGTGAGACTATTACTGCTTTGGCTAAGGAAAATGTAGAACTTATTTATATCCCTACTGATAATAATTTGGCTGCTTCTATGGGTAGTGTTTTACAATCAGCAGAAGAATATAAACTACCAGTAGTTGTTGGTGCTGCTGCGATGGTTAGTGATGGCGGTTTGGCTAATGTGGGCATTGATTACTATGAACTTGGTAAGTTAACTGGTGAAGTTGTTAAGAAAGTGTTAGATGGTGGCGATACAGCTACTATGCCTATTGTTTATGAAGACAGTGGTAAGGTTTACTATAACTCTAAGGTGGCAGAAAGAATTGGTTATACAATTCCTGAATCTATTATTGAAAAGGGTAATGATTTAGGTAAGTAAGTATGGCAATTGTTGTTTCTGCTTTATCACAAGGCCTACTGTGGTCAGTGTTGGCTGTTGGTGTTTATTTATCTTATCGTTTCTTGAATATTTCAGATTTAACAAGTGAAGGGTCGTTTACATTGGGCGCTGCCGTTTGCGCTTCTAATATTGTAAGAGGAATGGATCCATTATTATCTTGTATATTAGCCCTTATTGCGGGTGCTTTGGCAGGACTTGTGACAGGTGTTTTGCATACTAAGTTTAAGATGCCTTCACTTCTTGCGGGTATCTTGTCAATGACTGGTTTGTATTCTATTAATCTAAGAATTATGGGCAAGGCTAATATTCCTTTGACTCAATCAGTAACATTATTAACTAAGTTAAAGGATATGCTTGGTTTAACAAGGGATAGAGACGGGGCTATCTACTTGGGTTTGATTGTGGTTGTTATTTTGATTGTTTTACTTGTATGGTTCTTTAATACCGAATTTGGTTTTTCAGTAGTGGCAACAGGTAATAACGATAAGATGATTAGGGCCAATGGTGTTGATTCTGATAAGACAATTATTGCGGGTTTGATGTTGTCTAATGCCCTTATTGCCCTAAGTGGGTCTTTGGTTGCTCAATATAATGGTTATGCTGATGTGACGATGGGCATTGGTGCTATTGTGGTTGGTTTGGCAAGTGTCATCATTGGCGAAGTATTGTTTAAGGATAAATATTTTGCGGTGTGTCTGATTGGTGTTGTGGTTGGTTCGATAATTTATCGTTTAATTGTAACTTTTGTGGTAAATACTAATTTTATTTCTGCCAATGATATGAAATTGTTTACGGCTATTGTGGTTGCAGTGGCTATTATCATTGCGAATAAGGGAGGTAAGAAGCGTGTTTAAGGTTGAAGGTTTATATAAGACTTTTGAGGCTCATAGCGCTAATGAAGTTCATGCGATAAATGGTGTCGATTTGCTGATTAATGATGGTGATTTTATTACGGTTATTGGTTCTAATGGTGCTGGTAAGTCTACATTATTGAATTTATTGAGTGGCAGCGTAATTGCGGATTCAGGGAAGATTTATCTAGATGATTTAGATGTTACTAAGATGCCAGAGTATAAAAGAGCTAAGTATATAGGTAGAGTTTTCCAGGATCCTCGTGTTGGTACTTGTCCTGATTTGTCTATTATTGAGAATATGTCTTTGGCGAAAAGAAGAGGTAGACTTAGAACTTTAAGGCTTGGTATGTCTAAGGGTGAAAAGGAAGAATATATCAATGATTTGAAGACTTTAAATCTTGGTTTAGAGGATCGTCCTAAGAGTAAGGCTGGTTTGTTGTCGGGTGGTCAAAGACAGGCTTTGACGCTTTTGATGGCAACGCTTGTTAAGCCTAAGTTGTTACTTTTGGATGAGCATACAGCAGCGCTTGATCCAGGTACGGCAACAGTTGTCTTATCTAAGACTGAGGAGATAATTAATAAGCATAATTTAACTGCTTTTATGGTTACTCATAATATGAAGGATGCCCTAAGGTATGGTAATCGTTTGATTATGATGGATAAGGGTAGGATTGTTTTAGATATAAGTGGTGAAGAAAAGAAGAAGTTGACGGTGGCTGATTTGCTTAAGATGTTTGAGAATGTTACTGGAAATGAGATTGTGAATGATAGCGTTTTATTAGCTTAAGGAGAAAAAATTCTCCTTTTTTTAATTTTGGGGTAGGAATTTTAGGGTTTGTCGGCAAATATATAGTGAAAGGATGGAAAAGAATTATGAATAACATGATTAATGTTGATCCAAGTAGCTTAGAACAGACTGCTACTAGAGTTGAGAGTGCTGATGGTGATTACCAAAGATTGTTTAATTCACTATATAGCGAAGTTGATCGATTAGAGACTAATTGGGGAGGTAAGGATAACAAGGCTTTCTCAGGTAAAATTAGATCTTTTGAGGAGGATCTAAGACAGATTTCTCTAATTATGCGTCAGTATTCGGAGTTCTTGCGTGCCAGTGCTAAGGCATATCGCGAGACTCAGGATGAATTAACAAATTGTGCAGGAAAATTGAAAGGATAGTATATGGATAATATTAGAATTACGTTACCAGAAGTGAGTGCTGCCGCAAACAATATCCGCAGCATTAATGCCAGCATGGATGATATCTTAAATGATATCTCTAAGATGATGAATGATTTAACAGGTGTTTGGAAGGGTACAGCAGGCGAGGCTATTGTTGAACGTTTTAAGCGTTTTTCAACTCGTTTCATTGATGAGAGTCAAACGATTGAAGAGTATGCAAAGTATCTTGATTATACCGTTTCTTCTTATGATTCTTTAGAGTCTACTTTAAGTTCTAATGCGTCGAATTTTGAATAAGTTAATCGCTTGTCTTATGGTGATGCTGGTGTCTTTGACACTAGCATCATGTAAGGCGAGTGAGCCTTATTTAACTAGCGACTATATCAATACTTTGGTTAGAGATAGTGGGCTAGGTAGGGGTGAGAATGTTGATGAGAGTATAGCTGATTTAATAGCTTTTAAGGTAGTTGATGATGAAGAATATCCTGAGTATTTAACTTATGGGTATTTTGCTTTAACTTTGAATAATTTAATTGAGAATGATGATACAAGTGTTAAGGCTTTAAAGAAAAAGGGAATTATTAAAAGAGTTAAGTCTGATGATGAGCTAGTTAATAAAAAGGATGCCTTAGAGGCTATTAAGAAGGCTGTAAGTTTAATCAACAACAAGGAAATAGAAAGAAAAGAAGAAGTAACTTATAAAGAAGAATATAAAAAAATTAGAGTATATGAGAAAGATGGTGCTTATTTAAAGACGAGTGCTAATTTAAAGTCTGGTGAATTGGTTTATTTAGAAGAAGACGATTGTTTTGTGATTATCACAGGTTTCCATAATGATGCTTACTTAACAAGGGAAGCAACTTTTGATGAGATATTTGAGAGTCTTGAGATATCCGATAATAGTGAATTAGATTTGACTAAGGCAATAGTGGTTGAAACTGATTATGATACAGAAGCTTATGTGAATAATAATCGTGAGCTTTTAGCAGGTGGCGATACAAAGCGTTTTACTAAGGATGGTTTTAATGTATCTTATAAGATCACAAGAAGTAGCATCGATGCTAGGATTTCTAAGAATGTTGATGGTTTGAATTTCTTTTATGATATAAGTGTTTCTAACTTGAAGCCTGCTTATATTTGGAAGTTTAAAACGGATAATATTGAGAATGCTTATTTGAAACTTGATTATAAGACGGTAGAGGAAATTGGTGTTTCTATTGGCCGTTATAAGAATTGTTACTTAGATTTAAAGGACTTAGATTCATCTTCTTTTGTGAATTTAGCTAAGTCGATGATTAAGGATAAAAGTGATGAAACTGAGGCTACTATCAAGATTTGTGAATTAAAGGTTCCAATTGAGGGTGTACCGACATTGTTTTTTAATGTAGAGGTTTTGGCAAAGTTTTATACTTCAGGTAAGGTTGAAATAGTTGTTGCGAATAAGTCTTCTAAGGGTTTTGAGAATCGAAATGGTAAGATTCGTTTTATTAATGAGAATGATCGTGATGTGAATCTAAAGATTGGTGGTTCTTCATCGGCTGCGGTTGGCCTTAATTTTAATCTTGAGGCTGCTAAGGCTTGTTTAATGGATATCGAGGCTGATTTGGGTATTAAGGCTAAGGTGGGTACAACTTTACATTTATTTGATGAAGATGGTAATCATGAGAAATTAAACGTGGATGAAGCTTATAGTACTTATGATGATCTGGCTAAAGAAAATAGAGACGTGAAGGTTTGTGGTGATTTGTCTTTGAATTGGATGTTGAAGTTAAGATTTAATACACCAAAGACTGTCTTGTCAAGGTTAGGTATGTCTCGGGACATTGAACTTTTAGATGAGAAGAATCAGGTTTTTAAGAATAAGAGTCATATAGAGAATTTTGTCTTTGTGGATAAGTGTACAAGAAAGGATCGTTTAAAGACAAACAAGGATGATTCAGGTCCAATTAATGCGGATAAGATTCTTTTGAATAAGTATTCTAAGGTGATTAAACTTGGAGAGTCATATCAAATAGAAATTAAGGGTTTACCTAGTAAATATAGTTTAAATGATTTGGAATATAGCAGTAAGGATAATAGTGTAGTTACTGTTAATAATGGTATTGTTTATGGTATTAAAAAGGGAGCTAGTGAGGTTGTTGTTTCTACTAAGGACCATAAATATAGTGCATCGATTAATGTGTTGGTGAGTGAGGGCTAAGCATGTTTATATTAATTCAAGACGGGAATGAATTGTTAAGGGTAGAGATTACTAAAAATATCCTACCCTTTAAATATAGAGGTATTGAGATTGTAGATAAGAGTGGCCACCTTTATATTTGTTTAAATAAGGGTTTTTTCTTTAGTGACCGTGATAAAGTTAGAAAATTAGAGCAGCGTAAGTATGTGATTAAGACAAGTGATTTAATAAGTGAAATCAACTTGTTTGTATATAGTGATTCTAAGGGTATCGATGATTATAAGCTTTATAATAATGAGCCTTTCTTATATATTAGTTCGCCTAAGGCTAATATTGAGAATAAGGATTTATTGTTGAAAGAGTATTATCTGATGTATAAGGATCATAAGCTTAAGACTAATGCGCCTGTTTTACTTTTAAATGGTAAGGCTTATAGTGATGAAGAATTGTGCAGTGGTGATTTTGTTTCTTTTTATAATTTTAGTTTCTATTATTATGATGATTTCTTATATATCAATAATTTTTTAGTTGAAAATAGGATTAAGGAAAAGCAGTTGGATGAGCTATCAATTATTTATGAGAATGTTAAGCCTTTAACTCATAATTATTTGTTGAATGAGCCTAAAATCATAGAGATTCCCGAGATTAAAAAGTATAACGAACTTAGAAAGATTAAACAGAAGCCTCTTGTTTATCAGATTGGTCCTAGTTTAACGATGTCTTTGGCGATGATTTTTGTGGCTTCGATTAATGTCTATAAGAATTATTTGGATGGTAATGATCTTACAAATTCTTTGGTTTATATGATTATGCCTTTTATGATGGTGATTTCCGGTGTCTTGTGGCCGATTCTTACTCGTCTTAATGAAAGTAGGACTAATAATTTAGAGATTAAGAGGGAAAAGGATGCATATTTAGATTATCTTGTGGATTATAAAACTGGTATTCAAAATAATATAAGGGAAGTGCTTAAGGAAAGGAATACTTATTTCTTTGATGGTGAATTTAATGATGAAAAGTTATTTTACATCACCAATAAGAGTCCTTTGTTTCTTAATTTAAGTTTGGGCTTTGTTGAATATGATAAGCATATAGAGCTTAATAAGACAAACGATGCTGATATTAATGAAACATTAAATAGTATTAATTATGGTTTGACTCATATTGAGAAGTATCCTTATTTCTTGGATTTGAAGAATTATCATTTGATTAGTATTGTGGCAAATAAGAATAGATTGAATTATCTATTAAAGAAATTTCTTTTAGAGTTGTCTGTTAAGTATCATTATGATGATTATTATGTCGCCCTTTATAGTAAGGATTTGGATGAATTTAATGAGTTCTTTAATATTCCTTCGATTATTTATCATGATAGTCGTTTAACATTAAGAGAATATAAGGAGTTACAGGAATTAAATAATTTAAAGTTGGATAAACCTCTGGTTCTAATGGCTAATAGTCGTTTGGATTATCATTTTACTAATCCTAATATTATTCTTATGTATTTTGTGGAAGATGAGAATAATATTTATAAGGATAGTGAGAGTGTTGTTTATTTCAAAGATAATAAGGGAATAATCAAGGGGAAAGAAGAATATGAATTTACTTATAATGAGAAGGCAATTGATTTTAAGGATGCTTGTGAACTGCTTAGTGATTATCAAAAAATAAGAAGTGATGAGGGTGATTTAACTTTTAAGGAAGTGTTTAATAATTTCGATATCGAATCTTTTTATAAACAAAAACAAGTTGGTCTAAGGGCTGATTTTGCCTATATGGGAAGAGAATTATTGTATTTTGATTTGGATGAAAGAAATTTGGGGCCACATGGTCTTATTGCAGGTACAACTGGAAGTGGTAAATCAGAGTTAATTGTGTCGATGTTGTTGTCGCTGTGTATTAGGTATCGTCCTGATTATCTAAATATTATTCTTATTGATTATAAGGGCGGTGGTATTAAGGAATCTTTGACAAGTCAAAAAGGAACTATACCTCATATTGTGGGATCAATTGACAATCTAGAGCCATCAGGTTTTGAGAGGATGATAGTGGCGTTAGATCATGAATGTAAAAGACGACAGACTTTGTTTAAAAAGTTGTCTAATAAGTTAATGACTTCGATTATGAATATTGATGATTATTTGGATTCTGATTATCAAAATTTTGGTTTTCCTAAGATGGCACATTTGTTGATTGTGGTAGATGAATTTGCACAGTTAAAGAAGGATAATCCAACTATTATTAAGGAATTAATTTCTTTTTCTAGAATCGGTAGAAGTTTAGGCGTTCATTTAATATTAGCTACCCAAAGGCCAAGTGGCGCAATAGATGATGAAATTTGGTCAAATAGTAGGTTTAAGATTGCCTTAAAAGTATTGAGTGAGAAGGATTCTAATGACATCATTAAACGCAAGGATGCTGCTTATTTAACGGAAGCTGGACAGTTTTATTTGAGTGTTGATGAGAACATTTATTTGGCAAAGAGTTTCTATAGTAAGAAGGATATCGATGATAAGGATGACTATGAGGTTTCTTTATTGGATAATCGTTTAAATGTAATATCTAAGAAGTCTTATAAACAACAGGAAAGACAGACTATAGCTTCTTATGTGACTAATAAGATAATTGATACGACAAGGGATATGAATATCGAGGTTACAAGTATTGATTTTAAGAAGCCTCAAAAGAAAGAGATAATTGAGTTAAGAAATGAATATAAGAAGTTTGATGAGATCGTTTTTGGTCAGATAGATGATTATCGAAATCATTATAAGGATATCTTGACTATTGGTTCTAATGAGAATATCTTTATTTGTTCAAGTAGAAGTAATGAGATTAATACAATTCTTAATCAAATAAATAGAAAGACGATTGTGATTGCCTCTAAAAAATATAAGGGTAAGTATATTTCGGATTCTTTGGTTTATGAAGAGATTGATGATGTTGTTTATTTGTTTAAGAAGTTGAAGAAAACAAATGAGGAATTAACTTTAGTTATTGAGGATTATAATTGTTTGTCAGCTTATGATGATAGTATTAATGAATCGCTTATTTCTTTATTGAAAAGAAGTGAAGTGACTCATGTAAATGTTATATGTTTAACTAAGGTATCGACGATGAATTTCCGTTTGTTGAATTCATTTAAGCATAAGTTGGTGATTGAATATAAGGATAAACAAGATTTGTTGAATGTCTTTTCATCTTCTAATTTTGATTTAAATGATTCTTTCTATAATGGCCAATATGGTTTTATACCTTGTCTTATTAATGAATTAGACATAGAAGAGAGCCAATATCCAAGTTATATTGATTATATTCCAGATACTTTAGAGTTTGAATCTTCTAATAAGGGAATCTTAGCTGGTTTTGATATTAAAAACAGGGATAAGGTTTACTTTAATGTGAATAAGAAGGTGTTGATTACTGGTAATGATCAAGAACTTATTGATTACTTTAGTGATGTTTATAAGACTTGTGAGAATGTTAAGGTGTGTTTATATGATAGTTCTTTAAAAGACAAGGATTATGATGAGATATTGTGGTTAAGGGATGGTCTTTTTAAACAAAGATTGTTCTACTATGATGAGAAAGAAGATTTAAAAGATAATTATGCTTATTATCTTAAGGGTAATAAGGGAAGGATATTAAAGACAATAGCCTATGAATAAGATTATTCTAAGATTTATTATTGTGAAGAAAAAAAAGACTTTGGAGGTAATCTTTGATGGTCGTTTAACGATGGAAGAGAATTTCAAGTTACTTAGTGAAATATATGAGATTGGTTCAATAGAAAAAACTTATGTGGTTGATATTAATAGGAAAGTCGCTCTTAAGAAGAATATTCCTATTTCATCTTTTAACTTTAAGAACTTTAAGACACTTTATCTTTTCTAGATTTAAATAAGGTTTTTTGGCGATAAAAAGAAAAATATATGAATGAAAAGAAAGAAAATATTGATAAGTTAGAGGATGATTTTCGAGAAGAAAATTCAAAAGAAACTTTAAAAAGTTATTATTACAAGGTATCGTTGCCTACATTAAAGTTAACTAAAAAAGAGTATGGTATTGTTTTTCATGCAATGAACACCAATTATTATTCCAAACATCTCAATGATAGATATATTATCGAATACATTGATGGTTATATTTATGTAGCTGAAAATAACGGTTATAATGAGTATAGGATTTTTAGGAGGACTAAAATCAAATGACAAATAGAGAACTACTTCATCAAAAATTATTGGAAATAAATCCAGTGAATGATTTGACCATTGCGTGTGATGCCTTCTTGGATACTGATGAAAAAGTAGATATCGTGTTAAACGATATATTGAGTGGGAAGATTAAGACTAATGATGATTTTGGGTATAAGGTACTTGAAATTGATTGTGGTTTTGATGTTAGACCGAAAGAAAACTAGAGAAATCTAGTTTTTTTGTATAATGAAGATAACAAGGAGGTTCCTTATGAAAAGAAAGTTAAGTCAATTAATAATTGTATTCTTATGTGTTCTTGTAATGTTTCCTATTGGCGTTAGTGGAGATACTGGTCCAAAGCCTTCTGTAACGATAAAGTTTAAGAATATGGGTGATGAATTGTGCTATGGTACACTGTTGGCTAAGGAAGAGTCTACAGGTCCTGCAAGTGCTTGGAATGGTAGTGAAGAAGATATTAATTTAAACTTTGTGGATAGAGATATTTGGGAAGCTTTTGTGAATTATGAAGATAGTGATGGTTTTTATTTCTTACAATGGGCTTGGCTTGTAAGTGATACAAAGGAATTATCTTGGGGCTATTATCCGCCTAATGAGTTTAAGGTTTTGTTGTATTATCCAGAATCGAATGCTTTTGCGGTGAGTGATATATGTAAAAGATATGCTTTTGATACCTATTACACAGTGGATATGGATGGGGTTGATATAAGTTCTATTGAATATGATGATAGTTTAAGTGGTAATCAAAGACTTGATATGTACAAATCATATGAATTTAAAAATGAAATAAGGGCTTTGGCATGTAGAATGCTTATTACTGTAGCTGTTGAGGTGTTGATAGGTTTATTGTTTAAATTCAGAAATAAGGAATTATTGTATATCTTGTTGATTAATGTGATAACTCAAATTATTTTAAATGTTTTATTAAATGTATATACAGGATATGGCTACTATTTAATTTATTTATTACTAGAATTATTAGTGTTTGTGATAGAGTCTATTTTCTATTGTATTGTGTTTAAAAAGAAGAAATGGCATTGTGTGTTGTATGCACTAGTGGCCAATGTATCTTCTTTTGTGATTGGTATATATTTGGCTAATTTATTGCCTGGTCTTTTCTAAAATTTTGTACTTTTTCACAAATATTGTAAAATAAGCGAGTGACATGTCTTTGACAGGTCAGAGCTTCCTTGGGGTTTTCCCCGTTGCTTGCAACGTATGGTCTTCCTTTAGTGATAAAATATCGCTAAAGGAAGAGCGATGCAAAAAGAACATAGTACGTATGTGGCCTTGAGCCACAATGTAAGCAATCTTGTATATCACTTTGTATGTCCGGCGAAGTATCGTCGCTCCGTTTTTAGTGATAATGTAGAAGCCCACTTATGGAATATCTGCCAAGAGATAGAACTAAGATATGATTACATCAAGTTTCTTGAAATAGGAGCAGATAATAATCACGTACATTTCTTAGTTCAAAGTACTCCAAATTATTCTCCATCTCAATTAATAAAGATAATCAAGTCAATAACTGCAAGGCAGATATTCCTTGAATGTCCTGAGGTAAAGAAATGGTTATGGGGTGGACAGTTTTGGAGCGACGGATACTTCGTTGCGACAGTGGGTAAAAATACAAACGAAACAGTAATAAGAGATTACGTAAAAAATCAGGGACAAGATTGCGAGGATTATAAGCAGATACATTTGTTTAAGTAACATTTGCATCGCTTAGGGTAAGATACCCCGGGTCTTGACCCGGGGAGATTCATTTTAATGGTGCTAAATTATAAGAAGACTTTAAGTTTTATCTTTTTAATAGTTGCGATTTTTGTGTTCGCAGCTTTTGATGTGCACGCAGAAGATGAATATGTTGTATATGATGCCTCAAATGGTGAGGTAGTTGAGACTTTTGAACGTTATAATTCAGCATTAAGCTTTTACAATAATAATCTAGAGGATTATGAGAATTTGGTGTTAGCTCAAGGAGATACTGTTTTATTCATGGAATACGGTATCGTTGAGTTTCAAACCAATGATGAATGTAGCTTGAATGTTGGTTATCGTTCTTTAAGAAGAAATGACACTACTTCTATTAATGGCTGTTACGGTAAGGATGGCTTATATCTTGATAGAAGCGGCGATAATGTAGAGTTTGCCTATGCAGGAGATGTAGGTACTACTAGTTTTGATTCTGTTATCTTGCGTCCTTTTGATTCATTAAATGTAAGAGTGTCTTTATATCGTAATCTAGAGGGTGATTTAGCTCATCTTATTAAGACCCAATTAAATAGTGACTATTACGCAAAGGTTTATAAACTAGATAAGGCTCCTGATTTTTTAGAAGAAAATAAAGATTATTATAGCTATGATGGTCATTATTTTTATGAAGATTTCAAAGTAATGAGCGATGATTATCGAAGTGGTACTCATGAAAATGCGGTTAATAGTGAGGCTCCTTTTTATAGTTACTTCCAATATTTATCTTTTAGAAGTTTGTCTAATTATAGTGCTAAAGAACTTGATGATTTCTTTAAGAATGAATTAAAGATTATAGGCCGCATGGATAAATATAATGATGATATTAATGATGGGGCAAATGGTGTTGTTAATAGAAGCGAATATTATGATAATTTAGATTCTTTCTTTATCTATCAAAATATCTTTGGGACTAATGCGATGAATTCTTTGGCTATTTCGATGCGTGAGAGTTCAAGTGCTAAAAGTCTCAAGGCTTATGTGAATCATGATTTATTTACTAATAATGCCTATGATAATGATGAGGAAAGAAATGATAATGCTTATAAGAGTATAGATAAGTCTATCTATTCTTTTGATAAGTATATTTTGTCTAATCATAATGGTAATTATCATTCTTCTTTATATGGGGGAACTTTCTTGGGTGATAAGTTATCTGGTTATACTTTGTTTAATACTTTGGATGCTTATTATGGCGAGAACATATCTTCTAATTATTATTTGTTCGATAAGGCCTTAGGTGGTAAGGATTTGGATTCTTATTGTCTAGGTATTATCTATGATTTAAATCGTTTAACTTTCTATAAGGATGAAGAATTAAGTAAACGTATGTATCGCTTATATGATTTACATAATTATTCTTTAATTATCCTAGGTGAGAATGAAAAGTCTTATAAGGTTCAAATAGATGCGAGTTTAAGTGCTGATTATAAATATGACTTTGAAAAGAATGTGGCTTATGTTGATAAGGAAGTCTTTGATTTATTAATTAATGAAGATAAGATGCATGAAAATAAGCTTGAACAAATTACTTATGACTTTGGTGATGGCTTGTTTAATAATGAAAGTTCATTGAGTTTTAATAATTTAGAGGGTGTTGAATCACCTTTGATTAAACCTGTTAAAGATGGTTTTGAATTTGTTGGTTTTGATCATGATAATATAGCTCAATATAAGGAAATAAAGGGTATTAGTGTCTATAGCTTCCCTAATAATGAATTAGATGTAAATTCATATTTAAACTTAGAGAACGCAAAGATTAGAATCAATTATGCCAATGGTTCTAATAGTATTAAGAATATTACTAGTGATATGATTAGTGGTTTTGATAATACTGAGGTGGGCGAACAAGATATTACTATTACCTATTGTGGTGAAAGTGTTAGTCAAAAGATAAATGTTGTAGAGAATAGTAATAAGACAATAATAGCTGATTTAGCTAATAAGAATATCAATTCATATAAGGAAGATGGTACTTATGATATTGATGAGTTAGAGAAGTTAAAGGGCTATTTAAAGGATACAAAGTATTATTTTAGTTTTGATGATTTAAGAATATTGGATGATATGTTGTTTAATGAATACAACGATTATTTAAATTTCGTGGTTTTCCAAAGCGACTTAGATGTATCTATTTCAGGACTATGTGTTAATGTGGATACTAATTTAGCTAAAAGGACCTTGTTTGATGGGCTAATTAAGAATACTTATTATGTGCATATAAGGGATATTAGTAGGTCTTCTTATAATAAGTTAGAAGAAATTGGTGAGGCTTATGGATTTGAGAGTGTTTGTGCCTTTAAGTCAACTTTCTCATTGAATTTAAGAAGAATTGATCAAGAAGGTGAAATGATTTATTCAATTAAACCTAAGGACATGGATCCAAGTAGTATCTATAGTGTTTATTGTCTTGAAGAAAACGGTGATATTGTTAAGTGTAAGACTTATTGGTCAAAGGATAGTGTGACTTTTATTGGACAGGGTCAGGGTTCTTATTTGTTGCTTAGAAAAAAGAGTGTTAATACTTATACTTTCGATTCTATTGACGAGAGTGTTAATCGTGAAAATAATGATCCAGATACTCAACAATTTGTCTTGTTGTTTGTGGCATACTTGATTGTTGTGGTGTTTGGGGTTATCAATATTCTCTATCACTATATCATTGAAGAAAAGTTAAGAAAGAGTGCTTTAGAATATAAGAAGTTATTAAATATAAAATGAAGTTCGTTATGAACTTCATTTTAGATAGCTTTAATGACTAAATCATCATCTAATTCTGGATCAATAAAGATGGTTTTATAGTTCTTTATAGTCACAAAACCAGGTTTAGTTCCTTTAACTTTCTTAAGGTTTTTCGCAAGACAATAGTTAACAGGAACGCTAGAAGATAGTCTACCATTAGAGAAGTAGGCAGCTAGATTAGCGCACATTCTTAATACTTCTTCACTTGGATTATCGGTGTTAACTACAAGGTGGGCACCATGATAATCTTTAGCATGGAACCACATGTTATTAGGTTTAGCATAAGTAAAGCTTAGATAATCATTTTGAGTGTTGTTTTTGCCAAAGGTGATAATAGAACCCTTGTATTCAACTTGATAAAGATTAATTTTCTTATTCTTTTTAGGCTTATTAACTTTCTTTCTAAGGTAGCCATATTTAATTAATTCTTCTTTAATCTCTAGGGCATCAGTATAACTTGCGATATCCAATTGTTCCTTTAAGGCGTTGAAGTATTCAAGCTCTTTCTTGGCAATATCAAGTTGTTCCTCAATATAAACTTTACCTTTTCTTTTCTTGGTATAGTTAGTGAAATATTTGTTGGCATTTTGTTTAATTGAAAGTTTTGGGTCCAACTTAATCTTTTTAGAATTGCCATCATAGTCAATTATTTCAATTTCCTTTAAGCCCTTTTGCTCAAGATTAGAATAGGTATATAGTAAATCACCGTTTTCCTTATCTTCATTTAGATTTTCACTGTCAATAAGACTTTGATTAAGTTTAATTACCTTAGTATCAAAGTGTTTGATTTGCCTTTTCACAAACTTATAAATGTCTTCAGTAACTGTCTTAATTCTTTCTTTTTCATTAGCTTGATAATAAAGAGTATCAAAACCTTTTTCAATTGAATATTCTTTATATCCCTTGTTTAGATAGGTTAAGGGAATAATATGATAATCGTTGTTGTCTGAGATATATAGTTTATTAGAATCTTTAATTTCATTTAGTATATCCTTATATTCTTCACCATTAGACATACGATAACGTATTTCTTCTTCTAATTGTTTAGAAAAGCCTTGGATCTGTTTAACTAATGATTCGTTGAAGTCTATATTGTTATCTTCAAATGGATCTATCTTATTTTGGTTTTCAGGTAAATCAAAGTTAGCTCCTTGTAGGATTGTTCTCTTATTATTTAGATAAGGTGGTATCTTCTTAAGGGCATCAATAATCTTGTTAGTTTCTTTATCAATAAGAATCAAATTTGCATACTTACCCATTAGTTCTACGCTTAATAGATAATTCTTTTCATCATATAGTTCGTTAAGTGCTCTTATTTCTAGAAGTAAATAACGATCATAATTATTTTGAGTGATTGAAGTGATAATACCATTGGTTAAGTATTTTCTTAATACCATTACAAAAGTAGATGGTTCTTCAAAGTTAGTGTAATTTTCATTAGATAGAGAAATATGATTGTATACACTATGTAAAGATATAACCAAGTTTGTACGTACTCTATCTGCATGTACATTAAAGATAACTTCAGTGTTTGAAGTAGAGTTAATTTTGTTTATACGCATTGGTAAGTGCGTTTCAAGTTCTTCTTTTACTTTATTTAATATAATTCCATCAAGTGCCATAGAATAATTATACTCGATAGTAGTACAATGGTTGATATGAAAAAAGGATTACTTATTGTATATAGTGGGCCAAGTGGCGTAGGTAAGAGTACAATCTTGCATGAAGTATTAAAGGATGAATCATTGAATCTAGAATTTTCTGTTTCAATGACTACAAGACTTCCAAGAGAGGGTGAAGTTGATGGTAAGGATTATTTCTTTGTGTCAAAGGAAACTTTCAAGAAGGCAATTGAAGATGATAAGTTCTTGGAACATGCTAGATATGTTGAGAATTATTATGGAACACCAAGAGATTATGTTGAACAAGAGAGAAATAAGGGGAAGAATGTTATTTTAGAGATTGATGTTCAAGGTGGTCTTCAGGTTATTGAAAAGTGTAGCGATTGTATCAGTATTTTTGTTATGCCACCTAGTATTGATGAATTAAGAAATAGACTTAGTGGTAGGGGAACTGAGAAGGAAGAGGTTGTCAATAAGCGTATTGACCAGGCTCAAAGAGAAATCAAGCAAGGCAGTGTTTATAAGTATCATGTCGTTAATAATGATGTTGAGGCTTCAATTAAAGAGGTCAGTGATATCTTGAAGAAGGAAATGGCTTTATAGATGGAGATTAGTAAGGAAACTGTTAATAAAGTATTGAAGTTTAGGGATGATAGGGATTGGAAACAATTTCATGATCCTAAGGACTTGGCTATTTCTATTTCTTTAGAGGCTAGTGAACTTTTAGAAATATTTCAATGGTCTAGGGACGATGTTTATTGTCTTGATAAGATTGATAAGATTAAGGAAGAGCTAGCAGATGTCATGAATTATTGTATCTTGATGGCTGATGTGTGTAACTTGGATCTTGATAAGATTATTACTGATAAGATTAAACTAAATGCAGCTAAGTATCCTGTTGATAAGGCTAAGGGGACTAGTACTAAATATAATGAATTGTAAATGTTGGGGAACCAACATTTTCTTTTGGGTATAAAAAAAACAAGAACCATAAGATTCTTGTTTTTAAAATACTTATTACTTTGAGTAGTATTCGACAACTAGTAATTCCTTTACTTCTTGGTTTAATTCTTTTCTTTCAGGAAGTCTTACGAATTTACCTTTTCTATTGTCTTTATCAACTTCAACGAAGTCCTTGTATGCAACTGTAGCTTCTAGTGCATCAGCAATGCTTGCCATGTTTCTTGAAGATTCTTTAACTTCAATTGTTGCACCTGGAAGAATTCTTGCACTTGGGATATCAACCTTCTTACCATTTACAAGGATATGTCCATGGTTAACAAGTTGTCTAGCACCACGTCTTGTTCTTGCAAAACCCATACGGTATACAAGGTTATCAAGTCTTGATTCTAGTAATACAAGTAGGTTAGTACCTGTAACGCCTTCCATTTTTTCTGCTCTTAAATAAGTGTTGTAGAATTGCTTTTCATTTAAACCATAAAGATTTCTAATCTTTTGCTTTTCAGCTTGTTGTAAACCGAAGTTTGAAAGCTTAATTCTCTTGTTTGCACTACCGTGCTGACCTGGAATATAAGGTCTCTTGCTTAATTCTTTACCTGTTTCTAGGATAGAGAAGTTAAGACGACGAGATATACGCCATACTGGTCCTGTGTTTCTTGCCATAATTTTTTCCTCCCATTGACAATTCAGTTAGAGGTGTAAATCATTCTAAGGATGTGTTAGTATGCAATGTTCACCCATTACGCTAGGCTACTTATATTCCCAAATGGGCTACTAACGCGCTTCTTTAGAACTTTACATGCGTCCTTAAACTGCCTATTTATGTTATCAAATGTTAATACTAGAGTCAATTGAAAAATATCTTTTCTGATAGTAAAATTATACTGTTTAATCAAGAGGAAAAGTGTAAAAATTAAATACGAAATTTGACATAAAAAAAGTGGTTGAGAACCTCAA
>URCJ01000008.1 GCA_900546285.1 uncultured Solobacterium sp. | reverse complement strand
AACATAAAGATAGTAATCCTATCATATGGGTTGTTGTACCTATTGTTGGGTTAGCTATCATAAGTGGAATTATTCTTATTATTAGAAGAAAAAGATAATATGACATACTAAACTGACGTGTTGTTTTTGAAAGTATAACTATAAACTACCGTGTTGGTTTAAATAATTAGAGATGAACCACTTTTATATATTTATAGAAGTGGTTTTTATATTATTGGTACTTATGTTCTCTTAAACTAGTATGGTTAATGATCTTATTGAAAGCACCATGATCAATAAGCTTACCTCCATATATTTCACAAGAACATTTCTTTCTTTTTAGTTTGGTTTCAATATAGTAGGCATTATCAATATCATTAGACTTAAAATTTATAAAAGATGTGATAAAAACACTATTAGGTCACATAAGCTCCTCCTTCCATATTTGTTTTTCCTGTCAGCTAAACATTATAAGGAAGGATTTTTATTTATCCATAAATCCGACAACACATAAATTTATAGTCACCCACATACATCAAAAAAGTGGCTATTTTCTAGCCACATACAAAGTTATAGTCCACCCACACCCACACGAGAAATTAGAGCGTCGTTAACTTAATACAGGGTGTCAAATGACACCCTTGTTAACTAATTAAACTATGTAAGCTATCTCTTAATTCGTCTAAGATTCTTTGTTCTTCCATAAAAGTTGTGATTAATTCCTCGGACTCTTTTGCAGTGTAACCACCTTTAACTAATCCATTAATAATAACATCATAAGCACTTTCAATTGATTGACTCCTCATGACTTAATGATAAACGAGTATGGTAGCTTATTATTTCCAACTTATTCCTGTATTTTGCCATTTTCCACACTAAAAATTGTAAGTAAAAGAAAGGACTGTTAGAAATTAGTCATTTCGTAACAGCCCCTTTTATATAGCCTTTATTTAATAACTTCTTTCATCACACTATAAGCACCGTTGTTGTTGATATCGTTTAGATACTTAACAACAGCTTCTTCAAAACCAGGTATTAAAGTTAAATCTTGACCCCAGAATGAAGTATTTGATGCTACTGCATGTGCTAGTGTCTTTACATCATCATCTTTATGATTATAGTAGAATTCAAGGACTTCCTTATCATCAGAAATAATATATTCGTCACCATTTTCTCTATGAGCTACTAGACCTTTATCAGTTAATTCTTGTCCTTGATAGAACTTGATATAGAAGGCGAAACTAGCAGTGATACATTCTGGCAATTTATTAAATTTTTCTACATAACCAAGAAGTGATGGCATTACTCTTGCTTTCCACTTTGAAGTTGAATTTAATGAAATACTTAATAATTGATGATCAATGAACGGATTCTTAAAACGATCAATTACAGAAGCGGCAAATTGTTCTAAGTCTTCTTTCGCTAAAGTTAAAGTAGGAATTACTTCATCAAATAAAGTTTTATTCATGAACTTGGAAATCACTTCATCATTCATACAGTCCCTTACAATGTTTTGACCAGCCTCATAGGCACCTAGGACAAAAGAAGTATGAGCACCATTTAAGATACGTACTTTTCTTTGTTTATATGGTTTATGATCTTTACAAATAAGAATTGGAAGATTAGCTTTTTCACATGGGAATTCATCCTTAATAGAATCAGGACCTTCAATTACCCAGAAACCAAAGATTTCACCAGTATCAATAATATTATCGATATAACCATTTTCGTTGTTGATAGTTTCTGCTTCATTTCTAGGGTAACCTGTAACAATTCTATCTACCAATGTTGAACAGAAGATATTTTCTTCTTTTACCCAATTGATAAAGTCTTCGCCTAAGTTCCAATCACTAGCGTGTTGTAATACATATTCTTCAAGTTTCTTACCATTGTCATCGATTAGCTCACATGCAAGAATAATAAAACCTTTACCTTTTTCGTTTTTGAAGTTCAAATATCTTTCATACAAAAACTTAGTTAATTTAGCAGGATAGCTAGATGCTGGGTAATCTTCAAATTTACAAGATGGATCATAGGCGATACCAGCTTCGGTAGTGTTACATACAATGAAACGTAAATCAGGGTTTTTAGCACATGCATATACTTCATCATAATCAGAATAAATGTTTAAACAACGGCTAACACATGAGATGATTCTCTTTTCATTTACTTTTTCACCATCCTTAAAGCCTCTTAGATATAAATCGTATAAGCCTTCTTGAGAATTAATTACTTCATTTAATTTAAAGCCATTATCTTTGTTGGCAATAGGCTGAACTAAGACTACCTTGGAATTGAAGTTAGCTTTTTCGTTCATAACATCCACAAAATAATCGACAAAGGCTCTTAAGAAATTTCCTTCACCGAATTGTAAGATACGCTCAGGTGCTTCTTTTAATAAGTAACCATCATAACCTTTTTCTTCTAATACTTTATAACTTAGTGTTTCCATATTACCTCCTTATAGGGTTACACCCTTCTTGAATATCGCTAAATCATGATACTTGTTTTCTTCGCTCTTCACTTCTTTACCACTGGCAACGTCTAAGACATATTCAAATAGTTCGTTTGATAAATCTTTTAGTGATGTGCCTTCTACTAACTTGCCACAGTTGAAGTCTATCCAATTGTTTTTCTTATTGTAAAGATTAGAATTACTTGAAATCTTTACTGTAGGAACGGGAGATGCGAATGGTGTTCCTCTTCCGGTTGTGAATAAGACGATTTGGGCTCCAGAGGCAGCTAGGGCAGTGGCAGCTACCAAGTCGTTTCCTGGTGCGCTTAATAGGTTTAAGCCTTTTGTGCATACTTGTCTTCCATATTCTAAGACATCAGTTACTTTCGCATTACCTGATTTTTGTGTACAACCAAGTGATTTATCTTCAAGAGTAGAAATACCGCCTTGTTTATTACCAGGAGAAGGATTTTCGTAGATTGTTTGATTATGAGCCTTAAAATATGCCTTAAAATCATTAATCAATTTTACAGTCTTATCAAATGTTTTTATGTCTTTACATCTATTCATTAAGATAGTTTCAGCTCCAAACATCTCAGGCACTTCAGTTAAAATAGTTGTGCCACCTTTAGAAATTAACAAATCTGAGAAAGCACCAACAGTAGGATTGGCACTAATTCCTGATAGTCCATCAGAACCACCACATTTCATACCAATGACAAGTTTACTTACATCAACATCTTCTCTTTTATCATTAGCACATTTTGTCACTAGCTCTTCAATTAATTCTAAGGCCTTGCTTACTTCATCATCATATTCTTGGGCAACTAGATACTTAATTCTGTTACTATCGTTATTAATATATGGCTTTAAAACATCGATATTAGAATTTTCACAGCCAAGTCCTAACACAAGTACACCACCAGCGTTTGGATGATTGATTAAATCGGCTAGGATTTCTCTTGTGTTTTCTTGGTCATCGCCCATTTGGGAACAGCCATATGGGTGTCTAAAGGCGTAGATAGCTTCAACACTTCCTTTAATTAAAGATTGGGCCTTTTCTTCAATTAAAGAAGCAACAGAATTCATACAACCAACAGTTGGAATAATCCATATTTCATTTCTTACGCCTACTTTACCATTTTCTCTTAAATAACCTTTAAAAGTTCTCTTTTCACTAGCTTCTAATTCCTTAAAATTAGGATTATATGTATATTCTAGTAAATCATTCAAACCTGTTTTTAGATTATGAGTATGGACATGACTACCTTTTAAAATATCTTTAGTCGCATTGCCAATTGGATAACCATACTTAATAATAGGCTCTTTTTCTTTAATGTCTCTTAATGAAAACTTATGTCCTTGGGGAATATCTTCAATTAGTGTGACGATATTTCCATCAACATCTAATTGACTTCCTTTATTTAGAGGACTTAGGGCTACTGCCACATCATCAAGGGGATTAATTTTAATGAAACTGTTCATATTTTCTCCTTTGTGTAAGTACTTACATTTCACTTATAATCTAGCACAAAATATTTGATTAATCTACAGTTTTTTTCTAATTTATGTTATTTTAATAGTATAAGTGTAACTACTTACATATACTATGAACATTTACGACATTGCGAAATTATCAAAAGTATCTATTGCGACCGTGTCTAGAGTAATAAATGGTAGCGATAGAGTCAGTGAAAAGACCAAGAAAAAGGTTGAAGATGTTATGGCTGCCTATGGTTATAAGCCTAATGTTTTTGCGCGCAGTTTAAATCTAGAACAGTCAATGGTAGTTGGTATTATGTGCCCTAATATTGCGGATAGATATATGGCTAAGGGGGTTTCTTTTCTAGAGAAACAATTAAGGAGCTATGGCTATGATTGTATCTTGATGTGTTCAGGTTATGATTTTGAATCTAAAGTTGAATGTGTTAAATCTTTGATAGATAGAAGGATTGATGCTCTATTTTTGGTTGGTTCTAACTATGCCAAGGATCATGGTAATAAGGATATTGAATATCTAAAGGATGCAGCGTTGAAGATGCCAGTAATCTTAATCAATGGTTATCTTAATTACGAAAATATCTATTGTGTCTTAACTGATAATAAAAAGGCTGTATATAAGGCTACTGATATGCTTATTAAACAGGGCAGGAAGAAAATTATTTTCTTGTTTGATTCATATTCCTATAGTTTGAAGAAGAAGATGCAAGGTTTTGAGTTGGCTTTAAAAGATAATGGTATTTTGATCGATAAGAATAATTTGATTTTTGTGCCTAATTCTATAATGGATACTTACAAAATTTTAGAAGAAAGAAACATTGAATTTGATGGGGTTATCGCATCTGATGATGCGATGGCGATCGGTGCCTTAAAATTAGCTTATTCTAGGGGTGTTGAAGATAAAGTAAGTGTTATTGGCTACAACAATTCTGAATTGTGCCTATGTTCTGTTAAAGAATTAAGTTCTATTGATTCTAAGATTAAAGATTTATGTGATATTGCGGTAAACACATTATTAAAAGTTATCAATAATGAAAAAGTTTCTAAGAAACAAGTTATTGATTGCGAATTTATTGAAAGGGGTAGTACAAAGCTATGAAAAAGTTTATGGATGAAGATTTCTTATTAGAAAATGAAGTAAGTAAGAAATTATATTTTGATTATGCAGCCAAGATGCCTATTGTGGATTATCATTGTCATATTTCACCAAAAGAAATTGCTGAGGATAAAAAGTTCTCTTCAATAACAAAACTATGGCTTGGTGGTGATCATTATAAGTGGCGTTTGATGAGGGCTAATGGTGTTAATGAAAAATATATTACAGGCGATGGTAGTGATTTTGAAAAATTCTACTATTTTGCCAAGACTTTAGAAAAGGCTATCGGTAATCCTGTATATCATTGGTCACACTTGGAACTAAAAAGATATTTTGGTTATGATGGAGTCTTAAATAGTAAGACTTGCAAGGAAGTGTTTGAACTTTGCAACGAAAAGTTAAAGACAATGTCGGCTAAAAAGATTATAAGCGATTCTAATGTAAAACTTTTATGTACTACTGATGATCCCATTGATGATTTAAAGTATCATGATTTAATCAAAGAAGATAAAGAATTTTCTACAGTTGTCTTACCGGCTTTTAGACCAGATAAGGTTGTAAATATCAACAAAGAAGGATTTAAGGATTATATTGATAAGTTATCTGATGTTTCAAATGTAAAAATTGAATCTTTAGATTCCTTATTAAAGGCATTAGATACAAGAATTGATTATTTTGTATCTAAGGGTTGTTTGGTTGCAGATCATGGTCTAGATTATTTGATGTATGAAGAAGGCAATGTAGAAGATATTTTCTTGAAGGCTATGAATAATGAAATTTTAAGTCAAAAAGAGGTTGATGCCTACAAGACTTATATGTTGTTATATTTTTCTAAGAAATATCGTGAAAAGGGCATTGTGATGCAACTTCATTTTGGTTGTTTAAGAAATAATAATAGTTTAATTAGCGCTCCTGATACTGGCTATGATTCAATTAATAATTATGCACCTGCTGATAAGATGGTTAAATTAATTGATCATATGAATTTAAATGGTTTGCCTAAGACTATCTTATATAGTTTGAATCCTAATGATGATGAGCTTATAGATACAATAATTGGTTGTTTCCAAAATGATGATTGTGTAGCTAAGATTCAACATGGTAGTGCTTGGTGGTTTAATGATAATAAGACTGGTATGCTTAAACAAATGAATTCATTGGCCAATGGTGGCTTGTTAGGCAATTTTGTAGGAATGCTTACAGATTCTAGAAGTTTTATATCTTATCCAAGACATGAATATTTTAGAAGGATTATGTGCAATTATATTGGTAGCTTAGTTGAAAATGGTGAGTATCCATATGATGAAGATAATTTGAGAGAATTAGTTGAGGACATTTCTTACAACAATGCGCTTAAATACTTTGGATTTGATAAGGAGATTAAATAATGTTTTCAATTAAAATTAAGGTTCCAGAAACAATAAAAGAAAAATTAAATGGTCGTTTACTATTTATTGTAGATAAGCCGAATAAGAAAAAGGATAAGCAATTATTTAATCGTATTTCTTTAAATGATGGTTGTCCTTTCTTTGGAGTTACATTCTATGGCTTAATGCCAGGTGATGAGATTGATTTATTAGAACAAGCTAATCATATTTTAGGTTGGCCCTTTAAATTTGAAGAAATTCCCCATAAGAAGTTAGAAGTTCAAGCTTTCTTTATTAAATATTCAAAGTATGAAAGAAGTGATGGCTATACTGTTTATGGCATGGAGGATCATGGTGGCGGTGGCAATTTTAAGGAGAATCCATATAATCTTTATAGTGATGTGCTTACTGTTAACTATGGTAAACAAGAGATTAGTTTAACTTTAGATAAGGAAATAGAATTACCTTATGAATTAAAAGAAGGCATAGTGACTCAACAAGGTAATTATGAAGATAAGGAAAATATTAAGTATGTAAAGATACATTCTAAGTTATTATCAGACTTCTGGAATCATGATATGTATTTTGGTGCTAATGTCTTATTGCCACGTAATTATGATGCGTCTAAAAAGTATCCAATTCTTTATTGGCAAGGTCATTGGCCAAAGGATAGAGTTCCTTTGCGTTATGGTCATGATGAAGAAAGTGATAAAGAATTTACAGAATTTTGGGATAATGAAGCGCCTGAGATGATTATTGTGTCTTTTAGAGATGCGAATATTTTCTATGATGATTCTTATCATGTTAATTCAGCTAATTTGGGTCCCTATGGTGATGCGTTAGTAACCGAGGCTATACCTTATATTGAAGAAATGTTTGGCGGTTATAGGGAAAGTGGTGCCCGTGCTTTGGCTGGTGGTTCTACTGGTGGTTGGGAGTCTATGGCTTTACAACTTTTCTATCCAAAGTTCTTTGGTGGTACTTGGCCATTTTGTCCTGATGGTATGGATTTCCATGGTTTTCAATTAATTGATTTATATAATGATGACAATGCCTATTATTTAAATCATGAATGGTGTAAGGTAGAAAGACCTGCTTATCGTGATACCAAGGGTAATGTTATTTGGACGGTTAAGGATGAGAATGATTATGAATTAGCACTAGGTGGTGATAAAGCCCATGGACAGGGTCAATGGGGTATTTGGGAGGCTGTATATTCTCCGGTTGGAGAAGATGGCTATCCTATGAATGTCTTTGATCCATTTACTGGTAAGATTAATCGTAAAGTTGTTAAGTATTGGCATGATAATTATGATTTAAATGTTTATTTAAAGAAACATCATAAAGAGATTATGAAGGATCTTAAGGGTAAGATTCATTTAAGAGGTGGTGATATGGATAACTTTTATTTGAACTTGTCTCAATGGGATATTACCGAGACTTTAGAGAAGTACAAGTATGATGGCTATTCCGTAACGTTTAAGAAAGGTGGCCATTCATCTCATATCGCTTCTAAGGATTTAATTCTTGAGATTGCGGATTATTTTAAGAAACAAGGATATTAGGTGGATTGATATCCACCTTTTTGGTATATAATTTTAATATTGTTCTTTGAATGCTTATTTCTCAACTAGCGCCAAGAACCTTTTGGTGGGTTAACGAGGAGAAGGTTTATCGAATTTTTCGGCGGGTACCTTCCGTAGTGTCTACTGCGAATGGACTAACAAATATAGAAGTGATTCTAAAACAAATTTAGTCCAATAGATATGATTGATAATAATAGAAAGTTGAGAAAAATATATGTGCGGAATTATTGGTTGCGTGGGTTTTAATAATGCCTACGATGTAATAATTAAGAGTCTTAGTTTATTAGAATACCGTGGTTATGATAGTGTTGGTGTAGGTCTTTTTAATAGTGGCAAAATTGAAGTATTTAAAAAGGCAGGTAGAACTGCTGACTTAGAAGAATTATTGAAAAATAGTAATTTTAATTCTAAATGTGGCATAGGCCATACTAGATGGGCTACTCATGGTGTTGTTAGTGATAAGAATGCTCATCCTTTTAAAGTTGGTAAGGTTTGTCTTGTTCATAATGGGATAATTGAAAATTATAAAGAACTTAAGGAAGAATATAATTTGAGTGGTTTGAAGTCAGAAACAGATAGTGAAGTTATAGCAGCTCTTTTAAATAAGTTTTATGATGGTAACGTCTTAGAAACAATTACTAAGGTTTGTTCCCAGCTGATGGGTACTTATGCATTATTGATGATGTTTGATGATAAAAAAGATACTATTTATGCGACAAGACATGTAAGTCCTTTGGTGTTTGGATACAAAGACAATGAGATTATGATTTCTAGTGAGGTGCTACCTTTAACTAATTACTTTGATGATTATAGTGTCTTGCCAGAAGATTGTATCTTAGCCACGAATGATAAAGCTATAGCTGTTTATGATAAGAATCTAAATAAAATAGATGTTAATTTTCAAAAGATAAATGAAAAGAATGTTAATGAACTTGGGGAATATAAGACTTATCTTGATAAGGAGATTCATGAGCAGCCTAAGGTATTAAGGCATTGTTTAAATAATTATGTAAAAGATGATTTACCTAATTTTGGTTTTGATTCTTTAAAAAATATCAATAAGATATGTTTTGTGGCCTGTGGTACTTCTTATCATGCTTCTTTGATGGCTAAAAGTACGATAGAAGAGTATGTTAAGATACCAGTGATTGTTGAGGTTGCAAGTGAATTTATTTATCATGAGCATTTTATCGATGATAAGACTTTGTTGATTGCCTTGTCACAATCAGGAGAAACCATTGATACGATTGAAGCTGCAAAGTATGGTAAATCTTATGGGGCTAAACTATTATCACTTGTAAATGTTGAAAATAGTGAATTAGTTCATATTTCTGATTATCATTTATTAACATTGGCTGGAAGAGAAATGTCGGTAGCATCCACTAAAGCATATACATCACAGTTATTGGTTCTAAGACTCTTTGCCTACTATTTAGCTTTAATAAAAGATAAGATGAGTATAGATGAGGTTAAAACTAAGATAATTGATTTGTATAAGTTACCTTCAATGATTGAAGAAATCTTTACAAAGGAAGATGACATTAATCAACTAAGTAAGGTTTTAGTAGGAAAAGAAATTTTCATGATAGGTAGAGCTAATGATTATACAAGCTTATTAGAGGCAGCATTGAAGATTAAGGAGTTAGCTTATATCAATGTGAATGCTTATATGGGTGGTGAGATTAAACATGGTCCTATTGCCCTTATTGATGAAAAAACGGTGGTGATTGGTTTGAGTTTGGATGAAAAGCTTAACACGAAGATTGTTAGTAATCTAAAGGAATGTGAATCTAGAAAGGCTAAGATTATTCTTGTGACTAATGATAAATTGAATACAAATGTATTTGATGAAATCATTTTGATTCCTGATGGTAAAAAGGAAATAGAGGAGATGGCAAGTATTGTCATATTCCAATTGTTGGCTAAGGATTTAGCACTACTTCTTAATAGAGATGTGGATAAGCCTAGAAATTTAGCTAAGGTTGTAACTGTTGAATAATAAAAAAGCGAGAAATAAGCATTAAAGGACAATATTAAAACGTCCATATGGACGTTTTATACAAATGGTGCCGACGATAGGGTTTGAACCTACGACCTACGCGTTACGAGTGCGTTGCTCTACCAGCTAAGCTACGTCGGCATAATAGGGTATAGACCCTATTTTTTTGTTAGTTTATAGGCTTTCAACATGATGTCATAAAGACGTTTTACAAGTGAATTAATTTGATATTCAAATTGGCCAATTAATTCTACAACTTCACCACCATATTGTTTCTTATAAGTATATAAGCCATAAGATTCACTCTTTGGATCAAAGTTTCCGGTGATGCCATAGAAGTTGTAATAATCATAGCCTTCGTTTTTACATAACTTGATAAGTTCGGCTACGATGATATTAGAAGTGTTAAAGTGTTGCAAGTAATATTCATCATTTCCTGCCAACAACATTATAGCTTCTTTACCATAGGTTAATAGGCAGACAACGCTTAATGGTACTATTTTACCTTTTTCTTTTTCTAAAATATCTAATTGTTCAATAATCTTTTGATTAGAATTAATAGTAACCTTTTCTTCCTTGATTTTACCTGCATTAGAAGCTTCATGTTCCATTAGTTTTTCAACACGTTTACTAATTTTTGATATTTCAGCTTCAGCATTCTTACGGCACTTATCAACATCGATTTCTGCAACCATATATCTTAATATTTTATCTTTTGAAAGGGCTGAGTACATTTGTTTATAGTAACCAAGGGGTCTATCGATAAAGCCTTTTCTAATTGAAGTTTTATTCATTAAATCTTTAAAAACTTCAATTTCATCTTCTTTTAGTTCTCTAACATTAATCCCAAAGAAGTCTTTTTTATTGGCTCTTCTTTTAGCTTCTTTCTTAAAACCCTTATAGATTTCATCAATAGTCTTGTCTTTAATATTTAATCTGAATAAGAAACGAGGTTGTAAATTTTCATAATATAGGTTATAGCCTGTATGTTTATAGCCTAAAGAAACAAGCTGATTAACTACATCATGATTGTCAAATCCATCTTCGATGATATTTCCGTCAATATCTCTATGATTTAATAAAACATAGGGGTCCATGATTAGTTCAAATACTTTCTTATTTTTTAAATAAGCTATAAGTTCTTTGTTTACCTTAGTTAATAATTCTTTGTCGTTATAATCTATTAAGAAACCTCTTGGACAATAGGCCATGTAACTGTTTAATAGTGGCATTTTCTTTAATAGGAATAGACCACAAGCTTTTATTTGATTATCTTTTTCATAAGCCAAATATAAGCCTTTCCAGTTGGTATAAGATTTTAAATCGGCCCAGTTGCTTGTTTGATAAAAAGTAACATTGTCAAATGTTTTGGAGATACTATTAAAATCTTCTTTTTTAATTTCTTTTATCATTTTAATTTCCTTTTAAAGAACGGTGATATAAAATTCTTCTTCTAGCTTTTAAAAGATTAGAAATAATCTTATTAGCTAGGGGTCTTGTGACAAAGTCAAATTCACCGACAAATTCTACAAAGTCACCACCAAATCTTAATTTAAATAAATAAATACCGTAGATTTGACTATCTTTATCAACTTTTCCTTCCGATCCATAGAAGTCTACTGTTGTATAGCCTTCTTTTTTGCTGTCTAAAAGAATGTGGTAGTAAAGTTCATAGTTGGCATTTAAGAATAATAATTGATCACTATTGCCACCGTGGATTGTCCATACTTTGTCTTTAAATTTAGCTGTTATGATTGAAGATAAGACAATTCTTTCTTCCTTAAGTTCATCAACTTCGGCTTTTAGCTTAAGAATCTTATTTCTCTTTTGTGCTAAATCCTTTAATTTATTCTCTTTCTTAGGGCCATCAGGTCTTTGATTAACGGTTTCGATTTCTTTATCAACAGCAGCTAGCTTATTATTAAAGATTTCCTTTAGTCTATTAGAATCAATACTAGCTACATAGATATCTGCTTCATTCTTATTTTTAAGATTTTCATAGAAGTTCTTAAAATAATCATAAGATTCTACAAACATCTTCTTTCTAATGGCTGTTTCTTTCATTACCTTGTAGAAGTCATCTAGGGCACCTTCTTCGTTTTTAGTGATAGTTACTTCATAAGGGTTCTTATCTTTTAGAATCTTTTTAGTAGTGTTATGTAGATTCTTGAATAAGTCTTCTTCACTTTGACTAACGTCTACTCTAAAGGTAAAGCGCGGTGCTGAGCTTTCTGTGAATTTGGTTGTGAAGCCTCTAAAATTACCACCGTTTTCTTTAAAGAAGTCAATTAATCCAAAAGTATCATAGGTTTCTATTCTGTTGGCATCACCATCTAGCTTGGCGATGATGATATCAGGGTTAATTTTAAAATAAAGACCATGATTCTTTTTAGTATAAGTTTTTAATGTTTCGATTACGTTCTTTAGTAGTTCTTTGTCACTGTAGTCACAAATAAAGCCTCTTGGACAATAATAGGTTGAATAAGGTCCAATTTTCTTTTCTAGCATTAAGGCTGTAGCCTTTAGATTGTTGTTTTCATATAGTCCTAGGCAATGAGGGATATATCCTCTGTTTTTTGATACGTCTTTCCAGGCACTTGTTTGCATAAAATGTGACTTGTTACTATTAAAGACAAATTCGTCTAATGTCTTATCGTCTATTTCTTTTGTTTTCATACCTGTTAATTATAACATTTACTTTATAAGGGATATGGTAAAATGAGTATAAGATGTTTGATGTAATTGTAATAGGTGGTGGTGTAACTGGATGTTCCGTTTTAAGAGAACTATCTAAGTATGACCTAAGGGTTGCTTTACTGGAGAAGGAAGAGGATGTTTGTTCTGGAACTAGTAAGGCTAATAGTGCAATTGTTCACGCAGGACACGATGCTAAAAGTGGCAGTTTAAAGGCTAAGCTTAATGTGAGGGGTAATGAGTTGATAAAAGAGCTTGCCAAGGATTTAAATTTTGCCTACAAGAATAATGGTTCTCTAGTATTGTGTTTTGATGAAGAAGATTATCCAAAGTTGGAAGAACTTTATAATCGTGGTATTACTAATGGTGTCAAGGATTTACATATTCTAAAGTCTGATGAGGTTTTAAAGTTAGAACCAAATCTAAGTGATAATGTAAAGTATGCCTTATTGGCTAATACTGGTGCAATTATTTGTCCTTTTGAGATGAATGTTGCGCTTGCTGAGAATGCGGTCCAAAATGGTGCTGAAGTAATTCTTAATACTGAAGTTAAGGAAATTAAAAAAATTAATGATCATTATTTAATCAATAACCAATATGAAACAAGATGTGTTGTTAATGCAGCTGGTTTATATGGTGATGTGATTCATAATATGATTTGTGAGAAAAAAAGAACTATAACTGCTCGTAAGGGTGATTATTGTTTATATGATACTGACTTAGGTGATCTTGTATCACATACTATTTTTCAACTTCCTACTGCTAAGGGTAAGGGCGTTTTGGTTACACCTACGGTTCATGGTAACTTGTTGGTAGGTCCTAGCGCTACCGATATTGATGATAAAGAGGATACTGGCACTTATGCGAGTGATTTGGATTTTGTCTTAACTAATGCGCTAAAATCAGTTAAGTCTTTACCAAATAATAAGATTATTACATCTTTCTCAGGCTTAAGAGCTAAGGGTGATACAGGTGACTTTATTATTGAAGAGGCTAATGATAATTTCTTTGATGCGATTGGTATCGAGTCTCCAGGTTTAACTAGCGCTCCTGCCATTGGTGAGATGATTTGTGAGATGGTTGTTGAAAAGTTAAAACCAAGTCTAAAGGATAATTTTATTTCTACAAGAAAAGGTTTAGTCCACTTAAAACATTTGAGTTATAAACAGCGTGGCGAACTTATTAAACAAAATCCTCTATATGGCAATATCATTTGTCGTTGTAATGATGTTTCTGAAGGTGAAATTATTGATGCGATCAATAGTCCAATTAAGGCTACTTCTTTAGATGCGATTAAAAGAAGAACTACTGCTGGTATGGGAAGATGTCAAGCGGGTTTCTGTTGTCCTAAGACAATTGAAATATTGGCTAGAGAATTGGGAGTTAAGGAAGAAGAGATTACTAAGAATAATGCGAAATCTAGAATGATTCTTGGAAAGTTAGGTGAAGATGATGAACTATGATGTTGTAATTATTGGTGGTGGTCCAGCTGGTTTAGCTAGTGCCTTAAGCATTAAGGAAGAGGGCATTGATTCTATTTTAATCATTGAAAGAGATGATAAGTTAGGCGGTATTCTTAACCAATGTATTCATAATGGTTTTGGCCTACATACTTTCAAGGAAGAGTTGACTGGTCCTGAATATGCAACTAGATACATCGATAAGGTCAAGGAAGCTAATATCGAATATAAGTTGGATACAATGGTAATCAATATCACTAAGGATAAAGAGATTACTTATGTTTCTAAAAAAGATGGCTTAAATACAATTAAGGCTAAGGCTATTGTCTTAGCAATGGGCTGTCGTGAAAGAAGTAGGGGTGCCTTAAATATTCCTGGCTTTAGACCAGCTGGCGTCTATAGTGCTGGTAGTGCTCAAAAGCTTTTAAATATTGATGGTTATCAAGTTGGTAAGGAAGTGGTAATTCTAGGGTCAGGTGATATTGGCCTTATCATGGCAAGAAGAATGAGTTTAGAGGGTGCTAAGGTTAAGTGTGTTGCAGAAGTCATGCCTTATTCTGGTGGTCTAAAAAGAAATATTGTTCAGTGTTTAAATGACTTTGATATTCCATTACTCTTAAGCCATACCGTTATTGATATTAAGGGTAAGGAAAGAGTTGAGGGTGTTGTCATCGCCGAAGTTGATGAACATCGTAAGCCTATTAAGGGAACTGAAAAAGAATATAAGTGTGATACTTTATTACTTTCAGTAGGTCTATTTCCTGAGAATGAATTAAGTAAGATGGCTGAAGTAGAATTATCTAGAATTACTGGGGGTCCAATTGTTTCTGATAATTTAGAAACAAATGTTGATGGTATCTTTGCGTGTGGTAATGTCTTACATGTTCATGATCTAGTTGATTATGTTTCAAATGAAGCTTCTAATGCTGGTAAGGGCGTTGTTAAGTATTTAAAAGAAGGTAATGTGAGAAGTGGCATGATTAAGATCAATACTAAGAATGGTGTACGTTATAGTGTTCCTTCTTATATTGATATTAAACATTTAGATAAAACAGTACTTATCCGTTTTAGAGTAGCTGATGTTTATAAAAATAAGAATTTAGTTGTCTTTAAAGATGATGAAGAGATTAAAAGAGTAAAGAAGAAAGTTATGGCACCTGGTGAGATGGAACAAATCATTTTAGCTAAAAAAGATTTAGAAGGTGCTAAGGAAATAACGCTTTCTTTGGAGGATTAGTTAATGGAAACTAAAGATATGATTTGTATTGGTTGTCCTTTAGGATGCAACTTAACTGTTAAGATTGATGGTGAAAATATTGAAGTAAGCGGCAATACTTGTCCTAATGGGCAGCGCTATGCCAAGAATGAAATAACTAATCCAGTGCGCATTATCACATCTACTATTGATGTCCTTAATGGCAAAAGAGTTTCGTGCAAGACTAAGGATGCTCTACCTAAGGGTAAAATCTTTGATTGTATGAAAGAAATCAGAGCTGCCAAGGTAAAAGCGCCTATCAAGATTGGCGATGTCTTGATTAAAGATGTTGCCCATACTGGTGTTGATGTAGTAGCAACTAAAGATATTGATTAATATGAAAATGCAGGTAACCCTGCATTTTCATTTACTCATAAGATATTATTCTCAATTCTTTGATTTCACTTATTTCTTTTAAATATTTCTTAAAATCATCTAGTGACATATTCATTTCGCTGATATCAAGTGAAACCATAACAGGGGCAATACCCTTTAAAGGTACAGCTTGAGAGATAGTGATGATTGATATACCAACTTTAGAAAGGGCATCACAAACCTTAGACAAAGCACCAGTTTTATGAAACAAGTCTAAAGATAAAACCAATTTTCTTTCATGTATTCCTTCCTTATAAGGAAAGACATTATCTTGATACTTATAAAAAGTACTTCTAGAAATGCCACATTTCTTACAAATATTAGTGATCGATTCATTATCATTTAACAATTCCTTGGCTTTTACTACCTTTTCAAAACACTTAGGTAGTAGACTTTTTTCGACTATTAAGAACTCTTTAGACATTTTACTCCTTCCTTATCTACCTTTACATTTTGGAAATATTCATCTATATCTAATCTCTTGTCAGAAACTGTAAGACATGTACTACCGGAACCGGAGATGACAAGAGCTAGGGCTCCTGCCTTGAGGGCAGTCGATTGAAAGTTATTAAAGTCTTTAATTAAAGGCTTGCGATATGGTTCGTGGATCCTATCTTTAGTGATTGATAAGATATGCTTCTTATCAAAGTGTTCTAGAGCATAGATGGTTTTAATCGCATTAGCTATATTACTAACCGCATCATTTCTATCAATACTAGATTTAATAACCTTACGTGCATCCTCAGTTCTTACTTCATATGGTGGTATAAAGACTCCAAAGTGCCATTTGTTACTAACTTTAAGTTTTAAAGTTTCATTATCACTGCTTACACACAAGCCACCATAGATGCATGGGGCTACATTATCAGGATGTCCTTCTATTTCAGTAGCTATTTCTAGCATTTCTTCCTTGCTTAGACAATTATTATTTAAGATGTTATAGGCATAGATACCACCTACAATCATACAACTACTAGAACCTAGACCTCTACTTACTGGCACATTAGCGATACATTTAACTTTTATTGGTTTTATATTGTCATGTTTATATTCACAAGCTTTCTTATATGAATGAATAAATAGGTTGTCTTCTATTGAATCGCTAATAAAACCATTTAAGTTGAATGCATCATTATATTCAACTTCAAAGTAATCATAGATGTTTAAGGCCATGCCTAAGCAATCAAAGCCGATGCCTAGGTTGGCTGTTGTGGCTGGTACTTGATACTTAATCATTATTTTTCTCCAGTTTCTTAATTAATAAGTCTTTATTGTTTAGATTGTATACTTCTTTAAATCTTATAGGTAAATCCTTTAGTTCTTTTAGATTAGAAGGTGCTTCAATATTAGTGTAGTTCTCTAAAGTTTCAATAGCTTCTAGATTGTCCACTATATCTTCATTTGTTAAGCACTTATAAACATCTTTAGAGAACTTATAAGGTGATGCGGTAGAAAGAATAACTTTCTTATGTTTTGTATCATATTTCTTAGAAGCGATATAAGCTACGGCGGTATGAGGGTCAATTAAATAATGATCATTATCATATACTTCTTTAATAGCTTCTTTTACTTCTTCTTCACATGCATAGATACCTACAAAGTCATTTTGAATACTTGTGAGTAAAGAGTTTGGTATAGTATATTTCTTATTATTCCTTAAAGAAAACATTAATTCTTTTATTAGATTTGTATCCTTACTCTTAAGATATAAAAGTCTTTCAAGGTTACTAGATATTAAGATATCAATAGATGGTTCCATAGTATTAATGAATTCTCTATTAATGTCATATATTCCGGTATTAATAAAGTCGGTTAAGACGTTATTAGAGTTTGAGGCACAAACTAATTTATTAATAGGTAAACCCATCTCTTTTGCGATATAGCCTGCAAGAATGTCACCAAAATTACCAGTTGGCACATAGTAATCAATTTGTTCATCAATAGCTATTTCATCATTATTTAATAATTCAAAATAAGTACTAAAGTAGTAAACAATTTGCGGCAATAGACGAGCTATGTTAATGGAGTTGGCGCTAGTTAGATGAATCTTACAAGACTTATGATTTTCTAAGATATCCTTAACCATTGATTGACAATCATCGAAGTTACCATTTATCGCAATAACATCAGTATTATTACCCTTAGTGGTTGTCATTTGTCTTTCTTGGACTTTAGATACCATCTTATTAGGATAAAGGATGGTGATTCTTGTGTTGGCCACATCCTTAAAACCTTCTAAGGCTGCCTTACCAGTATCGCCACTTGTAGCGCTTAGAATAACAATGTCTTTATCATCGCTTGAACTAGAAGTTAATATATATGGTAAAAGTTGTAAAGCTACATCCTTGAATGCTGAAGTAGGACCATGGAATAGTTCTAGGAAATAATTGTTGCCTACTTTTTTTACAGGACAAATCTTTTCGTTGTCGAAGTTTTTGCCATATGCTTTATCAATGTATTCACTAATATCATAGTCAATGAATTGATTAAGGATATATAAAGCTAATTCTTGGTAAGAATAATTTTTTAGTTTATAAATGTCATCAATTTTATTAATATGTTTTGGAACATAAAGACCACCATCTTTGGCTAAACCGTTGATGATGGCTTCTTTTATATTTACGATTTCATTATTATCTCTTGTGTTTAAATATCTCATAATTACCTACCTTGTTTATTTACTTTAAAAATGATACTATGTTTTTTGTTAGTAAACAAGTGTTCGTAAAGAAAGGACAGTTATGGTTATAGGAATTTTAGGATATGGAGTAGTTGGAAGAGGAGTCTATAAGATAGCTTCTAAGAATAACATTAAAGTTAAAAGGATACTTGAAAGAAATATTAGTGATCCTATTTTACAAACTAATAGTATCGAAGATATAGTTGATGACCCTGAAATAGATACAGTAGTCGAATGTTTGGGTGGTGATGATATACCTTTCAAATATTGTGCCAAGGCTTTAAGAAGCGGTAAGAATGTTGTCACATCTAATAAGAAGATGTTGGTTAAGTATTTAAAAGAAATTAACGATTTAGCTATCGAAAATAATGTTTCATTATTATATTCAAGTGCCTGTGGTGGTGGCATTCCAGTATTACATGAGATTAATAGAATTGCCAATATTGATATGATTATTAGTGTAGCCGGTATTATGAATGGTACTAGTAATTATATTCTTGATCAGATGTATACCAATAATTTGGATTTTGACATAGCTTTGAAACAAGCACAGGATTTGGGCTATGCTGAAAAAGATCCAAGTGATGATATCGATGGAATTGATAGTGCTAATAAGCTTGTATTAGCTTCATTATTATCTTTTGATAAGGCATATAAATTAGAAGACTTATTTATTAAGGGTATTCGTCATATCAAGAAGATTGATATGGAATATTTTAAGAATAATGGCTATAGATGCATCTTGTTAGCTAAAAATGTTAATAATTGTTTAACGGTTATGCCTTCTTTAGTTAAGTTTGGTCCTTTTAGTAGTATTACTTTGAATAATAACTGTTTCATGGTTGCGGGTGAAGACTTGGGTAACATTTATCTAATAGGACAGGGTGCTGGAGAACTTCCTACTGCTAGTAATGTTGTCAGGGATCTAAAGGATATAGATAATTCATTTAATAGAAAAATTAATAAGTTTGAACTACCTGATTATGATGGTGTTAAGGGTGATTATTATATTAGAGGCATTGGTTTAGTTAAAGATAAAAGTATTAATGATTTGAAGAAAATGATAAAAGATGACGATTTTGTTTGTGAGGTGTTAGATGATTAAAGTATGTAAATTCGGTGGTAGCTCATTAGCTAATGCCACACAATATAAAAAGATTAAATCAATTGTAGAAAGTGATGATACAAGAAAAGTGATTGTCGCTTCAGCATGCGGTAAAGTAGATTCATCTGATCATAAGGTTACTGATTTATTATATTTGTGTTTAGCTCATAAGAAATATGGCATGTCTTATGATGATATTTTAGAGAAGATTTATCTTAAGCATAAGGCAATTATTGATGAACTAAATATTTCTTTTGACTTGGATAGCGAAATAGAAAAGATAAGAGGCTTGTTAGAAGCTAATAAGAATAATGATGAAGTAGTAGCAAGCGGTGAGTTTCTATCTAGTAGGTTATTAGCTTTATATTTAAATGCTGAGTTTGTTGATGCACGTGATGTGATAAGCTTTAAATATGATGGCAGTATTGATATTGAGGATACTTATAAGAGGTTTATGCCACATCTAAATACTAATGAAAAGATTGTAGTGCCAGGCTTTTATGGTTCTTTGCCAAATGGTGTTTTAAGGCTTATGAGTAGGGGTGGTAGTGATATTACAGGTGCTTTATTAGCTAATATATGTGATGCGAAGATGTATGAAAATTGGACTGATGTCAGTGGTATTTATGTATGTGATCCTCGTATTATTAATAGTCCTAAACAAATTAATATCATTACTTATAGTGAGTTAAGGGAAATGTCTTATATGGGAGCTAGTGTCTTGCATGATGAGTCTATTTATCCTGTTAAGATTAAAAATATTCCTATCAATATCAAAAATACTAATAAGCCAGATGATCCAGGTACCATTATTGTAAGTAATGTAACAAGTCTTGATAAGGTCTTACCTATTACAGGCATTACAGGGAGAAAAGATTTTATGGTCATGAATATTGTTAAGTCTAATTCTAGTTCTGAGATTGGTTTTTTAAAGAAGGCTTTAGATATTTTTGAACATTATAAAATTCCTGTTGTTATGGTTACTACTGGTATTGATTCTTTTTCTATCATTGTAGATAAAGAAGATATTAAGCATAATGCCTATGAATTGTCTAATGAGATTAAGAATACCTTAAACTGTGAAGAAGTATCAATTTATGATAATTTATCACTTGTTTGTGTTGTAGGTAGGGGGATGAAAGAGCGTAAGGGTATTTCTGGTGAAATATTCTCATTATTAGGTGAAAATGGAATTAATATCAGAACTATTTCTCAGGGTGCTGATGAAATTTCCATATTAGTTGGTGTTGATGATGAAAACTATCAAAAGACAATAGAAGTTATATATAAGAGGTTTATTAAATGAGAATAGGAATTTTAGGAGCTACAGGTGCTGTTGGTAGACAAATGTTAGATTGTCTAATTGAACAAGAAATACCAGTTGATGATTTGGTATTGTTGGCAAGTAAAAAAAGTGCTGGTCAAATCATTAAATTCAAGGATAAGGATTATGAAGTAAAGGAAGTAAATCACGATTCTTTTGAAGGTTTGGATGTGGTACTAGGTGCTAGTAGTAATGAAGTAGCTAAACAATACAAAGATGATATTGTTAATGCAGGGGCAGTTTTTATTGACAATTCAAGTGCTTTTAGGATGGATGATGATGTTCCTTTGATTGTTCCTGAGATTAATGGAAATGATGTTAAGAAACATAAAGGGGTTATTTCTAATCCTAATTGTTCTACTATTATTACTTTGATGGCAATTAATGCGATTAATAAATTGTCTAAGGTTAAGGTAATGATAGCTTCTACTTATCAGGCTGTTTCCGGTGCTGGTAAGGGTGGTATTGATGAACTGAATAACGAGATTAACGATATTGATTATAAGCCTTCTGTTTTTCCATATACTATAGCTTATAACTGTATTCCTTGTATTGGTTCTTTAAAGGATAATCTTTATACAAGTGAAGAGATGAAGATGGAAAATGAGGGCAAGAAGATTCTTCATAATGATGATTTGAGGGTTACTTGTACTTGTGTTAGAGTTCCAGTGCTTAGAAGTCATTGTATAAGTGTTTCTTTAAAGTGTGGAAGACCGTTGAGTGTAACGGAAGTTAGAGAAGCTTTAAGTAAAGAAGATGGTGTTATCTTATATGATGATGTCTTAGATAATAAGTACCCAATGCCACTTGTTACAAGTAATCAAGATAAGGTTTATGTGGGTAGAATTAGAGAAGATAGGGTACTTGAAGGTGGTATTTCTTTATTCTGTTCAGGAGATCAAATAAGAAAGGGTGCTGCGTCTAATGCAGTGCAAATAATCAAGTGTCTCTATGAAGATTAAATTGATGAATTTAGATGATAATAAGCAATTAATCGATTTATTGACTAAGCTAAATATTGAAATTGAATTTTTACCTACATATAAAGAGTTGGGTATGATGGTATTATGTGATTTTAATGAAAGTGATGTAGATTTTATACTTAAGACGCTTAGAATGACTAGTATTAGTATTCCTTTAAAGGCGATTGAAACTGAAATCAACAAAAATTGGTCACCATCTTTTATGTATGATCAATTGTTAGAAGAATATTTGTATTATTTGAAGAAGTCTAGTGGTACATCTAGGTTATAGAATTCATAAAGGTGATCGATATCTATTTCGATGGCCTTTTTTTCATTTCCATTAATTAAGGCATTTGCAATTTCAATGTGTTGTTTAATATGTTCCACGTCTTCCACATCTGGTAAATTATTATGTAGTAATAAGAACTGAATCTTTAAAGATAAGTCATTTTGCATGGAAAGAAGTAATTCATTCTTTGAAAGTTCGCATAGATATTCATGAAATCTAGTATCTAATTTTCTTCTCTTTAGCCCATCATTATTTTCATAAGCTGAATAACAATTTTCAGCTATTTCCTTTAGTCTAAGAAAATCGTTTTTAGTACTATAAATGACAGCTAACTTGATAGCTAAGATGTCAAGCGATAACCTAATGACACCTATATCATTAATTTCTTTCTTAGAAAAAGAAGCTATTTCAGCATAACGATTAGGATAAATCTTAAGTAGTCCTTGACTTTCAAGCTTACGCATGGCTTCTCTTATTGGCGTACGTGATGTTTGAAAGTTTAAAGCAAGACTGTTTTCAGTTATCTTATCATTAGGATTTAGTTCCCCATTAAATATTTGATCTAATAAGTGTTGATATATTTCTTCACTAAGGGCTTTTTTATTTTCCATGGAATTTATTGTATCAAATAATATGTCATAGATATATATTCTAACGTTATTTAATGTATATACAAAAATTTGTATAATATGATAAGAGGTGGATTAAAATGGAAGAAATTAAACTTGATTTAGCGATTAAAATTGGCTGCGGTAGATATCGTCAAGAGGCTAATTTGATGGAAAAAGCTGGTGAAGAAATTAAAAGATTCTCCAACAATGTTTTGATTGTAGCAGGTAAAAGAGCCTTTGATGCGGTTAAAGATAAATTGCTACCTTCTTTGGATAAAGAAGAAATTAGATATGAAATAGTTATTCATACAGGTGCCTGTTGTTATGAGGCGGCTAAAGAATATAGTGATCTAATGATTGAAAAAGGCTTGGATGAGGTAGTTGGCGTTGGTGGTGGTAAGATTATGGACTTATCTAAGGCAATCGCTGAATATGGTCATTTTGGTACTATCAATATTCCAACTAGTGCTTCAACTTGTGCTCCTTATACTTGTATGAGCGTCATGTATACAAAAGAGGGTGGTAAGAAGGATTGTTGGCGTTATGAGCATGAGCTTGATGCCTTACTTATTGACAATGATGTGATTGAGGCTTGTCCTTCTAGATATAATGCGGCTGGTATTTTGGATGCCATGGCTAAAAAGATCGAGATTCAACATGGTCAAAAGGAGATGCTTCTTAAGAATAATGAAATTAAGCGTTTTGCGGCATATAAGATGGCTGAATATTCTTATGAGATGTTGAAGGAAAATGGAAGGGCTGCTTTTATTGAACATGATAAGAAGGCTATTAATGATGTTACTTATATTGCGGTTGCCTATACTGGTGCTATCGCGAATATGACTCAAAGTTTTGGTCAATCAGCTATCGCTCATAGTTTTTATGACTGTGTACGTACTTTATTTACTAAGGAAGCTATTGATTACTTGCATGGCGAGATTGTAGCTGTTGGTATGATTCCTCAATTATATTTCAATGAAGACTACAAGGAGATTAATAATTTAATTGAATATATGAAGTCATTTAATATGCCAACAACTTTAAAGGAAATTGGTATTGAACCAAGTAAAGAGAATGTTGATAAGATTAAACAATACTTATTAGATTCTCCTTATATCGAAGATAGAGAAAATAATGTGGCTAAATTGGATGAGGCATTAAAGACAATTTTGAATTAATTTTTGCGATATAATTCTACAGTAAATTTTTTAGGGGGATTTTATGAAAACAAAAAGATTAGTATTGATATCGCTTTTTGCGGCTTTGATGGCTGTTGTATCACCTTTTTCGATAAAAATTGGTCCTATTCCATTATCTTTTGCGACTTTGATGGTGATGATAACATCATTTGTCCTAGGTAATAAGGATGGTGTAATTGTGGTATTTGTATATATCTTATTAGCCTTATTTGGTATTCCGGTATTGAGTGGCTTTAATTCAGGGGCAGCTGCCTTATTTGGAATGACGGGTGGCTATATCTTTGGCTACTTACCTTTAGCTTTTTTATCTAGTTATTTTGGTTATGATAACTGGAAAAATAAAATGTTGGGAATGTTATTGGGTACAATAGTCTTATATACTTTTGGTACTATTTGGTTTATGGTTTATACTCATACTGCATTATGGCCTTCATTACTTGCGTGTGTATTACCATTTTTACCAGGTGACTTTATTAAGATGATGATTGTTATCTTAAGCGAAAAGAGACTTAGAAAAATATTAAAAAAATAGGTATAGGATAGAAAATGAGCTGTTTCGTATATGAGATAGCTTTTTTCTTTTATATGAGCATTTTTTGGCTTGTTAAGCGCTTTCATTTTTTTAGTAAAAAATGTTACATTACCATGTGTTTTATTTGTGAAAATATTAATCTTTGGATTATAATAAACCGTGAAATTGTTTTCTATATTGAAGACAAGGGGAGGAAATTTTGATGAAGAATATTGATTTAGGAGTTTATGGAATTTCAGATGTTAAGGAAGTGGTTTACAATCCTTCATATGAATTCTTATATGCTGAAGAAACTAAGCCTGAATTAGAAGGTTATGAAAAGGGCAAGGAAACAAATCTTGGTGCTGTTAATGTAATGACTGGCATTTATACAGGTAGGTCTCCTAAGGATAAATATATTGTCATGGATGAAAATTCTAAGGATACTGTATGGTGGACTAGTAAGGATTATCCAAATGATAACCACCCTATGAGCGAAGAAACTTGGAATACAGTTAAGGAAATCGCTAAGAAGGAATTAAGTGGCAAGCGTTTATTTGTTGTTGATGCGTTCTGTGGTGCTAATGCAGATACAAGAATGGCTGTTAGATTCATTGTTGAAGTAGCTTGGCAAGCACATTTCGTTAAGAATATGTTTATTGAACCTAGTGTAGAAGAATTAGAAAACTTTGAACCTGATTTCGTTGTTTATAATGCTTCTAAGGCTAGCGTTGAAAATTATGAAGAATTAGGTTTACATTCTAAGACTTGCGTAGCTTTCAATATCACAAGTAAGGAACAAGTAATCATCAATACTTGGTATGGTGGTGAAATGAAGAAGGGTATGTTCTCTATGATGAACTACTTCTTGCCTCTAAAGGGTATTGCAAGTATGCACTGTTCAGCTAATACAGATATGAACAAGGAAAATACTGCAATCTTCTTTGGCTTATCTGGTACTGGTAAGACTACATTGTCTACAGATCCTAAGCGTTTATTGATCGGTGATGATGAACATGGTTGGGATGATAATGGCGTGTTCAACCTTGAAGGTGGTTGTTATGCTAAGGTTATCAACCTTGATAAAGAGTCTGAACCAGATATTTATAATGCGATTAGAAGAGATGCATTACTTGAAAATGTTACTGTTGCTGATAATGGTGAAATTGATTTCGCTGATAAGAGTGTAACAGAGAATACTCGTGTATCTTATCCAATTGATCATATTAATAATATCGTTACTCCAGTTTCTAGTGCTCCTGCTGCTAAGAGTGTTATTTTTTTGAGTGCTGATGCCTTTGGCGTATTACCTCCGGTTTCAATTCTTACTCCAGAACAAACTAAGTATTATTTCTTAAGTGGTTTTACTGCTAAGTTAGCTGGTACTGAAAGAGGTATTACTGAGCCTACTCCAACTTTCTCAGCTTGTTTTGGTCAAGCGTTCCTTGAGTTGCATCCTACAAAGTATGCAACTGAGTTAGTTAAGAAGATGGAAAAATCTAATGCAAAGGCATATTTAGTTAATACTGGTTGGAATGGTACTGGTAAGCGTATTTCTATTAAGGATACTCGTGGTATTATCGATGCTATCTTGAATCATGATATTGATAATGCACCTACGAAGAAGATTCCTTACTTTGATTTTGAAGTTCCAACTGAATTAAAGGGTGTTGATACTCATATCTTAGATCCTCGTGATACTTATGAAAATTCTGAAATGTGGGATGAAAAAGCTAAGGATTTAGCTAATAGATTCATCAACAATTTCAAGAAGTATGAAACAAATGATGATGGTAAGGCTTTAGTTGAGGCTGGTCCTAAGCTATAAGGTGTAAATATGGTAAGAATTGTTGAAACATCTGTTCGTGATGGTCATCAATCTTTATTTGCAACAAGAATGACTACTGATGAGGTAGTTGAACTTTGTAAGGTTTATGATAAAGCTGGCTATCATGCGATTGAAGTTTGGGGTGGTGCTACTTTTGACTCTTGTATGCGTTTCTTGAATGAGGATCCATGGGAGAGACTTAGAGCAGTTAGAAAAGTATGCAAGAATACTAAGCTTCAAATGTTATTTAGAGGTCAAAACATTTTGGGATATCGTCATTATTCTGATGATGTTGTTGATATGTTTTGTAAGAAGTCTATTGAAAATGGTATCGATATCATTAGAGTATTTGATGCCTTGAATGATTTGAGAAACTTGTCTACTGCCGTTACTTCTACTAAGAAGTACGGTGGTGAGTGTCAAATCGCCTTATCTTATACAACAAGTCCTGTGCATACAGTTGAATATTATGTAGATTTAGCTAAGAAGGTTGAGAAGCTTGGTGCTGATTCTATTTGTATCAAGGATATGGCTGGTGTTTTAACACCTAGTGATGCGACTGAATTAATTACAGCGTTAAAGAAGGAAGTCAAGATTCCTCTTGAGTTACACTCACACTGTACTGCTGGTATTTGTGAGATGACTTATATGGCAGCTATTAAGGCTGGTGTTGATATTGTGGATACATCATTGTCTCCACTTTCAAATGGTACTGCGCAACCTTCTACTCAAGCTTTGTGTTATGCGCTTAAGGGAACTGAATATGATCCAAAGCTTAATATGGATGAGCTTCATAAGGCTGAACCTATCATGACTAATATTGTTAATAAGTATGTCAAGAATGGTTTGTTGAATCCTAAGTCTTTCCAAGTTAATCCTAATATTTTAACTTATCAAGTACCTGGTGGTATGTTGTCTAATATGATTAAGCAATTAACAGATCAGGGTGCAATGGATCGTTATGAGGAAGTGTTAAGAGAGATTCCTAAGGTTCGTAAGGACTTGGGTTATCCACCTCTTGTTACTCCAATGTCACAAATGGTTGGTACACAATCTGTCTTGAATGTCTTAAATGGCGAGAGATATAAGATGTGTGTTAAGGAAGTTAAAGATTATTTATTAGGTAAGTATGGCCAAAGTCCTGCTGCTGTTGATCCTGATATTAAGAAGAAGATTATTGGTGACCAAGAGCCTATTACTTGTCGTCCTGCTGATTTATTGAAGCCTGAGTTTGAAGAACTTAAGGAAAAATATAAGGATATCGCAAAGAGCGACGAGGATGTATTGTCTTTAGCGTTGTTTGAGAATGTCGCAACTGAATTTTTGAAGAAGAAGTATAACGAAAATGAAGTTGAAGAGTTCGAGTTATATATCTAAGGTGGTAATTAAATGATTAATGGATTTTCTAGATATGATTTTGTGACTGGCGGTATTGTTGCGGTTGTTTCCATCTTAATGGTTTTCTTGATTTTGGTTCTTATTATTTTCTTGACAGAGCTTGTGGCTAAGGCTATGGGTAATGATGAGGAAAAAGAAGAAACAGTGGTGGAAACTAAGGCTGTTGCACCTTGTGTTGAGCATCTTGATTTAAATGATGAGGATGCTACTGTGGCAGCTTTGGTTGCAAGTATTGATTATCGTAATAAGACTAAGAAGAACATTCGTGTAGTAAGTATTAGAGAGGTTAAGTAAATGAAGACATATAAAGTTAAGGTTAATGGTAAGGTATATGAAGTTGAACTAGAAGAAGTTAGCGAATCTAGTGAGAAGATTGAGGCTCCAAAGGCATCAAGTGCTCCAGTAAGCGATGGTGCTAATGTTGTTAAGGCTCCTATTGCTGGTAAGGTTTTGGATGTTAAGGTTAGTGTTGGTGATGTTGTAAAAAAAGGACAAACAGTTGCCATTATTGAGGCTATGAAGCTTGAGAATGAGATTCAATCAGGTTTTGATGGTAAGGTTGTTGAAATTAAAGCAGCTAAGGGTAGTCAAGTTAAAAACGGTGATGCTTTAATCGTATTAGGCTAAGCTTATGAATATAGGTTTATTCTTAAAAGAATTCTTAGGTTCAACTGGTATTGTTAATTTCTTTACTGGCAATGGTTGGATGAATCTAATTATGATTTGTATTGGTTTGATTTTCCTTTATTTAGCTATTAAGAAGGGTTTTGAACCGTACTTATTGATTCCAATTTCATTTGGTATTATCCTAGTTAACTTATTACCAGAGATTTATATTACTTATAATGAAACTGGCGAGATTGTTAAAAGAGGATTACTTGGTTACTTACATTTGGGTGTTGAGTGCGAACTATATCCTTGTTTAATATTCTTGGGTATTGGTGCTACTACAGACTTTGGACCACTTATTGCCAATAAGAAGACAATGTTACTTGGTGCTGCTGCTCAAATTGGTATCTTTGTGGCTTTCTTTGGTGCATTGTTCTTAGGATTTAATTTCTTTGAAGCTGCTTCAATTGGTATTATCGGTGGTGCTGATGGACCTACTGCAATTTTAACTTCTAATAGATTATTGACAATTTCAGGTTCTACTCAGTATTTAGCTCCTATTGCGTTAGCTGCTTATTCTTATATGGCACTAGTTCCAATTATCTTCCCTCCAATTATTAAGTTATTGACTACTAAGGAAGAAAGATTAATTAAGATGGAACAATTAAGAAGTGTTTCTAAGAAGGAAAAGATTTTATTCCCTATTGTGATTACTTTGATTGTTTCTTTGATTGTGCCTAGTGCTACACCACTAATTGGTTGTTTGATGCTTGGTAACTTAATTAAGGAATGCGGTGTGGTACCTAATTTAACTAATACTGTATCAAATGCATTACTATATATTTGTACAATTTTATTAGGTTTATCTGTTGGTGCTACAGCTCAGGGTACTAGCTTCTTAACTCTACAAACATTATCTATTTTTGCCCTTGGTATCTTTGCGTTTGTTGTCGCATGTATGTTTGGTATCTTAGGTGGTAAGGTAATGTGTAAGTTATCTGGCGGTAAGATCAATCCAATGATTGGTGCTGCTGGTGTTAGTGCGGTTCCTATGGCTGCAAGAGTTGTTCAAAAAGAGGGTCAAAAGGAAGATCCTAGCAACTTCTTGTTGATGCATGCAATGGGACCAAATGTTGCAGGTGTTATCGGTAGTGCTATTGCTGCTGGTATCTTGTTAACAATTTTTGGTTAATTAATATGAAGACGATCCATTTTGAGACTATTGATTCTACAAATACTTATTTAAAAGGAAATTATGAGAAATTAGATAATTTTACTTTTGTGAGTGCTGATTTTCAAAGTGCTGGAAGGGGTCGTAATAATCGTAATTGGAAAAGCGAAAAGGGTGAAAACTTGCTCTTTTCGCTTTTAATTAAAGATAAGGCACTAATTGATAAGTTTTCGAGTTTATCAGTGATTAGTGCTTTTTCTATAATTAAGGCTTTAAACTTAAAACATTTAAGTATCAAGTGGCCTAATGATATATATTATAAGGATAGTAAACTTTGTGGTATTTTATTGGAGGCTGTCACAAGAAATGAAATAGAATGTCTTATTATTGGTATAGGTCTTAATGTTAATCAAAGAGAATTTGTGGGTGAATATAAGAGAACTCCTACTTCTTTGTATAAGATAACTAATCAAACTCAAGATATGAGATTATTAAAGGACAAAATATTTAATCAAATATATAGTGATTTTATGAAGGTTAAGGAAGGTTATGACTTCTATAATGATATTAAAGAATATGATTATTTAAAGGATAGACAAGTCTATGCTGATATCAATAATGAAGTTAAACAAATAAAAGTAATTGGTATTGATAAAGATTATTCTTTGAAAGTATTAAAAGATAATAAAATATATAATCTTTCAAGTGGGGAAATCACTTTTCATTTGTAAAAAAATTTGCAAACTTTTTATTGACAAGAAAAAAGTTAGAAGAATAATATAGAAATGTATTAAGGCCAGCTAAGGGTTGATTTAGCAATTAATTATTTAAACAATACGGGTTATAGGGAAGAAAGGATTTTATGAAAAAGTTTATTTCTGTGTTGTTATCTTTGTTGATGGTGTTTTCATTGTGCTTAAGTGTAAGTGCAGATGATGGTAAGGTTGCTAAAATAGGTGATAAAGAATATTCGACTTTACAAGAAGCAATTAATGTTGCAAGTAATGGGGCTACTATTGCTTTAATAGCAAATACCAATGAAGATGTTGTTATTGAATCTGGAAAGGATATTACAATTAATATCACTGATGGTGTTACTTTAACTAATGTCAATAATCATACCATTATAAATAGGGGGACGCTTACTATTGCAGGTAGTGGAACAGTTGATAATGTTACCAATGGAAGAGCTGCTGTTTATAATGATCTTAACGCAACAGTGATTTTAAATGGTGGAACATATAAGAGAAGTCAAGAAACCGGTATAGATTCTAAGAATTCTGGCGGTAATTCTTACTATACGATTAAGAATTATGGAACGATGGAAATCAATTCTGGTGTTACAGTTGAGAATAAAGGTAAATATTCAAGCTTACTTGCGAATGGTTGGTATTCTTATGGTAATCCTAATGAGCCTTCAACAAATGACGATCCTGTTTCGAAATTGACAATTAATGGTGGTACTTTTAATGGTGGACTTAATACCGTTAAAAATGATGATGCTGGTGAAATGACAATTAATGGTGGTACTATTACAGGATTTGCTCAATCATGTGTTCAAAATAATAATGTGCTTATTATTACAGGAGGAAATATAGTTGGAGAAGAGAATAATTCTGATGCAGCTATTGTTTCAAGAGCGGTTACTGGTAGCACAGTTAATAAAGGAATAACTAAGATTACAGGTGGCACAGTTAAAGGTGGTAATCCGTGTATAAGAGAAGATACAACTTATGGCTCAACGCATCAAACTGAAATAACTGGTGGTACTTTCTCTAGTGATGTTACTAAGTATTTGAAGGAAGGTTTAGTACAAAACACTGATGGTACCATTGTAGAAAAAACATATATTGCCTCTATTGGTGATAAAGGTTTTGATTCTTTAACTGCTGCAATTAATGCAGCAAATAATGGCGATACTATATCTTTAAAATCAAGTACTACTGAAGATATTGTTATTCCAAATGGTAAGACTTTAACAATCGATATCTTAGAAGGAGTTACTTTAACAAATAATAAGGATCATACAATTATTAATAATGGTGATTTAACTATTACAGGTAAGGGTACTATTGATGATGTTACTCACGGAAAAGGTGATATTGTTAATAATTATGGTGCAACACTTGTGTTAAAGGGGGAAATAACACTAACAAGATCTAAAGAAGCTGGAAGTAGTACTACAAGCAGTGGTGGTAATAGCTGGTATAACATTTCTAACCAAGGTACTATGGATATTTATGATGATGTTTCTGTTATATCTGCTGGTTCTTTCTCTAGTCTTATTAGAAATGGCGAGGGCAAAGAGAATGAGGAAGCTATTTTGAGAATTCATGGTGGTAAGTTCTCTGGTGGTATCAATACTATTAAGAATGGCGATTTTGGTAAATTATATATAGAAGATGGTGAATTCTTAAATTCTACTCAAGCTACACTATTGAATTGGAATTATGCAGAGATAAATGGTGGTACATTTAAGCCTACAAATAATGCAACCGATGCGGTTATAACTGGTCTTTGGAAAGATGAAAATTATGATACTGAAGGCAAGACGATAATAACTGGTGGCGATTTCTATGGGGCTATTAGTTTATATGATGAAAAATTATATCCAGGTCAGGCTTTAAATGGCGATACTAATATTTCAGGTGGCTCATTCTCAAAAGATGTTTCTAAGTATTTAATAAGTGGCTATAACGTAGCTAAGATTAATGATACTTATGAAGTTGTTAAGGATGGAGAAAAGATTGATGTTACATCTCCTACTCCTACTGTTGATGAGACAACATATGATGAAGTTAAGAAGGTTCAAAGTGACTCTAATGGTATATTGTTAAAAACTGATTTAGTTAATGATTTACAAAGTAATGAGAAAGATATGCTTAATAAGCAAACTCCAAGTAATTCTAAATTAGATCAAATTGTTCCTTTGGATATTAGTTTGTATAGTGTAGATGTAAATGGTGAATCAACAAAGATTACAAGTTTAAATAGTCCAATCACAATTAACATGTATCTTCCTGATGATATTGTTGATTCAATTAAGAATAAAACTATCAAGGTTGCAAGATTCCATGGTGGTGTATTAAGTATGTTGGATGCTAGTTTAAATGGAAATATTTTGACATTCAAGACTGATAAGTTCTCTACTTATGTGATTGTTGCTTATGGTGCAGTTACTCCAACGTCAAATGTTGCTGATAAAAAGGCTGGGCCTAAGGATCTAAATAGTGATGGTATTATCACTTGTGATGAGGAAATGGGTTCTAAGAACTGGATTTGGTCTGAGTCTAAGGGCGCTTGTGTATATAAAGTAACTAATACAAGTACTAAATAAAATGATGAAAGTCGATGTAAATCGGCTTTTATTTATGTTATTATATTTGTGTTGTCTCCCTTTAATAGGGTCTCAACCGCACAGAGAAGGTTTTTAAGCATGGTCACCTTAATGGCGAGTCTAAATTCAAAGAAAGGAGATTTTATGTACGCAATTATTGAAACTGGCGGTAAGCAACTTAAAGTAGAAGAAGGATCTGTAATTTATGTCGAAAAGTTAGATGTAAATGAAGGTGAAGAATATACTTTCGATAAGGTTGTTGCGCTAAACAATGGCAGTTTAACTCTTGGTGCACCTTATGTTGATGGTGCTAAGGTTACTTGCAAAGTTGAAAAACAAGGCAAGGGTAAGAAGATTGTTATCTTCAAGTACAAGTCTAAGAAGGGTTCTACTCGTCGTAAACAAGGTCATCGTCAACCATATACTAAGTTAACTGTTACTAGCATCGCTTAATGATTTTAGTAAAATATAGCTTAGAGAATGGCTATTACACACATATGGTTGTTACAGGTCATGCAGAATATGCTGAATATGGTAATGATCTAATATGTGCTAGTGTCTCAAGCATAATGTTTGGACTTATGAATTGTCTTGATGAATATCAGGATGTTACAATTAATGTAGGTGAAAACAAGATTGAGATAAAAAATGAATGTAAGCTTGATGAAGTAAATAATTTTATGAAGCTTGCACTAATTCAACTTAAGACTATTGAAGAGTCCTATGGTGAATTTATTAAAGTAGAAAGGAAATGAGTATGAAATATATTTTAGATATTCAATTCTTCGCTTCTAAGAAGGGTGTTAGTTCTACTAAAAACGGACGTGACTCTCATTCTAAGAGACTAGGTGCGAAGGTTGCCGATGGTCAATTTGCTACTGCTGGATCTATTATCTACCGTCAAAGAGGTACTAAGATTCATCCTGGTACAAATGTTAAAAAGGGCGGCGATGATACATTATTCTGCACTTGCGACGGTATTGTTAAATATGAACGTTTAGGCAAGGATAAGAAGAAAGTATCTTGCTATCCTGCTTGCTAAGATCATTTAAAGGCCTTCCATAGGCCTTTTATTTTATTTAAGTGAATTATGCAATTTATTGATAAAGTAAAAATTAAATTAAAAGCTGGAAATGGTGGCAATGGTCTTGTCTCTTTTAAACGTGAGAAATACAATCCTTTTGGTGGTCCAAATGGTGGTGATGGTGGTGATGGCGCTTCTATCGTATTTGAAGTTGATACTAATAAGTCAACACTATTAGATTTACGTTTCTCAAAGATGATTAAGGGTGACAATGGTGCTGATGGTAAGCCAAATAATATGTTTGGTGAATCTAAGAAGGATGTTATTGTTAAGGTTCCTTTGGGCACTATTGTTAAGGATTTAAAAGACAATACAATCATTGCTGACTTAAACACTATTGATTCAAGAGCTGTAATTTGCCAAGGTGGTAAGGGTGGTAAGGGTAACCGTCACTTTGCGACTTCTAGAAATTCTGTTCCTGAAAAGGCACAACTTGGTGAATCTGGTGAAGAAAAGGAAGTAGAAGTAGAACTTAAACTATTAGCTGATGTAGGCTTAGTGGGTTTCCCAAGTGTTGGCAAATCAACTCTATTATCAGTTGTATCTAAGGCTAGACCTGAAATAGCTGACTATCCATTCACAACACTTGTACCTCAACTTGGTATGGTTAAAGTTGGCGATGGATCGTTTGTTATGGCGGACTTACCAGGATTAATTGAAGGAGCTTCACAAGGTAAGGGTCTAGGTCATGAGTTCTTGAAACATATTGAAAGATGTCGTGTAATCTTACATGTCATTGATATGTCTGGTGAATATAGAGATCCTCTAAGCGATTATGAAATCATTAATCATGAACTAGAGAGTTATCCAGGTAACTTAAGTTCTAGACCTCAGATTGTTATCGCTAATAAGATGGATGGTGATATGGCAAAGGAAAATCTAAAGCGTTTTAAGGAAAAGTATCCTGATGTAGAGATTTTTGAGACCATCACAATCATCAATGAGGGTTTAACTCCTGTATTATATAAAGTTAAGGATATGTTAAAGGAACTACCTCAATTTGCCTTATATGATGAAAAGAAGGCAAAAGAGAAGGTTGTATATACCTTTACACCTGAAGAAGAATTTAAAGTATTTAATGAAGGTAATGGTATCTTTAGAATTGAAGGCGAAAAGATTGAAAGATTGTTTGAAAGAACTAATCTTAAGGATACGGATTCAGCATTACGCTTTGCCCGTGCGATGAGCAAGATGAAAGTTGATGAAGCTTTAAGAGAAAAGGGCTGTAAAAATGGTGATCAAGTCTTCATTAATGATACAAACTTTGAATTCGTTGATGGTGATGACGAAGATGAATTTGAATAAGAATCCGTAAGGATTCTTTTTTCATGGTACAATAGTTGCGGTTATGATTGGTTTTTTAAGAGGAAAAGTTCATCTTTTTGGAAATGATTATGTTCTTTTGGATGTAAATAATGTTGGTTACCGCATTAATTTTTATCATCCAGAGAAATTAAAAATAGGTGAAGAGGTATTAATCTACACTTATGAAAATATCAGGGAAGATGAACAATCATTATTTGGTTTCTTATCATATGCAGAATATGAACTTTTTGTTAAGCTTATTTCAGTTAAGGGATTAGGTCCTAAGATTGCCTCTGGTATCTTAGCTAAGTCTAAGGTGGATGACATTATTAGAGCTATTGAAAATTCAGATGTTAATTATATGAAATCAATGCCTGGTGTTGGTGCTAAGACTGCTAGTCAAATTATTCTTGATTTAAAGGGAAAACTAGTGGCAAGTGAAGAAATTAAGGTTAATGAGAAACTAAATGATGCAGTAGAGACTCTTAAATCATTAGGATTTAAATCCTTGGAACTTAAGAATATTATCAAAGAATTATCTAAAGAAGACTTGAGCACCGAACAATATGTTAAGCGTGCTCTAGCAATGTTGGCAAAATAAATATTATGAATGTAGAAAATGATGTAATGTCTGTTGAAAAGTTAGAGACAGATGAAGAAATTAGTTTAAGACCTCAAAGACTTGATGAATATATTGGTCAAAGTTCTTTAAAAAGTAATTTGGAGGTCTACATACAGGCGGCAAAGAGCCGTGATGAATCACTAGACCATTGTCTTTTTTATGGTCCTCCAGGACTTGGAAAGACTACTTTAGCTTATATTTTAGCTAATGAAATGGGAACAAATGTAAAAGTAACCAGTGGTCCATCAATTGAAAGAAGTGGCGATTTAGCTGCTATTTTATCAAGCTTAGAAGCCGGTGATATTTTATTTATCGATGAAATTCACCGTTTACCAAAAACAGTTGAAGAAGTTTTGTATCCTGCAATGGAAGATTACGCGATTGATGTGGTGGTTGGCAAGGAACAAGGAGCTAGGTCAATTAGAATCGATTTACCACCTTTTACGCTAGTTGGTGCTACTACTAGAATGGGCTCTATCTCATCACCTTTAAGAGATAGATTTGGTATTATTTCTAAACTTGAATATTACAACCAAGATGAATTATCTAAGATTGTTGAAAGAACTGCTAAAGTCTTCAATAATGAAATCGATGAAGACGCAATCAGAGAAATAGCCCTAAGAAGTAGAGGTACACCTCGTATTGCGAATAGATTATTTAGAAGAGTAAGAGACTTTGCGCAAGTATTGAATAATGGTCTAATTGACTTCGATATTACTCAAAGTTCTCTTGATCGTTTAAAGATTGATTCAATTGGACTTGATGATGTTGATATTAGATATCTAAGAGGTGTTATTGAAAGATATCATGGTGGTCCTGTAGGACTTGAGGCTATCGCATCAGCAATTGGTGAAGAAGCTATAACTATTGAAGATGTATATGAACCATATCTTCTTCAAATTGGTTTTATTAATAGAACTTCTAGAGGTAGAGAAGTTACACCTCTTGCCTATAAGCACTTAAAGATAAGTAGTGAGGAGAGTTTGTTCTAAAACTAAACAAAAAAAACGTGCAAAATTATAACTTCTTTGTGCAAAATATGTATAATATAAGTATAAGGAGGTGTTTTTATGACTAATTCAACTACAAATATTACTATTCGTATGGATTCTGATTTAAAAGCGAAAGCAGATGAGCTGTTTTATGACTTGGGCATGAATATCTCTACTGCCTTCAATGTGTTTGTACGTCAATCGGTACGTGAAGGAAGAATTCCTTTTAATATTTCTTTAAATCAACCAAATAAAGAAACAATAGCAGCTATGATGGAAGCTGAAAGAATCTTAAAAGATCCTAACGCAAAACGTTATGATAATGTGGAAGATTTATTTAGAGATTTAGATAGTGAATAAATACAAATATGATATTATAACAACCTCTCAATTCAGGAAAGAATACAAGCGAGCTAAAAATCGCGGATTCAAAATCGAATTGTTAAAAGAGGTTGTATGCTTACTTGCTGATGGAGAAAAATTGCCTGAAAGGTATAAAGATCATTTACTTACAGGTAATTGGTTTGGGTATAGAGAATGTCATATTCAACCTAATTGGCTATTAATTTATCGTATTGATGATGATGTGCTAGTATTAACTTTAACAAGAACAGGAACGCATAGCGACTTGTTCTAAAAATATTGATTATTTCACAAAGAGTATGTTATTATTATAAAGCGTTAACGGGAGGTTTTAGAAATGCCTAGAGAGTTTATAACATTCAAATGTACAGAATGTGGTGAAGAAAATTACATCGGCGATAGAAATAAGAAGAAGCATCCAGATAAGATGGAAATCAAAAAGTATTGCCCTAGATGTAACAAAATGACTGTTCATAAGGAGAAAAAATAAGCTACTGCTTATTTTTTTAATATATGGAAGTAACAAGATTAGTTTGTGGTATTTTCCAGACAAATACCTACATCTTAGAAATTGATAATAAGATTATCGTTGTTGATCCTGCTTGTAAGGTAGAAAAATTATTACCCTATCTTAATGGAAAGGAATTATTGGCTGTCTTATTAACCCATGGTCACTTCGATCATATCAAGGCATGTGATGACTTATATAAGATGTTTAAAGTACCTATCTATATTCATGAAGCTGATATTGAAACGACTAAAAATAAGGGCTGGGGAAGGGTCTTTGGTTTACAAGCTGTACCTACTATCAGTGTTCCTTTAGTTAAACTTAAGGAAACTAAATATAAGATTGGTCCATTTAACTTTGAAGTGTTATTTACACCAGGTCATTCAAAGGGTTCTGTATGTTACTTATTTGATGATTGTATCTTTACGGGTGATACCTTATTCAAATTAGCATGTGGAAGGTGTGACTTAGAAGGTGGCGATATTAGTGAAATGAAAAGTTCGCTAAGATTGTTAAAGGGTTTAAATCCTTCTATGATTGTCTATCCAGGGCATGATGAAATTACAAATTTAGAATACGAAATTGAAAATAATTCCTACTTAGTGTAGGAATTTTTATTTTTCATGACAATAAAGAAGTGTATGGAAAATATAGATATTGAAAAAAGATTGAATGCGATTTTAAGCTTGGCAGTCAAAAACAATGCCAGTGATATTCATTTTGCCCAAAAGTATGAACAAACTGATATATCAATGAGAATCAACAATACGATGCGTAGAGTTAAAAGTAAGGCGGGTGATGATAAATTAATAAGATACCTACAGTATCGTTCAAACGTTGATTTAGGCTCATTAAACCCTCAAACAGGCCAATTTGAAGTCTTGTATGGGGAGAATATCCTTTCGCTTAGATTTGCGGTAATAAACACTTATAATGCCACAAATGGGGTGCTTAGAATACTGAATTCTAATCTTAAGGTTGAGGCTGATAAGTTATCTAAATTAAAGAGTCAAAATGAATACTTTAAAAGATTATTAAAAGAGGATAATGGACTAGTCCTATTCTCTGGGGCCACTGGTTCTGGTAAGACAACTACTTTATATTCGTTACTTAAAAGTGTTGACGGGTCAATTATTTATACTATTGAAGATCCAATAGAGGTTGTAAATGACAAGTTTGTGCAGTTACAAATCAATGAAAGAATTGGTTTTGACTATGAAGCGGGTATTAAACAAATTATGAGACATGATCCTGACATCATCATGGTAGGAGAAATAAGAGATGATAAGGCAGCTAAAATGGCTTTAAGAGCTGCTAATACAGGACATTTAGTATTAAGTACTATTCATGCCTCTAGTGTTGCTTCTACGATTGATAGAATGGTTGACTTAGGTGTTAGTGAAGAATACCTATATGAGATGCTTATATGTTTAGTACATCAAAAGATGATAATCAACAGGTCTGGGGAAAAGGTGGTTATTTATGAAGTTATGGATAAAGATGAAATTGATTATTATCGTAGATTCAAGAAACATTCAGATACATTTTTAAGTATTGATAAACAAATTAAAGAAGGCATTGAAAATGGAATCTACTAAGCTTAAATATGAAGATTTAGTATTTTTGAATGAATTATTAAAGACTGGTCTATCTTTTAAAAATAGTCTTGAACTATTAGCAAACAAAACTAATGAAAAGATTATTGATGAGATTATCAACAAAATGGATGTAGGTGTAAGTGTCGAAGAAGTGATGGATATTTATGTACCTAAGAATATTGGTGTTTATCTTATTCCGCTTTCAAAGAAAATGTCCTTTAGTAATAGTTTGAATCTATCTTTATCTTTCATTGAAAAAGAAAAGGAATATACCAAAAGTTTAATGGGTTCATTTCTTTATCCCTTCATACTTTTATTCTTATCACTAAGTGCTTTATATATCTTTGATGCCTATGGACTAGATACTATCTTAAATATGCTTAAAAGCTTTAATGAAGATTTTGGGAATGTAGGGGCATTTAGAATCATCTTAAGAATTATCATCTATATCTTTTATATCTTGTTGATGGTGGTATTGGTATTAGCTTTATATTTCTTTAGAAATAGAAACATCACCTTGTTCTATGTGCTTATATGTAAATATTTGCCTAATAGTATAGTTCAAAAATATTTTTGTGTAGAGTTTGTAAGTCTATTAAATATTTGTCTAAACAACGGTTATAAGAGCAAGGAATCAATTGATATCTTAAAAAGTCTTCACAATAAGCCTATAACAGCATTCTTAGCTTATCACTTGGATGAAAGACTATTAGAAGGCGAAACTTTAAAACAAGCCAGTAAACAAGCTTATTATGATTATTCTTTGAGTAAGTTTATAAATATTGCGATTCATTCTAATGATTTCTCAAAGATATTAAACGACTATGTAAACTTAAGTACTAAACAAATTAAGACAAAGATGAAAAAGACTGCTGGTATTATCCAATTTGTTACTTATTGTATGATCGGAATCGTCATCATCTTTGTTTATCAAATATTATTTTTACCAATGAATGCGTTGGCTAACTTTTAAAAGGAGAAAACATGAATAAAAAAGGTTTTACATTATTAGAAATGGTTGTAGTAGTAATGATAATTGCGATATTGTTTTTGCTTACTATACCCAATGTCTCAAAAGTAATCGATAGCGTTGATAATAACGCCTGTGATGCTTTGACAAGAGTTGTTGATTCAGCAATCGTTCAATACAAACTAACCTATGGACAATACCCATCATCTGTTGGTGATTTAGTCTCAGCTGGTTTAATCAGTGATGAACAAACATCTTGTTCCAACGGCAAGAACATCTATATAAGTGGAGGACAGTCTTATCATGAATAATAAAGGAAATACAATGGTTGATATGTTACTGGTGATGCTTATTACGATGGGATGTATGTGTCTAACGTTAAATAGAAATATCAGTATACAAAGTGGACACTATGATTTTTTAAATAAATATCTTGTAGCTCAAAGTAAAGCATTAAGAAATAGAGAAAATGTTATGTATGAAGAAGGACTATATTTTAATGAAAATGGCCATGTGAATAAGGGTGGAACTTTCTATTTCGATAATCGTAAAGCCATCGTTCACTTGGGCAATGGCTATATCACCCATGAATAACAAAGGTTTTCTCTTGGTTGATGCTCTAATCAATTGTCTAATTGTAGCTTCCTTATCGATACTATGTATTGGCTTATTTAAACAATTTGATAATTATTATGATGGATATGAAAGATATAGTGAAGAGTTGAATGAAAAATATGAAATCTTATTCGGCGGGCTTTATTAAGACAAGATTTCTGATTGCCCTATTAATAACTCTATCAATACTTCCCTTGTGCACTTCTATGGTAAGACTATTGGGCAATGTGAATATGGACTATGATTTAGTAAATAGTGAACTTAGTATGATGGATTTAAGAAGAATCTTGTTGATAGCCTATGACTTAGAAATAAATGAATATGAACTTAATTTTACTTATCATAATAGCCCATATAATTTAAGGTTTATAAACGATAAGTTAATACTTAGTCCTGGTACTCAAATCTATTTAAACGATATTAAAGAAGCTTCTTTTTATACTAAAAATGGTTGTTTATATTTAAGGTATGTGAATAATGATAATAAGGAATACGAAAAGAATATTGGCTCAGCAAAAAGCTTTCATCTCCCTGAGCTTTCTGATAATTATGATGATGGCACTAGAGATGATTATGATTTATACTAATTATCTAATTTGTGCTAATACAGTTTATTTTGATATGAATGACTTCTATGATGATTTTAAGACAGAAGCTGAAATGATTAATACTGCTAAATATATTTTAAGTAATGATGAAACATTAGAAACTTATGAAATTAGTGAAGGGGTAGTTAATGTTGTGGCTAACGGTAATCTTTATTATTTAGAATGCAATGGAATTAATCTTTCAATAAATGTAGAAGATAGAATGATAATTGACTATAAAGTTAGATGATATTAAAATTACATAGGAAAAAAGGAGAATATATGATTAACTGTACAGAAATTAAACCAGGTCAATGTTTTACTTGGGAAAATCAACTTTATCAATGTATCGACATTGCCTTAAATAAGACTGCAATGGCAAAGATGAAAGTTAAGATCAAGGTTAAGGAACCAAGAACTGGTGTTGTTAAGGAATTAAGTTTGATCGGTGGTGATAAGGTAGGCGAGGCTACTATTGATAAGAAGGCTATGCAATACCTATATGATGCTGGTGAAGCATTAGTGTTCATGGATAATGAAACTTATGAACAAATCGAACTTCCAAAGGATAATTTAAGTTGGGAAATGAACTTCTTAACTCCAAACCTAGAAGTAAGTGTTATGGACTACCAAGGTGAAATCCTAGGTATCACTTTACCTGATAAGGTTGCCCTAGAATTAGTTGAATGTGAATTGGCTGTTAAGGGTGATACTGCAACTTCAGCATTAAAGAACGCAGTATGTGAAACAGGTTTACAAGTTAAAGTTCCAATGTTTATCAACAATGGTGAAAAGATTATCGTTTCTACTATTGATGGTAAATATTCTTCAAGAGCATAACAAAAAGCCCATTTTGGGCTTTTTGTTTACTTATTCAAGTATTTAATGACACTTGTTGCAGCTCTAGCACCATCACCACAAGCTGTAATGATTTGTCTTAAATGAGTATTAGTAACATCGCCTGCACCAAAGATATAAGGAATACTAGTTTTCATATCTTCATCAACTACAACACATCCATATTCATCTAAAATACTACTAGGTACAAATGAAGTATTTGGGATGGAACCAAGATATGGAAAGATTCCTTGACATTTAATATCCATTATTGAATCATCTAATTTATTCTTTACTTGTAAACCAGAAATCTTGTCATCACTTATTAATAACTTATATGGTAAGACATTTTTGTTTACTTTAATCTTAGGATCTTCACTAATCTTATCAACCAAAGTCGCATCAGCTCTAAATTCATCTCTTCTAATGATAATTGTGATTGAATTTACGATATTACTTAAATATAAAGCTTCTTGCAAGGCACTATTACCGCCACCCACAATCACAATATCTTTTTTACGATAGAAGAAACCATCACAGACTGCACAATAAGAAATACCCTTACCAATATAATCATTTGCCTTTTCTAAATCCAATTCCTTTTCCTTAGAACCAGAGGCAATGATGATTGCCTTAGCTTCTATTTCTTTTCCATCATCTAAAGTAATTACATGTTCATTGATAGATTTAACCTCGGCATTTATAATCTCAGGCTTAAAAGAATTTGTATGGTTTGCGAGCTTATCAGCTAATTCAAAACCTGTTATTTCTTCAAAAGAAGGATAATTTTCAATCTTATCAATCTTAATTAATTTACCGCCAAGTGATATTGGTTCAATAATACCAACTTTAAGGTTTGCACGACACGCATATATTGCAGCACTAAGTCCCGCAGGACCACCACCAATTATTATTAAATCAAACATACTTTTCACCTCATCTTGATTATAACATGTGTTGGTTTTTAGCCTCACCAATATGACCTAAATGTTATAGAATAATAGGGATGAAAAAACTATATCGTTTTATTTATTTTATAAGTTCATGTTTAATCTATATTTTACTTGGCTTATTTGAATTCTTTTGTCTTAATAACTTTGTAGATATGATATCTACTTCTTATTATGTACACTCAGGCTTAATGCTTCTTATGTTAGTAATTGTGAATCCAATTATTACTTTCAGGTTAATTGGTTTAATTCCAATCAAACCTAAGAAAAGAGTTAAGTCAGTGCATGATGAACTTAAACGTGAAGTTAAATGATGGTACAATAGGTCTTATGAAAATCGCAATCGTAGCCGGAGGTACCGGTGGACATATATATCCTGCATTAACACTTGCAGAAGAATTAGAAAAAAGAGGCAACGAGATTGTCTTCTTTGGTTCTATTGATAGAATGGAAAAAGATGTAATTCCTAAGGCTGGTTTTAAATTTATCGGATTAGACATCACATCAACATCAGGTAATATTTTTAATAAAGTATTAAGTGTTTTCAGCATGAATAAAGCCTACAGGAAATGCTTAAAACTATTAAAAGGCTTTGACATGGCCGTTGGTTTTGGTAATTATATTTCGGTTCCTGTTATTTTAGCAGCTAAGAAATTAGGTTTAAAAACAGTCATCCATGAACAAAATTCTTTTGTAGGTAAGGCTAATAAAATGCTAGACACAAAAGTTGATTTAGTAATTGGCTCATATATTGAAGACAAGGACCAATTTAAAAATCCTAATACTTTTATTTTAGGTAATCCTCAAAGTGGCAAAGCTTTTAATTATAAAAAAGACGATAACTATTTAAGTGAATTGGGATTAGATAAGAATAAGAAGACAGTTGTTATTTTCATGGGCTCATTAGGCTCAGAAACTATCACTAAAGTTATGATAGATTTCTTTAAGTTATTAGATGGTACATACCAAGTTATTTATGCCACAGGCAGTGCTTATTATGAGGATGTTGTAAGTAAAACTGAAAAGAAAGATTATTTAGTAATTAAAGAAAGAATTGATGGCATTAAGGCAATGAAAGCTTCTGATTTATTGGTTTCAAGAGCTGGTGCTACTACCTTATGTGAAATCACAGCTTTGGGTATGCCTGCAATATTGATACCATCTCCTTATGTGCCTAATAATCATCAATATTTTAATGCCTTAGCACTTGTTAAAAATGATGCGGCTTTGATGATTGAGGAGAAAGATTTAAGTGCTATTTCTTTAAAAGAAAAGATTGATAGTATAATAAATGATGTAGATACCCTAAACAGTCTAGCTAATAATGCCAAAAGTATGGCGAATAGCACTGTTATTGAAGATATTGTTGAAAAAATAGAGAAATTATGATTAAAGAATTTTTATGTGAACGCGGAAATTATCGCGATGATAAAACTTTTAGTAAACTTACTACCGTTAAGATGGGTGGTGAGATTGCTCATTATGTAGAACCATATAACTTGGCTTGTTTAAAGGAAATTATTGATTTTGTCAAAGCCGAACACATCCCTTTTAAAGTTATTGGCAATGGTTCTAATTTAATTTGTGGATCATCACGCTTTGAAGGTGTGGTTATTTCATTAAAGAATTTTAATAACTTTGAAGTATATAATGACCAACTATATGTAGAAGCTGGTGTCATGATGCCGTTTTTATGCATGTCTATCGCAAAACTTGGATTAAGTGGTTTGGAATTTGCCTCTGGTATACCAGGTAGTGTAGGCGGCCTTGTTTTTATGAATGCTGGCGCTTATAAAAAATCAATGGCTGATGTGGTCACTGAGGTTTTAGTATTAAAAGATGGCGAAATCTGTAGGATGAAAAAAGATGAACTTAAGTTGTCTTATCGTTATTCTATTTTCCAAGAACATCCAAGGTGGATTGTGATTGCTTGTTATATGACACTTGAACATGGTGATGCTGATGAAATTTTAGATCTAATTAAGGATAGAAAAAATAGAAGAATGGATACCCAGCCTTTAGATAAACCTAGTGCTGGTTCTTGTTTTAGAAATCCAGAGGGTGGTTTTGCCTGGAAATATATCGACGAAGTAGGCCTTAGAGGGGCTAATATGAATGGTGCTGAAATCAGCACTAAACATCCTAATTTTATTATTAATGCAGGTGGTGGTACTGGTGAGGATTATTTAGCTTTAGCTTATAAGGTTCAAGAAGAAGTTAAAAAGAAATTTGATGTTAAGTTGATAATGGAAGTGGAGAAGTTCAATTGTTAGAGAATGGTTCTAAAATAAAATTAGACGAAACTTTCTTAAGAAAAAAGAGAAGCGATGCGAAAAGCGCTTCTTTATTTAAAGGATTTAAAAACCTTTATTTTCTAATCGGAATTATTACAGGCTTTATAATACTTTGCCTAATGTTCTTTTTATCTAGTTACTCAAATATTTATCATATTAGTGTTAAAGGCAATTATTATCTAAAAGATAGTGATGTAATCAGGCTTAGCGGCCTAAGCGAGGATAATAAGTATTTTTTTACATCAACTCATATGAGCGAAAAAAGGATGCTAAAGTCTCCTTATTTTGATAGTGTAAAAGTAAAGAAATTAGATGATCAAGTTGTTGAGATAGAGGTTAGTGAAAAGAAACAAATCGCTTATACAACTATCGGTTCTTATCAAGAAATAATTTTTGTAGATGGCACAAATGTCGAAATAAACGATTCAAATAAATATCTTACAAGTAAACTTCCGGAGATGACTGGTTTTACAAGTGAACAATTAAATACCGTATTGAGAGGTTTTAAAAACATTGACCAAAAGACTATAAATGAAATATCAGAGATTAATAGATATTCTTTTTCATATGATGAAAATATGATGGAAGTCATCATGAAAGATGGCAATATTTGTTTTGTCTCATGGACTGGTTTATCTATGTTGGATAAATATTATTCTATTGTTTCTGGTTTGGATACTAGTATGGGCAATGTTTGTATCTATTTAGATGAATTAACTAATTCTGGTTATGTTTCTATTTGTCCTTGGCAAGAATGAATGAAACAATTTTCATATACTGTAAATAATTTTCATGAAAATGTATTGACACTTTCATTTTTTAGTTTAAGATAATGTATATCGATGAAGAGGAATAGTACTTGTGAACGTACTTTAAAAGCGAGCTTGGTTTGGTGAAAGCAGGCAAGTAATACACAAGGAAGCGCGCCTTGGAGATACTAGCTTGAACTAACAGTAGGGATAGTCGTTAACTGTCGTTAAAGTTGAGGTGGTTCAGATTTGATGAGCAAATAAAGTGGTACCGCGATTTTTTTAAGTCGTCTTTATGAAAAATATCGACGGCTTTTTATTTTATAGCCGTCAAGGAAGGGAAATTATTATGAAAAAATTATTATCTTTATTGGCCGTTATGATGATGGCTATGTGTCTGTTTGCATGTTCGTCAAAAGATACTACAGACGATGATACTGTAACTATTTCTGTTGGTCTATCTCCAGACTATGCACCTTATGAATCTTTAGATACTGCTGGTAATCTTGTTGGTTTTGATATCGATATGTTAAATTCAATGGAAAAACTTTTAAGTGAAGCTAATGGTAAAACTTATAAGTTTGAAATCTATCAAATGAGTTTCGATAATATCATCACTCAAATCCAAGGTGGTCAATTAAATTGCGGTGTTTCTGGTTTTACTTGGAGCGAGGAGAGAGAAAAAGCAATTACTTTCTCAACCCCATATGCTGGCGCAAAAGAAGTTGTGATGGTATTAGCTGATAGTGGCTATTCAACATTAGCTGATTTACAAGATAAAAAACTTGCTGCTCAAACAGGATCAACTGATGAAAAACTTGCTCAAGAAACTTTTGGTAAAGAAAATGTATCTTCAATTCAATCAGTTAATGATATGATTCCAGGTCTTGATGCTCATCAATACGATGCAGTTGTACTTGATGAAGCTGTAGCAACTTCTTATGCATCTACTGGTAAATATGTTGTACTTGATGAAGCTCTTGAGAACGAATATAGCTATATCGTTGTTGGTAAGGGTGATGATAAAACTCTTGCGATTATTAATCAAGCTATTGAATTATTTATTGCATCTGATGGATATAAGTCACTTTGTGAACAATATCAAATTTCACCAATTGAAGTTAAATAGTATGTGAGGGATAGAAATGTTTATTGCGTTTAAAGAAATCTTTACACTTGAAAATCTATTATACCTATTAAAAGGCACAGGATATTCGGTAGGGATTGCCATTCTATCCCTTTTCTTTGGCCTAATATTAGGGATACTAGGATCGTGTGGCAAAAGAAGTAAGAATATTATTTTAAAGGGCTTAGCTAATATTTATGTTGAAGTAATAAGAGGCACACCGATGCTACTTCAAATCTTGATTATCTTCTCGGTTATTCCATCTATCTATACTGCCTTTAGTGGAAAAATCATGAGAATGAATCCTTATTTGATTGGTGTTGTAGCTATGTCTATCAATTCTGGTGCGTATCAAACAGAACTTATTAGATCTGGTATTAATGCGGTTGATAAGGGACAAACAGAAGCTTGTGAGACACTTGGCTTAAGCAAGTTTCAAACCATGAAATTTGTCATCTTACCACAAGCCTTCAAACATATCGTACCTCCAATGATATCCGAGCTTATTACACTTACTAAGGATACATCTTTAATAAGTACTATAGGTGCAGTTGAATTGTTAAAGGGTGCTCAAATTCTTGGAACTAATTATTATGATGTTATGTCTCCATATTGTATAGCAGCTGTATATTATTTGATTATCACTATAGTAATATCTTTAATTGGAAAGAAAATAGAAATGGGGTTGGCATTAAGTGATTAAGGTAGAAAATATTACAAAATCTTTCGTTGTTTCCGGTGTTAAAAATCATTTAAAGGCCGTAAATAATGTTTCATTAGAAGTTAAAAAAGGTGAAATTGTTTGTTTGATTGGTCCTTCTGGTTCAGGTAAATCAACACTTTTAAGATGTATAGAAGGACTTGAAATTCCTGAAAAAGGAAATATTTATATTAATGATGAACTTTTAGATTTAAATAATCCTGTAAAGTTTAAAGAGTTAAGAAGTCATATGGGCTTTGTCTTTCAACATTTCAATTTATTTCCTAATATGACGGTAATAGATAATTTAACACTGGCACTTATTAATGTCTTAAAAATGGATAAGAATGAAGCGGAAACGATTGCCCTAGGTTATCTAGATAGAGTAGGCTTGGCTGATAAAAAGAATGAATATCCAAATAACTTATCAGGTGGTCAGAAACAAAGAGTTGCCATCGCAAGAGCCTTATGTTTAAATCCTGAAATAATGTTGTTTGATGAACCGACTAGTGCCCTAGATCCTGAAATGGTTATCGAGGTTCTTGAAGTAATGAAGGAATTGGCAAAAGAGGGTATGACTATGGTTATTGTTACTCATGAAATGGGTTTCTGTAAGACAGTGGCAAATCGAATTGTTTTCTTGGAAGATGGCAAGATTATCGAAGAAAACAATGCGAAAGATTTCTTTGATAATCCAAAGACTGATAGAGCGAAGTTGTTCTTAAGTAAAGTAATGTACTAAGAGCACTTTGCTCTTTTTTGTATATTAAGAAATTCAATGCGTCGGTCATAAAACCAAAATCTAAGGTTTATGACCGATTTTCAATTAACGCACTATTAAAAGAGTCTTTGATAGACATTGATGATTTATTTTATTGATTATTGATTATTATTGTTATCTTTGTCTTCATACATATAATTAAGACAA
>URCJ01000007.1 GCA_900546285.1 uncultured Solobacterium sp. | reverse complement strand
GATGTCAGAACTTGGTAGAGAAACTGTTAGTGCTTATGCAGCTGCCAAGGGTGGTCTTAAGATGTTAACACGTAATATTTGTTCCGAATATGGTGAAGCTAATATTCAATGTAATGGTATTGGACCTGGCTATATCATCACACCATTAACAGAACCATTAACTAGAAGACTACCAAATGGTGAAAGACAACCATTTGATAATTTCATTATTTCTAAAACTCCTGCTGGTAGATGGGGTACTCCTGATGATTTAATGGGTCCTGCAGTCTTTCTTGCCAGTGATGCATCTAACTTTGTCAATGGACATATTCTTTATGTAGATGGTGGTATCTTGGCTTATATTGGTAAACAACCACAATAAAATGTCACAAACGTGACATTTTATTTAACCTTCTTTTACTAATAATTACGGTTACTATGCACAAAATAATAAGTATTATGCCAATAATCAAACCTAAATCATATGTTTTACTAAAGTCGTATAAATAACCATATGCAGATGTTGAAATCGCATATGAAGCATTACCAAGTAAGGCATATATTGGGTAGGTTTTATTGTAATTTGCAATTCCAAATACTTCTTTTGTCAATAGGGTTAAACCAACAGCTGTTTCCGCAAAAACCGCTCCGAATAATAATGTTCCACTAACATTTAATAATGAATTATTTATAAATAGTAATAAACAATTGCCTAGTAATGTAACTATCAACATAAAGATATTTGAAAAAATAGCTCCTTTTTTATCAGCAATTTCACCAGTAATAAATTTAAATGTTACGTTGCCAATCATTGATAAAGAAACAAATAATGAAACAATATTCAAAGAGTAATTTCTAGATAAAGCAATTGCGCTTAAATGTTGCATGTTGCCTGATGCAAAGTGAATAAGGGTTGCAAATAGTCCAACATAAACAAACAACAAGGGATCAATTGTATTAGATATAGATTTAGTTTCTTCCTTAATAATTTCACCACCATATGGCTGTAAATCTACATCCTTAGGATTTAAAGGATACTTCATTATAATAAAAGGAACAAATGATAATAAGATTGATATGCCCATCACTTTATAACCTATACGCCACCCATATGTTTCGATTACATTTAAAAATAAAGGAGAAAAAATAGCTCCTGAAATGCCTGAGAATCCAAAGATAATTGAGGTTATTAAGCCATGGTTCTTATTAAACCAATTGTTGATTATTATCGATATAACAACAAAAGCGAAGAAAGCATTACCACAGCCTCTTAATAAGCCCAAAATATAAAACATTATTATATTGGATTGAAAACTCATTAGATAAGCACTTGTCGAACTTAATAATCCAGCACCTATAATTAATTTACGATAATTGTTTGAGTTTAACCATTTAGGCACAAACAAAGCAACAATCGCAAGGGCAAAAGTTGCGATAGTATTATGAATAATATAGGTACCTCTTAAAATATTTAAGTCTGAGGCAACATAATTATAAAAAACACCAACTGAATTTGATGTGATGCCCACTCCAGCTGAAGATAAAAAGCATAGAGTGATTATTATTTTTAAATATATACGATTCTTTTTCTTTAAAATATCCATAAAAAATAAAAGAGGGGCATTACTGCCCCTCCATTAATTGAGTTAGAAATTATTCTTTACTACCATTATCAGCTACTTCAAATGTATAACGATTGTTAGAACCAATTACACGAATATAATCCTTAACAAATTGTTTTACAGCAGCTTCAGCTACAGCGCAGATTTCCATATAGTTTAGACCTGGATTTTCTTCCCAAGCAGCCTTCATAGCTACTTCAGCAGCATGGAAAGCATCTGTACAAACGTTGATCTTATTTATGCCATTAGCAACTGCCTTACGAATGTTTTCCTCACCTGATCCAGAACCACCATGAAGAACTAGTGGCATCTTTAATGCTTCCTTAAGTTCTTTTAGACGGCCAAAGTCTAATACTGGAACATATCCAGCAGGATATTTACCATGTGCTGTACCAATAGCAACTGCTAAAGCATCAACACCTGTATCCTTAACAAATTGAACTGCTTGCTCAACGTTTGTATACATATCAGCAGTCTTACCATCACCATCAGCAGCTTGGCCAACATGACCTAATTCTGCTTCAACAGAGATGCCCTTGCCATGAGCAAGATCAACTACTTGTCTTGTACGTCTTACGTTTTCTTCATAAGGTAATGAAGAAGCATCAATCATTACATTTGAGAAGCCTCTTTGAATAGCATCAACTTCAGCTTCAAAGCTAGGTCCATGATCTAGGTTTAAGCAAACAGGAACAGTAGCCTTTTCTGCCATAGCCTTAATCATAGGAACCATTTGATCTGGATGTGCTAACTTTTTCATTTGACCACAACCGAATTGAACAATAATTGGAGAATGTTCTTCTTCAGCAGCTTCAATTACAGCTCTAGCCATTTCCATGTTGACACTGTTAACTGCCATTACAGCATAACCATCTCTATTAGCAGCATCAAGAATATACTTCATATTTACATACATAGCTAATTAAACCTTCCTTCTATTTAGTTTATTTTTAGAATTATAAATCAATATCTAATTCAGTGATTTCTTCTTCAGTCTCTTCTTCTTCAGGCATCTTCTTAACTACCGCGTATAGAACACCAGTAATTACAGAACCGATTACAAGAGCAACAATCCACATACCAATGTTATTTGATAATGGAGCAACTAGGATACCACCATGAGCAGCAGGAGTGTTAATACCCCAAGCCATAGCAAGACCTGAAGCAATTGCAGAACCGATCATTGAACATGGGATGAATCTTAGTGGATCATCAGCAGCGAAAGGTAATACACCTTCAGTGATGAAACATAAGCCCATAGGGATAGCAGTATAAGCAGTATTCTTTTGAGCAGCAGTGAACTTCTTAGGAGCGAAGATAGCAGCAAGGCCAACACCAACAGCAGGTGTCATACCACCGATAATCTTAGCAGTTTCAGCACAACCACCGATACCATCTGGAATATCAGCATATAGAGCATTTGCAGCCATAGAAGCAGTCTTGTTGATAGGACCACCCATATCGAAGCCCATACAAGCACCGATAACAGCACCACAAACGAATAGAGAACCTTCACCTAAACCAACAATCCAGTTTTGGATAGCTAACATTACAGTTGAAATTGGTTTCATTAGGATACCAAAGAACAAGAATGTAGCAATTGCAGTAGCAAGAACTGGGATAATCAATACTGGCATTAATCCAGCAAGAGCCTTAGGCATCTTCCAAGACTTCATCCATTGTACTAAGTAACCAACAACGAAGCCCATCAACATAGCACCAACGAAACCTGTCTTAGTAGGTCCACCAGCGAAATAACCAATTGCGAAACCAGGAACAATACCAGGTCTATCAGCAATAGAGAATGCAATACCAGCACATAAGAATGCATAAGCCCAGTTGAAGCCCATACCATTCATTTCACCAAGCATATGCATATAGTCGCTTAACTTAGTGATTGAGTAACCAGAATAATTTAATCCAGCGATAATTGGATCAGATAGTGGAACACCTGACCAAGAGAATGCCTTTTGAATAGCACCCATGATACCAGCCATAACAACCATTGGAATCAAGAATGAAATACCAGTCATTATGTGCTTCTTAACATCAGTTAATTTCATAATAAATTTTCTCCCCTTTTTTTATTTACCTAATTTTTTCTCAATAGTAGCGATAAGTGATTTAGGACTCTTCATAGCAGTTGAAATAGGAATATCAACAATACGCTTACCATTGAATCTGTCTTTGTCTCTAATTGCAATGTCATGGGCAAAGATAACTACATCAGCAGCTGCGATATCTTCTGGAGTTAATTGATTTTGAACGCCAATTGTACCTTGAGTTTCAATCTTAACTTCATGACCAGCTTCCTTTGCAGCATTTTCAATCTTTTCCGCAACAATGTAAGTGTGAGCAATTCCAGCAGTACATGCTGTAACACCAACAATCTTCATAAATAGATCTCCTTTCTTGTTTAATAGCTATATATAAACTCTAATAACTAATTAGAAGTCTATATCTAAATCAACGATTTCTTCATCACTCTTAACGTTTGAAGAATCTAGTTCGCTGTCATCGCAAAGAATTAAATTAACTACTTCTTCTTTTGTCTTAGCCTCAGCTAGCTTTGCGACTCTTGCTTCATTTCCAAGCTTTCCAGCCAATTCACTCAACAACAACATATGATTTGTAGCGAATTCTGTATCAGCAGATACACAGAATAAGAAAATTAATCTTGTATCTTGGAAACCTGAATCAGTCATTGCAGTTTCCCATTTGATATCGTTTTTAGTCTTACCAATACAAATACCAATCTTCTTAACTGCTTCTGACTTTCCATGAGGGATAGAAATTGAAGAGCCCATACCAGTAGGACCCTCAGCCTCACGAACATATATATCTTTTACAAATTGTTCAACATCATTGATATAACCATTATTAAGTAATAATGTAGCCATGTTGTGAAGCACTTCATCTTTTGTAGTGCCTTCAACTTCTAGATCAATAATGTCTTCATTTAATATCTCTCTTAAGTTCATTTTTCAACCTCTTTTTCATGTCTGGTGTAATCCCTTACATCAACTAAGCATATTGTAATACAAAAAAATGTATATTGTCAAAATATTTCGTACATTTTTTTGTATAATAAATTCGAAAGAAGGAAATATCTATGATGAATTACATTACAAGCAACGATGAAATCGTTGAATTAACTAACAGAAGCGATCATTATCCTGATATGATGCTATATTCATATCTTGTACGCCCAAAGAAAGGAAGTGTCAAAGAATACTATAGCGAAGATAAGGAAACATTGATTCTTCTTCAAGAAGGAAGCTTAACATTAAGCTACGAGGGAAAAGAAGAAACAATCACAAGAGGAAACGTCTTCGATGATGCTCCAGTTGGATTATTATTCCCTGCAAAAGTTAAAGTTGAAGTAAAAGTCAACGAAGACAGTGAATATCTATTAATCATGACTGAAAATGACAAGACATACGACACAACATTATTCACAAAGGATAATGTCATCGTTGTTGACAGAGGAGCTGGCCAATGGAACGATTGTGCTACAAGAAACGTAAGAACAATGGTTGACTATAAGATTAATCCAAATAGTAACTTAGCATTTGGTGAAACAGTAAACTATCCAGGCAAGTGGTCTACATTTATTCCACACTTACATGATCAACCTGAACTATACTACTATCGTTTCAATAGACCTGAAGGCTTTGGAGCTAGTTTCTATGGACATAATGTATATGAAATCAAAGACCGTAGTTATATCTGTGTAACAGAAAAACTAGCACATCCTCAAGTAACTGCACCAGGATACGCCATGAATTACTTCTGGGTAATTAGACATTTTGAAGACAATCCATGGACTGGGGCTGAAAACGTTAAGGAACATGAATGGCTGCTAGATCCTAATTGCAAGATTTGGCCTAATAAATAAGACAAAGGAGCGAAAGCTCCTTTATTTAATTATTGTGGTTGTTTACCAATATAAGCTAAGATACCACCATCTACATAAAGAATATGTCCATTGACAAAGTTAGAAGCATCACTGGCAAGAAAGACTGCAGGACCCATCAAATCCTCAGGAGTACCCCATCTACCAGCAGGCGTCTTTGCGACAATAAATTGATCAAATGGATGACGACTTCCATCAGCCTGCTTTTCTCTTAATGGCGCCGTTTGAGGAGTCGCAATATATCCAGGTCCAATACCGTTACATTGAATATTAGCCTCACCATATTCGGAACAAATATTACGTGTTAACATCTTAAGACCACCCTTAGCAGCTGCATAAGCACTAACAGTTTCTCTACCAAGTTCTGACATCATTGAACAAATATTGATAATCTTACCATGACCTTTTTCAATCATACCTGGAATGACAGCCTTAGATACGATAAAAGGTGCATTCAAATCAACATCAATAACTTGTCTAAACTCTTCAGCACTCATTTCACACATTGGAATTCTCTTAATAATACCAGCATTATTAACCAAGATATCAATTACACCAACTTCTTCATTAATCTTTTTTACTAATTTATTAACTTCATCTTCCTTGGTTACATCACATACGTAACCATAAGCTTTAATGCCCTCTTTTTCATAGGCTAATAAACCATTTTGTTTCTTTTCTTCATTAATTTCATTAAAACAAATAGTTGCGCCTGCTTTAGATAAAGCAGTAGCTATCGCAAAACCAATACCATAACTAGCACCAGTCACAAGAGCAATCTTCCCTTCAAGATTAAATTGATTCATATCAAACATTCCTATAATCTCCTTACGAGGGAATAATACCACAAATATACAATTATTTGTATAGAAGAAAAGTCAAGTCTTATAAACTTGACTTCATTTCTAATACTGCCTCCTTAATATCATCATAAGAAACACCAAAGGTCTTCTTAAGATATGCTAAGTCACCTACTTCACCAAAACGGTCTTTTGCGCCTAATCTTTTTAAGATACATGGACAGTTTTCACATAATACTTCACTTACTGCACTTCCTAAACCACCAATGATATTATGATTTTCAACAGTGATGATAGCTTTTGTTTCTTTGGCAGCCTTAATGATCGTTTCCTTATCAATAGGCTTAATTGTAAACATATCAAGTACTCTTACCGAAATTCCTTCTTTTTTTAGATCATCAGAAACTCTAATCGCATCACCTACCGCAAAGCCATTGGCAATGATAGTTATATCACTACCCTCTCTTACTAAATTAGCCTTACCAATTTCAAAAGTAGAACCATCTTCATAAATCTTATCTACTTTCTTGCGAGACAAACGCATATAGTAAACGCCATATAAATCTTTTGTCTTTATTAAACAGTCTTTAAGCATGGTTGAATCACTCGGATCGATAATAGTTACATTAGGAATACTTCTTAATGTGCCAATATCTTCTAAGGCAAAATGAGTCCCGCCATTACTTGTAGCTGTCATACCAGGGTCAGAACCAATTAAACGAACATTCAATTTTGCGTAGGCACAAGACATAAATACCTGGTCCATCGCTCTTCTTGTGATAAATGGGGCGAAAGTATGAGCATAAGGAATCAAGCCAACACTAGACATACCAGCAGCCACACCAACCATATTAGCTTCTTGAATGCCACAATCTATTGTTTGTTCAGGAAACTTCTTTGAGAAAGGAACCATCTTAATAGAATTCATAATATCGCCATCAAGATAAATGACTTTCTTATCATTTTCGGCCAATTCCATCATAGTATCCGCAAACACTTCACGCATTTCTCTTGTTTCGGTTTCAATATTTTTACATACTTTATACATTTTCAGACTCCTTAATGATTAAATCTAATTTAGCTATTGCCTCTTTGTATTGTTCATCCGTAAATGTCATATGGTGATTATAGAAAACATCTTCAGCAAAGCTACAATCCTTACCCTTGATAGTATTAAGCACAATCATCGAAGGCTTATCTTTTTGATCCTTGGCATTATTAATAGCATCGATTATTTCTTTGTGATTATGGCCATCTACTTCTTGGGCATACCAACCAAAATCTTCAAATTTTTGTCTTAAATCACCAACATCGCAAATATCCTTAGTATAGCCATCAAGTTGTTTCTTATTTACATCCACAAAAGCAATCACATTGTTCAATTTTCTTGTCCCTGCAAACAAGGCACCTTCCCACACTTGTCCCTCTTGACATTCACCATCACCCAAAATGATATAAGTATAGGCTGGACTATTTAAATATCTAAGACCCCAGGCAATGCCCAAACCAGTTGACATGCCCTGACCTAGAGAACCAGTAGTCATATCAATACCAGGAACCTTATTCATATCACAATGACTTGGAAGCTTTGTTCCTGCCTTATTAATCGTCTTCAACCATTCATAAGGGAAATAACCCTTTAAGGCTAAGGCGCCATAAACACCATAACCACAGTGCCCCTTAGAAACAACTAAACGATCACGATCTTCCATCTTAGGATTTTTAGGATCGATATGCATCACACCACCATATAGTACCGCCAACAAGTCAGCCATTGACATTGAACCACCAACATGTCCTGCATGAGCATAAGACATACCTAATAAAATTGTCTTTCTTATTTCTGCTGCTAATTTCTTATAATTTTCCATAATTATTTATCAAACACACTTTCAAAGATTTCTAACATTTCATCTTCACTTAACGAAGTATAATTGTTTGCCAACAATCTTCCTTGATTTTGGATTACACTCTTAGCAAATACTGCTAATTCTTCTTTCTTAACACCATAAGTATTCAAAGGATTTCTTTTTAAGATTAAGTCTAATAATTTAAACATTTCATCAAGAGCATCTTCTTTGTCACAACAAAGTACATTAGACAAGACGAAATATAAATCATTAATTTTTCCACTTGGATCTTTTTCACGATATTTCTTAAATACCGCCTCAAACATCAACATGTTAGCCTCGCCATGAGGAATATGATATGTACCACCTAGTGGATAACTTAGGGCATGGACAGCTCCACATCCTGCATTATTAAACGCAATACCTGCTAAATCTGATGCATATAAGAAGTCCTTAGCATATATATTCCAGTTTTCACCACTTACTACTTTTTTATAACATCCTAGAATAATAGACATTGCCTCTTTAGAAAAGATTCTAGAATAATAAGTTGCATTAGGTGAAACGAATGATTCAATTGAATGAATAAGGGCATCAATGGAACTTGTCGCAAAAAACTTATAAGGAAGTGTCTTAACAAGTTCTGGTATTAATACCGCCTTATCAGGATAAATCAAATCATCAGCCAAACCCTTCTTAGTCTTTCTTTCAATCATTTCACAAATCGCAACATTAGTCACTTCACTTCCCGTACCTACAGTAGTGGGCAAAACATATAGACTTCTTACTTTAGTAAAAGGTATTTCTCTATTGATTACTTGATCAATCTTTCCATCATAATCAAGAATCAAAAACTTAGAAATATCAATTACGGTACCGCCGCCAATCGCAATGATTCTTTTAATACTTGAAGGAATATCATTCCTAATAGATTCAACCATAACATCAGTAGGCTCTCCCTTTCCATATTCTTCTTGGAAAATAAGATGAGCACTAGTTTTATATTTGCCATCAAAGATAAAACGATTAGTAATGATTAAGTCATCTTCGCAAACATTCTCTTTCCTTAGAAAATCCTCCACATTATCGAACAAACAGATTTCACTTTTTAATACAAACATATCTTTCATGATGTATCCTCCTGCTTCTAGGATATCATAATTGTCGACAATGTAAATAGATTGTCGACAATTATGATGTTTCTTTTTTGAACTTTCCTCGTTATAATTATTCTATGCAAGTAATTAATTCTTTAATGAACAAGTGTGGACTAGCTTCCATTGAGATTTCCAAGATGTTTTTGGAATTGGAAGTTGGATCACGTATTCCTACAGTAACAGAAATTTCTAAAAATTTTTCTTTGCCTAGGGGCACTGTCCAAAACGCAATTAAAAATCTTACAGACCTAGGTGCTATCAAGTTACAAGCGAAAGGATATAAGGGTACAACATTAACTGAAAAAAACACCAGGATACTTCTAGAGATTATTGGCGTTACTGATTTAGCGGGTATCATGCCCTTCCCTTATTCAAAAAGACATGAGGGGTTGGCAAGCGGATTAACTAAGACTTTAGAAAATAGTGAAATTCCAGTTTATATCGCCTACATGCGAGGTGCTGTAAAAAGAATGAGAATGGTCGAACAGGGACGTTACGATTTTGCGATTGTATCTAAACTATCAGCTGATCGTTACCTGAAAGACCATGATGACCTACAAATCCTATATAATTTTGGAGAATATTCATACCTGTCTAAACACGTTATTTGTTTCAGTGATGAAAAAGCTACTCAAATTGAAGATGGAATGCGAGTAGGACTAGACGAAGTATCTGCCGATACTTACGATATTACCGTAAGGCTATGTGATGGTAAAAAAGTTACTTTTGTCCCAATGGAATATTACCAATCAGTTGAAAAAGTAATCAAGGGTGAATTGGATGCTGTGGTGACAAATGTTGATGAAATCAAGGATAAGGGTATGCCAGCCTGTTATGTTGATATAGATGACTTATGTGAGGGTTATGACAACGAGGCAGTTCTTGTTACCCTAAAGGATTCTTTAATTCCAGATAGCTACTTAAGTGCGTTGATTGATAAAGAAGTTGTTTTGGAAACTCAAAAGTTAGTTTTGGAGAAAAAATTAAGACTTCTTTAATTTTTTAGTAATCTTGTACAAAATAATGTATTATTGAATTAGAAAGAAGGATGAACAAAATGAAAATTGCTTTAATTAACGAATTCTCACAATCAAATAAGAATCAACAAGTACTAGACGTACTAAAAGAAGTTGTAGAACCAATGGGACACACAGTATTCAACACTGGTATGTCTAGCGAAGATGCTAGTTTAACAGTTGGCCAACCAGGCTATTTAACTTACTTAAACATTGGTGTTCAAGCCGCATTATTATTAAACTCAAAGGCTGTTGACTTTGTAGTAACAGGTTGTGGCACAGGACAAGGTGCTCTAATGGCATGTAACATGATGCCAGGTGTAGTATGTGGATACTGCATTGATCCAAGCGATGCCTTCCTATACTTACAAATCAACAACGGTAACTGTTTATCATTCCCATTCGCTAAGGGCTTTGGTTGGGGAGCTGATGTAAACTTAAAAATTACATTTGAAACTGCATTCTCATCTCCTGCTGGTATGGGCTATCCAAATGAACCAGGCAGAAAAGAGAGTCAAAATCGTAATGCTGCTAAATTATTCGAAACTAAGAAACTAGTTGCTAAGCCACTAATTGAAGCTTTAAAGTCAATTGACCAAGACTTAGTAAAAAATGCTTTAACTCCACGTTTCCTAGAATGCTTCTATGCAGGTTGCCAAGACGAAGAAATCAAGGCATATGTTGATTCTTTAGTTAAATAACATGAAAAAAATTTTTGCGATACATACGTCTAATGTTTCATACTATGATCTAAAAGAATTATTCAGCAAATATGGAAACGACATTGAGTACCATAACATCGTTGACGATTCTTTGTTAGATGAAGTGAAAGCTAACGGCCATATTACTCCAGCTATCATTTCAAGAATGTGCACCTATTTCAAGATTGCTCAAGATTTAGGTGCCGACCTTATTTTCAACCAATGTTCATCAGTTGGAGAAGCAGCTGATATTGCCGCAAGATGTGTCGATGTCCCTGTTGTCAAGGTTGATGAAGCTATGGCTGAAAAAGCTGTAAGCATAGGTAAAAAAATCGCGGTTATCGCAACCGTTGCCTCTACAGTTGGTCCAAGCACAAGACTTGTTAAAAGAAAAGCTTTAGAAGCTAATAAGGATTGTGTTGTTGATGATATCTTGGTAGATGGAGCACTAGATATTCTAATGAAAGAAAAGAATGTTGAAAAGCACAATAAACTTATTATTGACGCTATCAACAAAGCAAGCGAAGACCATGATGTAATTTGTTTAGCACAAGGTTCTATGACTACCCTACTTCCTTACTTAAAAGACTGTAAGGTTCCAGTATTAACAAGCCCAGAACTTGGTGTTAAGAAAGCTATTGAAAAAGTTAAAGGACTCTAACTAAACGAGTCCTTTTCTAATTCCAAAGTATTACAAATAGAATAGCTAATGCACAAAAACCATAGCCTGCATACAACATCGTCTTTTCTTCTTTGTTGTAGGGCGTAGACTTATCAGGATTATTCGCAATCCTCTTTTGATATTTTAATTTAGTAGCTAAAATTAGCGCAAAACCAATAACTAGCGCAATATATTTTAAATTTCTAAGCATTCTTTTCCTCCTTAACCAAATGACTTGTTAAATTCTTATAATAAATTTCTACTTGTTCATCACTTAAATGATTATCCATTTCCTCTAACACCTTAATCGCATCTTGATAGTAGGCTCTTTTAGCATCAGTCTTAAAACCACTAAAATCAACGCCCTTCTTAAAGAAATAACACACTTCAAAAGGCAATTCACCACATTTATCAGTAATGGCCCTAATATGTTTATCAACTGCTTCCTTAGGACCTTTGATTTTAAAACGTTTGTTATCATGCTTAACAATCAAATGTTTATCACTATCTTTACCAGACACTTCCCCAATTGAGTTAATAATGTAACATACAAGCACGCCCTTAGTTGTAATAATAGTTACCAGTTCATGAACAGGCACATACTTTTCATTTAAATAAGAATTAAAAACAATACGATTAGCACCGATTCTATTTTTAATATAAGAACTAACAGATGCATCGTGTTTTACCGAGAACTTATAATAGTACTCAAAAAAATTAGAATAAATATGCTTATAAAACTTATGTTTATACTGATTTTGATAAAACCTTATCGCATTGGCAAGCCACATTAAGACAACGGCTGCGCATAATCCATAAATAATTGTTTCCATATAAAATCCTCACTATATTATTTAATCACAAATATACAAAATTTTATATTCTCTAAATAAATCTTCGTATTTTTTTGAAACCTTTTCATCACTTACTACAATGTCTACGTCACTTAATGAAGCAAAACTATTAAACATAATCTTATCGAACTTTGTATGATCTAATACTACGCATATTTTTTTACTGTGCTTAATGATTTCACTTTTTACTTGCCCTTCATAGTAATCGTTATTTGTAAGACCAGCTTTATCATCAAAACCAACAGTCGAAATAAAAGAAATATTAAAATTATAATTTAATTTTGAGACATCAAAGACAAAACTTTTTATATCATTACGATATTCACCACCCATCAAAATAACTTTAATATCATTTCTATTTTCCAATTCTTTTAAAGCTAATAGGGAATGGGTAATAATAGTAAGATTCTTTTTATCTTTGATATAAGGAATAATTTGACATGCGGTTGTTCCCGAATCAATAAAAATAACATCATTATCATTAATTAAACTAGAGGCCAATTCACCAACTTCTTTTTTTGCCTGTAATAAATTAACTTCACGATAGGCAATATCAATAACTCCATTTTCATCGTTATAGATAACACCACCATAGACCTTTTTGACACTACCCTTATCTTCCAATTCTTTCAAATCCCTTCTTAAAGTTTGGATAGAAATGTCAAAAGTCTCTAATAGTTCTTCTATCGTAAGCGACTTTTTTTCTTTAATAAAATTCTCAATTTCTAATAAGCGATCGTACTTCATATTTAAATTTTATCAAAATTTACTCAAAAATTGTTAATAATATTATCAATTTGCGTTATCATATAAATGATTTAAGGAGACAAAAGATGAAATATTTAGATTTTGACCAGAAAAGACCCCTTGATTTAATCCTTATGGGTCGCATCGCAATTGACTTCAATCCTGCAGTTACTGAAGATTTTAAGCCATTAAAAAATGTACACTATTTTGAAAAATATGTTGGAGGCTCACCAGCCAATATTGCCTGTGGTATTACTAAACATGGTTTAAAGGCCGGTTTTATTGCCAAAGTATCTGATGACCAATTTGGTGATTTCGTAACTGATTATTTTAATGAACACGGTATCGATACAAGTCATGTTACAAGATGTACTAATGGTGAAAAGCTTGGTTTAACATTCACCGAAATGCTATCTAGCAAAGAAAGTAATATCCTAATGTACCGTAATAAGATTGCCGATTTACAATTGAGTGTTGATAATATTGATGAAGACTATATCAAGAGTGGTAAAGCCTTATTAATCTCAGGTACCGCTCTAGCAGAAAGCCCAAGTAGAGAAGCAGTCCTAAAGGCTATGATGTTAGCTAAAAAAGTAAATACACCTATTATCTTTGACATTGACTATAGAGCATATAACTGGAAGAACTTTGATGAAATTTCTATCTACTATTCAATGGTAGCCAAGGAAGCAGACATCATCATGGGTTCACGTGAAGAATTCGATCTAACTGAAAAATTAATTAAAGAAGGCATGGACGATAAACAATCAGCAGCTTACTGGCAAGGACAAAATGCCAAGGTTGTCGTAATTAAACATGGTATGCAAGGTTCAACAGCTTACTTAAATAATGGTGAAAGCTATTCAATTAAACCATTCCCTGTTAAATCAAGAAAAGGCTTTGGCGGTGGCGATGGATATGCCTCTGGCTTCTTATATGGAATTTATAATGAATGGCCAATGTTAGAATGCCTTGAATTTGGTAGTGCTGAAGCAAGCATGATGGTTAGAAGTAATAACTGCTCAGATGACTTACCAACAACTGAAGAAGTTAAAGAATTTATTAAACAAACAAAAGAAGAATATGGCGAAATGATCGCTAGAATCTAGGAGATTATTATGGCAAGAGATTTTTATGTACCAAAACATATTATTAGTGGCGAGAATGCACTAGAAAGTGCTGATTTAAAATTAGGCAAAAAAGCACTAATCGTTACTGACCCTATGATGGTAAAACTTGGCAATGTTGCTAAGGTTGAAGCTGCTTTAGATAAACAAAATGTTGAACATGAAGTATTTGATGGCATTACTGGTGAACCAACTGATATCATGGTAAGAGAGGGTGTAAGCAAATATAATGAAGCCAATTGTGATTTCATGATTGCCATTGGTGGCGGTTCTCCTATCGATACCATGAAAGCTATCGGCACTATGGTGGCTGGAAACAAGGATATTGATGAATATATGGGTGTCGCAATTACAGATGAAACACCAACACTAGTAGCTATTCCAACAACTGCTGGAACTGGTTCTGAAGCTACTCAATTCACAATCATCAACAACACCAAAGAAAATATTAAGATGTTACTAAGTGGTAAGGTATTAATCCCATCACTTGCTATTATTGATCCTCAATTCACTTTAAGTGCTCCAAAAAGTGTTACAGCCGCAACAGGTCTAGATGCTTTATGTCATGCGGTTGAATCATATACATCTAGAAAAGCACAGGCTCTTTCAAAATCATTTTCTGTATCTGCAGTAAAAAGAATTCTAAAATACTTACCTGTATGTTATGAAAATGGTAGTGATATCAAAGCACGTGAAGAAATGTCACTTGCAGCACTTGAAGCAGGTATTGCCTTCAACAACGCATCAGTTACCATCATCCATGGTATGTCTCGTCCAATTGGTGCCCTATACCATGTTCCTCATGGTCTAAGCAATGCGATGTTAATCAAAGAATGCTTCTCATTCGCCCTAGATGGTGCTTATAAAGAATTTGGTGACTTAGCTAAGGAAACAGGAGTTGCCCTACAAGATGACGATGACAAAGTGGCAGCTGAAAAGATGCTAGAAGCTATCAATAATCTGGTTTCTATTTGTAAAGTAAGCACCCTACAAGAATTTGGCGTTAATAAAGAAGATTTCATCAACAACATTCCTAAGATGGCTAAAGACGCCATTGATTCAGGTTCTCCTGCTAACACACTTAAAACTTGTACTAAAGAAGATTTAGAAGCAATATACTTAAAAGTTATTAATGCTTAATAAAAGGAATGCCAATCGGCATTCCTTTTATTTCTTAAACTTTTTAATTAAGGCAGGCAATATCAACATCGCTACATTCACAATCACCATAAACCATACATATACAATAGCATTTTGATAAGTATATGGAACCACATCCTCTAAGGCACTATAATCACCCTTATTTACCCAATTACATACAAGAAGATATTCATATAACATCGCTAAAGATACTAGTGCTAATGAAATACTATTGGCAAAATAATAATTTTCATTTTTTCTAACAACCATCACAAAACCAACAAAAGCACTTATAACACTCAACACACCAAAAATTAACCACATAGATAATCCCTCCTTTTTACCTTATGATAACAAAAAAAAGAAGGAGTTAAATAACCCCTTCGATTTAGATAACAATATTAACCATCTTATTCTTGATGACAAAGTGTTTCTTAATCTCTTTACCATCAATGAATTTAATGACATTTTCTTGTTTTAAAGCTTCGACGTAGATTGTTTCATCATCCGCATCAGCTGCGATATTAAACTTAGCTCTTACCTTACCATTGACTTGAACAACAATCTCTTTTTCAGCTTGAACTAACTTAGACTCATCACAAGTTGGCCATTGTTTATATGCTAAATCATTTTTACCTGTTAAGATTTCATACATTTCATTACACAAATGTGGAGCCCAAGGTGACAATAATTGGACAAAATTAACTAAATATTCCTTATATACCTTACCAGCCTTATAACATTCATTTATAAAAATCATCATTTGTGAAATAGCTGTATTTAAAGCTAACTTCTCGATATCCTCAGACACCTTCTTAACTGTAAAGTTATAAACATAATCTAAAGAGCCATCATTTTCTTCTACAATCATGTCGTTGTTAGTAACAAGACGATATACTCTTTCAAGCCATCTATGAGCACCCTCCAAACCTTGAGTAGACCATGGTTTATCAGCCTCTAGAGGTCCCATAAACATTTCATATAGTCTTAAAGTATCAGCACCATATTGTTCTACTACATCACTTGGATTAACAACATATTCAGGGAAACGCTTACCCATCTTAATACCATTAGAACCTAGGATATAACCTTGGTGAACTAACTTCTTAAATGGTTCCGCTACCGGTACAATACCCTCATTATGCAAGAAATTATTCCACATTCTTGAATATAATAAGTGACCTACCGCATGCTCAGGACCACCGATATATAAGTCTACTGGAAGCCAATGTTCCATCAACTTCTTATCACATAATTCCTTATCATTATGTGGATCAATATAACGAATGAAATACCAAGAAGAACCTGCAGAACCAGGCATTGTAGAAGTCTCTCTTTTACCCTTCTTACCATGATATGTAACATTCACCCAATCAGTTGCCTTATCAAGTGGTGCCCCAGTCTTACTTGGACCATAATCCTCAAGTTCAGGTAGAATCAAAGGTAAATCTTTATCATCAAGAACACCAATAGTACCATCTTCATAATGAATTACTGGAATTGGTTCACCCCAATATCTTTGTCTTGCGAAAATCCATTCTCTAATGCGATAATTTACTTTCTTCTTGCCAATGCCCTTTTCCTCTAAGAAAGAAATCATCTTATCAATCGCATCCTGTTTATTTAAACCATCAAGGAAACCTGAATTAATATGAAGACCATCACCCGAATATGCCTCATTTGTGATATCACCACCATCAATTACTTGAATAATATCAATACCAAACTTCTTCGCAAAGGCATAGTCTCTTTCATCATGAGCAGGGACCGCCATAATAGCACCAGTACCATATGTCATTAAAACATAGTCTGAAATCCAAATAGGAATCTTTTTATCATTAACTGGATTAATCGCATAAGCACCAGTAAACACACCAGTCTTATCCTTATTTAATTCAGTTCTTTCCATCTCAGACTTAGAAGCACATTCCTTTTGATACTTAGCTACTTCATCCTTCTTATCGGCAGTAGTAATCTTTGCAACCAAAGGATGCTCAGGAGACAATACACAATAAGTAGCACCAAACAAAGTATCACATCTTGTAGTAAAGACAGTAAAATCTTCATTTGTATCAGCTACCTTAAACTTAACCTCAGCACCAATAGACTTACCAATCCAGTTTCTTTGCATCTCCTTAGTAGACTCTGGCCAATCAAGACTATCTAGATTATCCAATAATTGTTCCGCAAAAGCTGGAATATCCATAATCCATTGTTTCATATTCTTTCTAACAACAGGATAACCACCTCTTTCAGACTTACCATCAATTACCTCATCATTAGCTAATACTGTACCAAGTTCTTCACACCAGTTGACTGGCATTTCAACACATCTTGCATAGCCATTCTTAAATAATTGAATAAAAATCCATTGAGTCCACTTATAGAACTCAGGATCACTAGTAGAAGTCTTCTTAGTCCAATCATATGAAAAACCTAGGCCCTTTAATTGATCAATAAAATGATCGATGTTTCTATTAGTAAAACCAGCTGGGTGATTACCAGTAGAAATCGCATATTGTTCAGCAGGCAAACCAAAAGAATCAAAACCCATTGGATGAAGTACATTAAAGCCCTTCATTCTCTTATATCTTGCGATAATATCGGTTGCGGTATAACCTTCTGGGTGTCCTGCATGTAAACCTACACCACTTGGATATGGAAACATATCCAAAACATAGTATTTAGGCTTAGTAAAATCGTAAACATCTGTTTCAAAAGTCTTATTATCGTCCCAGAACTTTTGCCACTTCTTATCAATTGTTTTGAAATCAAATACTGACATTATAAATCTCCCTCCAAAATAAAAAAGGTGAACCAAGGGCGCAAATGCGCGGTACCACCTTTGTTTCTAACTTAAACTCTTAACGCGAGCTACGATTAATCCTTTTTGCCAAACAAGTTCAACTTATCCTTAATTGTTTTGCACCTTCCAACAACTCTCTATCTAAGAAATACATTTACTACTTTTGACGATTACATAACAATAATATGCTTTTTTTAAATTTTAATCAATCATATAATAATTAGGCGAGGAAAATTAAATGAATTGGTATAATAATGCAACTTTTTATCACATTTATCCTTTAGGTTTAACTGGGGCTCCTAAGATAAATGATTATAGTGAAACCACACACAGACTAAAGACCCTACTGCCTTGGATTGACCATATTAAAAATTTAGGCTTTACAGCTTTATATATTGGTCCTTTATTTAAATCAGTTGGACATGGTTATGAGACAACTGATTATAAACAAGTAGACAATAGACTTGGCGACAATTATGATTTAAAAGATTTTGTAGCATATTGTCACAAAAACGATATTAAAGTTATCTTAGATGCAGTATTCAATCATACAGGAAGAGACTTTTTTGCGTTTAAAGATGTTCTAGAAAATAGAGAAAATTCTAAGTATCGTTATTGGTACAGCATTGATTTTAATGGTAACAATTCTTATAACGATGGCTTCTACTACCAAAACTGGGCAGGATATGACCTACTTGTTAAGTTAAATGTTAAAAACCATGATGTCTATAACTATCTATTTGAAGTGGTTAAATATTGGGTAGATGAATTCGATATTGATGGATTAAGACTAGATGCGGCTAATGTCTTAGACAAAGATTTCTTAAGAACGCTAAGAAGTTATACAAATAATCTAAAAGAAGACTTCTATTTAATGGGAGAAGTAATGTTTGAAGAATATGGACCTTTCTTAGCTGACGATATGTTACATTCTGTAACTAACTTTAACCTAGAAAAAGCTTTATATTCTGGTTGCAACGACCATAACTTTTTTGAGATTGCTCATACTGTCAATAGATTATCTAAGTATATGCATCTATATAACTTTGTCGATAATCACGATATTGAAAGAATTACTACTAAGTTAAATGATAAGCGTAATTTCTTACCTGTTCACATTATGTTATATACCCTTCCAGGTATTCCTTCTATCTATTATGGTAGTGAATTTGGCATTGAAGGACATAAAGTTCGTGGTGGATCTGATGATGAAATTAGACCTAAGTTAAATATTGAAGATTATAAGGATTCACTAACAAATAACCCATATACTCAAATAATCGCGAAACTAAATCACTTTAGAAAAGATAATACTATCTTAACTTACGGCGAATATAAACAATTAGAATTAAGAAATGAATATTATGCATATTCACGTTCTTTAGATAATGAACAAATCTTTGTATGTCTTATCAGCAACAATACGCCACATGATTTCTATTTCAATACTAATGAAACATATTATGGACTATTTAATGAAAAAGAATATGTTCCTGAAAATGGTAAAATTAAGGTTAGTTTAAATACAGGAGGCGAAATCCTATATAAAAAAGGCGTCTCTTTAAAGCTTCCTCATATCGAAATCAAAGAAGAGAAAGAAGAAACACCTTTAAATAAAGACTTTACAGAAACTAATAAACCATATGATCAAATGGATATAAGTGAACTACAGGATGCCATACTTGCTAAGATGGCTAAGAATGGCCCTATTAATGATCAAATGCTAAGAAGTGTTAGAGAGAACATTTATCGTGATTCTCTCTTGAACTGGGTTAAATCATTTAACTAACGATTTTATAGTAAACGTTTGAAGTTAACTTATAGATCACAAAGTATGCAATTGAGAAAGATACAAAACAAATAATACTTGTGATAAAGAATAATCTAATATCACTTATCAAGAATAAGCTTAATAGCTTTTCAATCATCGGATGAGCAAATAATAAATGAGATAAAGCACCAACAAGTGGCAAGAAGAATACTGTTAATAGCTGTGAGTTGATGCTTTTTCTAATTTGCCTATCATCAAGACCAAGCTTCTTCATAATCGCAAAACGTTTTTGATCCTCATAACCTTCTACCACCTGCTTATAATACACTATACATACTGTCGCAATCACAAAGGCAACACTCAAACTTATTCCTAAATAGAACAATGAGCCATATAGATCATAGAAATCTGATAAATTATTCAATGACGATTGAAAAGAGTAAGGAGTATCACTTGTATATTCTTCATTAATAAAGTCATATAAAGATAAAGAATCATTATAAACATCAAATTGAACAATATAGGTATTCTTACATGCACCTTCCAAGGAATTAGAAATAGATTCTAAGTCATTAACCACAAAGAAATAATTATTAGTTGCAGAAACGGCAGAAACATAGTCTGTAACCATTTTATTCGCCCTATCGATTACCTTATAAGTATTATCACCAACGACAATACTATCATGTTTATATTCACCTATATATTCATACAACAAACATTCATCATCTTTTAATACATAGTCAGTACCATATATTTTGTTGTATTCATCAATATCGATAAAAGTCATGTTGGCATAATCTAAAGTTTTACTATCTTCAATTACTTTATTACCTTCAAGTGGTAAGTAAAAATTAATGTTATGATATTCAATTTTTTCTTTAATCTTAAAATCCTTCGACTCTACAAAAGATGTTATAGTCTCATCAGCATTTATTAATTCATCATAACTATCGTAATTATAATTAATAGAATACTCATAAGGAAACAACTTTTTATTAGAGTTTTTTGCGCCAAAATATAATGATGAAGTAGAAGACAACATCACGAGCACCATTGTCGATAGGATACAAATAGAAGCTAAACCAGAACCATTTCTTTTCATTCTAAATGACATGGAAGAAACGCTAATAAAATGATTTAACTTATAATAATACTTCTTATTATGCGCAAGGATTTTACATAGAGCGACAGACCCGGCAATAAACAACAAATATGTTGCCACAATAACCAAAATAACCGCAAAGAAAAACGTTAATAGGGCTTGAACAGGATCATCAATACTAATAGCTAAATAATAGGCAAAGGCTAATATTATTAAACCAAGCAAAGCTAATAAGAAATTCGCTCTAGGTGCCTTTTCGCCATTACTATCAGCCTTCAAGAACGCAATGGTGTCATTTTTATAAACACTGATAATTGATGAAACAAGAATTAAAAAGTAAATGCCTAAGAAACACATTAAAGTCATAAATAAAGATGGTATTGGTAAACTGAAGACTATCGAATATGGTTTCGCAACAATCTTAAAGAAAGCCAATTCTGCAAACTTTGAAAATAAAACGCCAACACCAAGACCTAATAAAATGCTAATAATATCGACATATAAATTATCCAGAAACACAATCTTACAAATATCTTTCTTAGCCAATCCCAAGACATTATATAAGCCGAATTCCTTCTTTCTTCTTTTAAACAAGAAAGAATGGGTATAGAAAATAAACAACAAGGAAAATAGCGCCATAATCATAAAGCCAAATGACATAAATGATGAAATTACATAGCCACCAAAGGAATCTATAACTGTCTTAGAGCAACACAAATATGAAACAATATAAGTTATCGCAATAATACAAATAGAACTGATGATATAAGGAAGATATAACTGTTTATTCTTCTTAATACCCTCTATCGCTAATACATTATAGATTCTCATTTTCTTTTTCCTTTAATACCAATAAAGTTAAGGTATTTGAAATCTTTTCATAGAATTCGCTATTTGTATCACTACCCTTATATATTTCATGGAAAATCTTACCATCTTTAATAAACAAGACTCTACTTGCAATACTTGCCGCCTTAATAGAATGGGTAACCATCAAAATAGTCTGTCCCATCTTATTAATATCCACAAAAGCTTTCAATAGTTCATCAGTAGACTTAGAATCCAAAGCACCAGTAGGTTCATCAGCCAAAACCAACTTTGGATCATTGATTAAAGCCCTACACACTGCCGCCCTTTGTTTCTGACCACCAGACACCTCATAAGGATACTTATTAAGCAACTCATAAATACCTAATTTTCTTGCTAAAGGATTTAACTTAGCATTCATATCCTTATAGTTATTATTTGCCAATACCAAAGGTAATAAAATATTATCCTTAAGATTAAAAGTATCCAAAAGATTAAACTCCTGGAACACAAAGCCAAGATTATCTCTTCTAAAACTTGCTAAATCTTTATCCTTAATATTATTGATTAACTTACCCTCAAGATAAACTTCACCAGAACTAGCCTTATCAAGAGAAGCCAAAATATTCAACAAAGTAGTCTTACCACTTCCTGACTCACCCATAATGGCAATAAATTCACCCTTTTCAACCGAAAAGTTTATATCCTTCAAAGCTTCTGTTTTATTCATACCAAGTGAAGTATAAACTTTCTTTAGATTTTTAACTTCTAATAAATTCATTATTTTTACCTCCATCTTGATTCTAGATAAAACCAAAAACAGCTTCCATTTATCTAGCTTACAAAAAACTTACATTTTTGTAAGATTAGTCCTTAACCCTTTCATCTTGCCTTAAGTCAATCTTAAAAACACTACCAATGCCTACACTAGAAGTAGCGCTCAATTTCAAGCCTAAATTAGAAACAATATTGGTACACAAATATAAGCCAATACCGCTAGAATTCTTATTATCATGGCCATTAGAGCCAGTATAACCCTTTTCAAAAATTCTTCTTAAATCGCTTTCCTTAATCCCGATGCCATCATCTTTTATACATAAATAATTATCATCAAGATAAATTTCAATACTACCCTTACGGGTGTATTTTAGGGCATTACTGATAAGTTGCTTAAGGACGAACTTGAACCATTTCTTATCAGTAATGATGGTTCTATTAATTGGTTCATACTTTAACGAAATCTTTCTTTCAATAAATTCTAAACGCAAATAACGAATAGTATCTTTAATCATTACATCCATATCGATTTCTTCAAAGATATAGTCACTACCATCACTAAGTTTTTGATAAGTTAATACCATATCTACATATTGTTCAATATGGAGTAATTCTAACATCAATTTTCTAGATAATTGGCTATCTTCATTTTCAAGCGTCAGTTGCATAGCTGAAATAGGCGTCTTTATTTGATGAATCCACAAAGAATAATAATCAGACATCTCTTTCATAACTTTATGTTTATCGGTTTCTAATTGTCTTATCTTATCTTCTAATTCATTAATTATTTTTTGATAATCCTCATCAAATAAGCAATCAACTTCTTCATATAAGCTTTTATTTAATAGTTCATGTTTATTTTTATACTTATAATAGTCAAATAATGAATGGACAATAATTATAAACAAGACAATCACGTTAGGATAAATAATAAGTGAAGCATCGATATTGCATAACATCAACAAACTATCAAAAACTAGTATCACTACCAGTAATAATAAATATACTCTATGATTATCTTTAAAATACCTCATTCAACAATATATCCCTGTTTTACTCTTGTCTTAATAAAGTCTTCATTAGACAATTCAAAACATTTCTTTCTTAAACGATTAATATTAACAGTTAAAGTATTATCATCGATATAACAATCGGTATCCCACAAAACATTCATAAGCTTTTCACGTGATACTACATTACCCTTATGTTCAAAGAGACATTTAAGAATCTTTTGTTCATTACTTGTAAGAACAATTCTATTATCCTTATAAGATAAGCTACTATCACCCAAGTTCAAGACATAGTCTTTGTAAGCGATACTTGTGCCTATATTAAAATCATAAGTTCTTCTAAGAAGCGCTTCAATTTTCGCAATCAACAAATCAAAAGAAAAAGGCTTGGCAACAAAATCATCAGCACCAATATTCATTGCCATAATCATATTCATATCATCATTTTTAGAAGAAATAAAGATAATAGGTACCTTAGATATTTTTCTAATTTCCCTACACCAATAATAGCCATCATAAAAAGGTAAAGAAATGTCTAACAAGACAATTGAAGGATCATATTCTTTAAAAGTACTTAGCACATTCTTAAAATCTTCTACTACTAAGCAATCCATATCCCACATCTTAGTTCTATTAAATATTTCTTCAGCTATATACTTATCATCCTCTACCAGTAAGATTTTCTTCATAAATATATGATAAAAGAAAATCGTTTCAAACGAAACGATTTCTTAGAATTTAAATAGATTTAAACCAGTTACTTCATCCTTATAACGATCAACACTACCATCGATGATATTAATAAACATCTCACAAGTAGCACTGATTCTAGCCTCATTTAAGTGACCACCGAAGCATGCTGCCTTATCATCTGCACAAGTGATATGTAAATGAGAATAATATTCACCATTCATAGTATTGATATTACCTACAAGACTTGTAATTTCAAAGGCACCATTGAATTCATTCTTATAATATTTTTGTTCAGCCACATTATAAACACCAGCCACAAAGTGATCGCAAGCCCCAAGTGCACTAACACTAGCCAACTTGATATTTTCCTTTAAAGCAACTTCCTTTAAAGTTTCAAGAACCTCTTCACCTCTATCCATTCTTAAAACGATAGTATTTTCAAATCTTCTATATTCCATTATTGAGCCTTCTTTCTTCTAGGTGCATGTTTCTGATTAGATAATAACAAGAAACGACCTATTACATAATTTAAGATTATTGTTACTATAAATACAATCACAGTTACATAAACAGGATTATCATTAATCATCATAAATGAATATGGACCAGTAAATGTATTAGTAACATTGCATACAAGCATGATAACTCCATAAATCACTGTAGGAATTAAAGCATACCAGATTGTCTTCTTCTTATTTAATCTTCTATCACCCTCAAACATTGTGAAAGAAACAAAAGATACAATTGGACATAATAAGTTATTAAACAAATGGGAACCCTTAATAAAACTATCCAAGTAGTTCTCACCTGTTGTAGTAGCTACATAGAAAGTTCCAACTAGTGTTAATACCAAACAGGTAGTACTCACATATCTTAATGCCAAACAAAGAAAATTTGGTTCTTTTTTTGCTAAGACAATAATCACATACAAGATACTCGCACTAAGCGCAAACATACCAGTATTATCACTGTAATATAAGAAAGCATTCTTATCTACAATAGAAAAATACAATCCTAGGCTAGCTAACACGATAAGTAAGATATTAGAGCCTAAGGCTAACTTATTATTCTTAGTCATTTATAATCCTCTTAGTTAGTTCTTCTAAATAATTACCATCATATTCTTCAATCTTACCCTCATCAACTAAATTAGCTAATACAGGATCAATTGGAAGCTTAGATACAACATTTAAACCGTATTTCTTGGCGATGTTTTCAGTATCATCTTCTTTATAAATATTAATCGCATGACCACAGTTATCACACTTTACATAAGCCATATTATCAACAAGACCAACAATTGGAGCCTTTACCATCTCAGTCATATTAATAGCCTTGGCAACAACCATAGAAACTAGCTTACTAGGAGTCGTAACCATTACTACTTCATCAACAGGAAGCTGTTGGAAAACAGTTAAGGCAACATCACCTGTGCCAGGAGGCATATCGATTAATAAATAATCCAATTCACCCCAATGTACCTCACTATAGAATTGACTAATAACACTTGTAAGTAAAGCACCACGCCATACAACTGGAGTCTCTTCTGTTTCTAACATCATATTGATAGAAATAGACTTGATACCAGACTTAGAAACATGAGGGAAGATACCCTTATCATCACCATAGATTTCACCTTCAAAACCAAAAGTCTTGGCAATTGAAGGGCCTGTAATATCAGAGTCTAAAATGCCAACCTTTTTACCAGCCTTAGCAAGTTCAACAGCCAATAATGATGTAACCATTGACTTACCAACACCACCCTTACCGCTTAATACTGCAATAATCTTGCCAACACTAGAACCTTCGCATAGTTCTAATTTCTTAATTTCATGTTTACAATCACCACCACAGCTTTCACAATCGTTTCCGCTGCTGCAGTTTTCACAATCACCATTACAACTCATCTATATTTCCTCCTATTCAAATAAATTTTCATTTTCTTCATCACTGTTAAATTCAGGTAAATCAGGTAACTCATTCAAAGTATATAACTTAAAACTATCCATGAACTCTTCAGTAACTTCATATAATATCGGCTTACCAGGAGCATCACTTCTCCCAGCTTCCCTAATTAAATTACGAGCCTGCAGTTTTCTTAACATCATATCAGCACCAACACCCCTAAGCTCTTCAATTTCAACTCTAGTAATTGGTTGCTTATAAGCGATAATAGCCAAAGTCTCTAAAGCACTTTGAGATAAAGTATTAGGCTTACTAGTATGAAATAAGGCTTGGATATAAGGAGCAACTTCTTGCTTAGTAATAAACTTATAGGTTTTGCCATAGTTAACTAACTCAATACCAAAGTTTTCATTAGAATATTTACTTTGAATACTATTTAAGATAGCCTCACTATCCTCAATACTCTTGTCTATTACACTTGCAAGTTGCTCAACCTTTAAGCCATCATCACCAACCATATATAATAGTCCTTCAACAATAGCTTCAATATTTAAAGTATCACTCATTGTTTTCACCTCTTCTAAACCATATTTCATCATTATCATCAGTGCTAAATACTAAATAATGATCCTTCGCCATATCTAGAATTGCCAAGAAAGTAACAATAACCTCATGCACATTATGACAATCAGCTACTAGATTCTCAAAATTAAATGTCTTAGGTAGAGTCGATAATCTAGACTTAATTTCAAGAATACGATCTTCTGTTGATATTTCCTTAGTAGTCAGCTTTGTCTCAATCGGCTTAGACAACTCCATTCTTCTTAAAACTCTTGTCATCGCCTTAAGTAAATCATAAGGATTACCCTCTAACTTTTGATCATCTACTAAATTATTAGTATTGATAGAATCAATAGACAAAGGCTTTGCGAATTGTTCCTGCCTTTGGTTAAACGCCTCTAACAATTCGTTAGATACTTCCTTATACTTTTGATATTCCAACAGCCTTCTTACAATTCTTTCCTTTGGATCTTCCTCATAGTCATCTTCTAATTCTTCAGTCTTTTTAGGTAACAATTTCTTAGACTTATATTCAATCAAAGTAGCTAGCTCTACAAGATATTCACTCTCAATCTCAAGTTCTAGCTTCTCCATCGTTTGAAGATAATTAATATATTGGTCAGTCAACACTTCCATATCCAAATCAAAGATATCCAATTGTTGTTCCTTGATAAGATGAAGCATCAAATCAAGAGGACCATCAAATTTTGTTGTCTCTACTGTAAAACTCATAACTAAATCATTATAACATATTGCCATTTACACTTATAATGGTGTATGGAGGATGTACATATGAAAATCGGAATCGCAAATGATCATGCAGCTACTAAAATGAAATTCGAGCTCATCGACTATCTAACAAGTAAAGGATACGAAGTTGTAAACTATGGCTTTGACAGCGAAGATAGTTGTGACTACCCTATTGCTGGTGAGAAGCTTGCCAATGGCATCATGAACGGTGAATGTGAAAAAGGTATTGCCATCTGTGGTACAGGTGTTGGCATCTCAATTGCCTGCAACAAAGTAAATGGCATTAGAGCTGGTGTATGTTCAGAAACAAAGACTGCTGCTCTTATTAGAGAACACAACAACGCCCAAATTATCGCCTTTGGTGCTAGAATTGTTGATTTGGACACAGCTAAACAATTAGTAGACACATTCCTAACTACTGACTTCTATGATCCAAACGGAAGACACGCTAGAAGAATTGGCGAATTAAAAGAAATCGAAGAAAGACAAAAATAGAATCTAGCAACTAGATTCTATTTTTCCATTCATCATCTTTAAATCCCACAAGAACAAATTCATCACTTATAAGTAATGGTCTTTTCACCAACTTTCCATCACTTGCTAACAAACGCAACTGTTCTTCTTCACTCATAGTCAATAATTTATCTTTAATATTATTGTTCTTATAGACTAAACCACTAGTATTAAAGAATTTCTTAAGTGGTAAGCCACTTCTTTGATACCACTTTTTTAATTCATCATATTTAGGATTATCTTCCACTATATGACGTTCTTCATATTTAATATTATTGTCATCAAGCCATTTTTTAGCCTTAAGACATGTAGAACACTTTGGATAATATACAAACAACATAAATAAACCTCTTGTTTAATTATATATTTTTATCTTTATAAGTTAAAAGGCTTCTAAACGAAACCTTTTAATCAACAGCTTTATGCAATGTATCTCTAACAGCACCCTTGTCTTTAATTAAATCCTTAAAGTAACTTAATACCGAATCTGCTAATCCAACATCATATAGATTAACCCCAAAGATCTTTTCATTTTCCAACAATGGCTTAACACAAGATACATCACCATCACCAAATTTTAAATTTTTAACATAAGGACATACCTCATTTAATAGTGGATCAGGACTCAATTCAAATTGTTCACCATTATCATCAATAGCCATTAAATATCTTAGCCATCCCGCAAATACCAAAGGAATCAACTTCAATTCACTCAAATCATAGCCATTTTTAATATAAGCCTTAATTGTTTCACCAAATCTAATTGCCAACTTTTGTGAAGTATCACAAGCGATTCTTTGTGGAGTATCTGGCATAAAAGGATTTACTAGTCTTACATTAATTACGGTATCAATGAATTCCTTAGGATTTAAAATCTTTGGATCAACCACGACCTTTAAACCTTCCTTATAACCAATAGACTTAATTAAACCAACTAAGTCAGCATCCTTCATTTCATCCGCAATCTTTTGATAACCTAATAAACAACCAAATATTGCAAGACTTGTATGCAAAGGATTTAAACAGGTGCACACTTTCATCTTTTCTACCTTATCTACTGTTTCTCTATCAGTAAACAAGACACCTGCTTTTTCTAAATTTGGTCTACCATTTGGGAACCAATCTTCTATAACTAAATATTCACTCTCTTCTGAATTCACAAAAGGCGCAATATAAGTATTCTTAGAAGTAACAAGTCCATCAATCCCTTCTATTCCACTTAGCATCTCTTTAACATGCTTGTCAGGACGCGGAGTAATCTTATCAATCATAGACCAAGGAAAAGAAACCTTAGACTTATCGTTGACATAATCCACAAAGTCTTTTTCAACCTTATTGTTTTTAGCCCAATTAGTCGCAAAAGCATTCATAGCCTCATATAATTTATCACCATTATGAGAACAATTATCTGTACTAACCATCGCAATAGGCTTTTGACCATATAAATATCTTTCATACAAAAGCGAAGCCACTTTTCCTAAATAACTTACTGGCTTAGTTGGTCCACTTACAAAATCATCACTCACACTTTGATTATTTAAAGAATAACCCTTTTCAGTAATAGTGAAAGTAACCATTTGTAAAGAATCCTTGACAAAGATTTCCTTTAATCTATTGATTTGATTCTCATTATCTTCATCAAGAACTAAACTTTCACAAACAGAAACGATAAGACTCTTTGAAACACTGCCATCAGCCTTTAAAGTAACCAAAATATGACGATTATCATAAGGCCAATACATCTTTTCCACGATCTCATAGTCGTAGCCTTCAGCTACAATTAAGCCTCTATCTAGTTCCCTTTCATTTAATAGTCTTTCGACTATATTAGCATGAAAAGCTCTAAACAAATTACCGGCTCCAAAATGAATCCAATAAGGATTATCATATGTTTTAGTCTTTACTAAATTTAAATCATACTTTGGAACATTAAAACCTTCAAATTCATCTATCGGACTATCTATGCGCATTTTTATCGATTGCCTCCCATAGGCCATTCAAATAAGTAGCACCCAAGGCTCTATCATATAATCCATAGCCAGGCATCGCTACCTCATCCCAAATCATACGGCCATGATCGGGTCTGATAGGACCATCAAAACCGATTTCATATAAGGCTTTCATGATCTCATACATATCAAAATTACCATCACTAGATAAATGAGCTGCCTCTTCAAAGTTAGTTGGACTAATAAACTTCAAATTACGTACATGCGCAAAATGAATTCTACCCTTCAAACTTCTAATCATATCAGGTAAATCATTATTAAGATTTGTACCATATGAGCCAGAGCAGAAAGTAACCCCATTATGTGGATCATCAACCATCTTCATAAGACGCAAGATATTTTCTTTATTAATAATGATTCTAGGTAGTCCAAAGACACTCCAAGCAGGATCATCGGGATGAATAGCCATCTTGATATCATACTTATTACATACAGGCATGATTCTCTCTAAAAAATACTTTAAATTTTCAAATAGTTTTTCAGAATCAACATCCTTATATAATTCAAACAACTCTTTAACATGGGCTAAACGATCAGGTTCCCAACCAGGCATAACACTTCCGTTTGTATCACTTGAAATTGTCTCAAACATCTTACTTGGATCAATTTTATCTACAGCTTCTTGAGTATAAGCTAAAACTGTTGAACCATCCTCTCTTACTCTAGCAAGCTCAGTTCTAGTCCAATCGAATACTGGCATAAAGTTATAACAAACCAAATGAATATCTTCTTGTCCCAAGTTAACAAGCGTCTTGATATAGTTGTCAATATAAAAGTCTCTATCAGCTAATCCAGCCTTAATAGAATCATGTACATTAACACTTTCAATACCTGAAAGTCTTAAACCACTAGCTTCTATTTCTTCCTTTAAGGCATGAATAGCCTCTTTTGACCAAACATCGCCAGGTTTAGTGTCATATAAAGTTGATATGACACCAGTAACACCAGGGATCTGTCTAATTTGTTTCAAAGTAACGGTATCGAATTTACTTCCATACCATCTTAATGTCATTTCCATAATTATCTCTTTACACGTGCACCAGCACCCGACATAACCGCTTCAACTTCCTTTAAAGAAGCCATAGAAGTATCACCAGGTGTTGTCATTGCCAAAGCACCATGTGCAGCACCATAGTTAACGCAAGTTAATGGGTCACAACCCATGATTAAGCCATATACAAGACCTGAGGCAAAAGAATCACCACCACCAACTCTATCTAATATTTCAAGATCCTTATAATCATTAGCCTTATAAATTTCACCATCAGCCCACATAATTGCAGACCAATCATTTACAGTAGCTGTCTTAACAGTTCTTAATGTAGTAGCTACAGCCTTAAAATTTGGATAAGTCTTAGCTGCTTCATTAATCATCTTCTTATAACCATCAAGATTTAAGGTCTTAAGATTTTCATCATTACCCTCAATCTCAAAACCAAGACATGCAGTAAAATCTTCTTCATTACCAATCATGACATCAACATACTTTGCGATCTCTTTATTAACTTCTCTAGCCTTTTCAAGACCACCAATAGCACTCCACATACTTGGACGATAATTCAAGTCATAAGAAACAATTGTTCCATATTTTTTAGCAGTTTTAATCGCATCGATAACAGTTTGACAACTTACACTTGAAATAGCTGCATAAATACCACCAGTATGTAACCAACGAACACCTAAAGTGCCAAAGATATAGTCAAAGTCAAAATCTTCACTAGTAGCCTTAGAAATAGCTGTATTAGCTCTATCTGAACAACCAACAGCGCCTCTAATACCATAGCCTCTTTCAGTAAAGTTCAAACCATTACGGCAAGTTCTACCAATACCATCGGTCTTCATCATCTTGATAAGTTTTGTAGAAACACCACCTTGTTCAACAAAATCTACTAATAACTTACCTACTTCATTATCCGCAAAAGCAGTAATAACACCAGTATCTAAGCCAAAGCACTTATGAAGGCCTCTAACGACATTATATTCGCCACCGCCTTCCCAAGCTTTAAAAGATCTAGCAGTTCTGATTCTACCCTCACCTGGATCTAGTCTTAACATGATTTCACCAAGTGAAACCGCATCAAACATGCATTCTTCTTTAGGTCTTAAATTTAGATTCATTATCCTCTAATCTCCTTTACTCTTGCTACTGCTGTCTTGCTCATTTCCCTAATCTTATCGAATTCACCACTTTTAACAAGACTAGACTTAACCATCCAACTACCACCAATAGCTAAAATACGATCATATTTTAAGTAATCTTCCATATTATTTTCATTAATACCGCCAGTAGGAATGAACTTCATCATAGTGTATGGTGCAGCTATGGCCTTAATCATACTTAAGCCACCACTTGGTTCAGCAGGAAAGAACTTTAATACATCAAGGCCCATCTTGTAACCCTTTTGAACATCACTAGGAGTACATACACCTGGTGTCACAGGAATATTATTATCTAAACAATATTTAACAACTTCTTCATCAAAACCAGGAGAAACAATAAATTTAGCACCTGCTGCAACAGCTTTCTTGACTTGATCGACACTTAAAACAGTACCAGCACCAACTAGCATCTCAGGATATGCTTCACTAATAACCCTAATAGACTCCTCAGCGGCAGCAGTTCTAAAAGTTACTTCTGCACAAGGAAGACCACCTTCAATTAAAGCCTTCGCTAAATCCTTAGCATCCTTAGCATCATCTAATACAACAACAGGAAGTATTCCTACTTCAGAAATTTTCTTTAAAACATCATTCATTTTTTGTATTCCTCCTTAGAATGTGTTACAATAGTTTCATATTGTGGAACTAGTTTCCATATAACGAAACATCTTCGTTTAGATTATACAACTTTTTGTACTATGGAAAACAAAAACCCTATTCAAGTATCCGAAAAATTATTCAAATGTTTAGAATTATTAGTAGATAAAGGTGAATGTGGACTTATTGAGATATCAAAAGAATTAGATATCAACAAAGCTAGCATTCATCGTCTTTTACAATCTTTGATGATGTTAGGATATGTTTATCAAGATAAGAATAATTTAAAATATCGTCCTAGTTTTAAAATTTGTGCTCTTTCAAGTAAAATTCTAGAAAAAAATGATATGGCCTCAATTTGTAGACCCTATCTTAAAAAAATATCTGAATATACAAACGAAACAGTGCACTTAGTTAAACTCGTGGATAATACTGCTGTTTATATTGATAAAGTAGAAACATCTACTAATTCAATAAGACTAATATCAAAAATTGGAAAAGCAATTCCCTTATATTGTTCAGGGGTTGGCAAAGCTATGTTAGCTTATATGAGTGATGAAAAAATAGAAGATATCTTTAAATCTAGTGACATCAAAACTTATACAAACAATACAATTGTAGATATTGAAACTTTATTAAAAACAATAAGTAATGTGCGTAATAATGGTTATGCTCTAGATAACGAAGAAATGGAAAAAGGAGTGAAATGTATCGCTATTGCCATAAATGATTTTGAAAATAAACCAACTTATGCGATATCGATTTCAGCTCCCAAGGATCGTATGACATCAGCAAACATCAATAAGTATGCTGCATATCTTTTAAATATTAAAGATGAAATTAATGATTTAATTTGCCCTACAATATAATCTCCACTCCATGATCTTATCAAAGTTATGTTTAACAACTAGATAAGAGACAATGGGTGCAAGTATATCCGATATACTCTCTGATGCAAAAATATAAATAGGGGAAAAGAATAAAGGCAAAATAAACAACATAATAAAATATACAGACTTTCTAAAGAAAGATAAGAATAAAGAAATCTTAACCTGTCCTAAGGCAGTCATGCCATCAACCATCTCATATTGAAAACCTAGTGGAATAATGAATAAGGTATATATTTTTAATGCTTTAAAAGTCATTTCTTTTAAATATAAATCTTTAGTAAATAAAGTTATAAAACCATTGCCAAACAAATACACTGCAACAAACATAATCGTGCAATAACATGCACAAACTTTCATCAGATAATAGAAAGCTTCCTTAACCCTATCAACATTATATGCACCATAGTTATAACTTAAAATACACTGTGTACCACCGCTAATGCCACCTAAAGGCATTGTTACTATCAACATAAAAGATTGAATAATAGTATTAATCGCAATATAAGTATCCGCTTCTTGGCCACCATATTTTTTAAGTAATGAATTAAGCGCAATAATCATTACATTATCAAACATTACAATGATAAATTGGTTAAAACCGATTGTTAATATTTCGCTAGATAACTTTAAATTGAGTTTCTTAATACGCAAAGATATCTCTAACTTATTTGACATCAAGATATATAAGACAAAGACACAAGATACAAATTGACCAATAATAGAAGCTAGAGCAGCGCCAGTAACGCCCATATTAAACTTAAACATCAAGATCGGATCTAAGATAATATTAATAAAAGTACCAATCAAAGTAGTCACCATAGCCATCTTTGAATAACCTTGACAATTGATGAAATTATTCATACCTATCGTAAGTAAAGCGAATGGCGTACCCAATAGATATACTTTAAAGTAGCTTATTGCATAAGGAAGTGTTGCTTCACTTGCCCCAAATAATAATAAAATATGCTCTTGAAAATAAATAATAATCGGTGGAATGATTATTGAAATTATAAGTAACAATATAAAAGAACTAGAAATAATATCTCTAGCTACATCTTCTTTCCTTTCACCTAATTTAATAGCACATAAAGCACCGCCGCCAACACCAACAAGAGATCCTAAAGCGGCAATCATAGTAAGAATTGGTCCACACACACCAACCCCTGCAAGAGCTAAAGAACCGGCATCTTGTAAATGCCCAATATAGATTCTATCGATTACCGAATATAAGACATTTACAATTTGAGCTATCATACTAGGTATCGCAATCGCAAAAACTAACTTGCTAATTTTATCTTTACCTAAATCATTTTTCATACAAGCAATTAAAAAACGGCCAATAGGCCGTTATTCCTATTTATTATTCAGCCATTCCAGCTGTAACGATTGCCATTACATATACTTCATCAGCATCGCAACCTCTAGACAAGTCGTTAATAGGAGCATTTAAACCTTGTAAAATAGGTCCATATGCTGCATAACCACCAAGTCTTTGAGCAATCTTATAACCAATATTACCAGCTTCAATCAATGGGAAAATGAATGTGTTAGCCTTACCTGCAACAGTTGAATTAGGACATTTAACCTTAGCTACAACTGGAGAAATAGCGGCATCAAATTGTAATTCACCATCAATTGCTAATTCTGGATCCATCTTTCTAGCTTCAATAACTGCATCATGAGATAAAGCTACTGTACCACCCTTTGCAGAACCATAAGTTGAAAATGATAATACCGCAACCTTAGGATCAATACCGAAATATCTAGCAGTTCTTGCAGTCTCAACTGCAACTTCACCAAGTTGAGCAGCAGCACTCAATACCACATTGCCTTCCTTATCAAGTCTATCAGTATAAGCGATATTGATAGCACAATCACCCATAACTAACTTTTCTTCAACACCTTCTTTTTCTCTTTCAAGAATGAAACAAGAACTTACTAAATTAGCACCCTTTCTTGTTTTAATTAATTGAAGAGCAGGTCTTACTGTATCAGCAGTAGAATAAGTAGCACCACCAAGTAAGGCATGAGCCTTGCCCATCTTTACAAGCATTGTACCGAAGTAGTTACACTTAGTTAATAAGATTCTACATTCTTCTTCGCTCATCTTACCTTTTCTAAGCTCAACCATAGTCTTAACCATCTCATCCATTTCAGGATAAGTAAGAGGATCTAAGATTGTAGCCTTAGAAACATCTAAGCCATTTTCCTTGGCAACACCATTAACTTCATCAACATTACCACATAAGATAACATCCATTAAATCTTCATTTAACAATCTTTGTGCAGCACTTAAAATACGCACATCATTACCCTCGGTAAAAACAATTGTCTTACGACTAGATTTTAAGTTGCCTAACAACTTATCAAACATACCCATTTTATATATAACCTTCTTTCCTATATATTCTACTACTCTTCAATATACTTTGCGAAATATTCATCATAACTTAAACCACTTTTATAAACATCACTCGCAACATCTCCCACATAACGGAAATGCCATGCCTCATATTCATAACCAGTGGCTTGTTCTAAACCTTTAGGATATCTTAAGATAAATCCATACTTATAGGCATTATCAGCCAACCACTTTGCGGCAGGTGTCAAGTAAAAGGTATCAAAGTCATGACCTGAAGTTAAGATATCAACCGTATAGCCTGTCTGATGATCAGAGAAACCCGGTCTAGCACTATAGATATCAACCTTCTCTTGAGGATCTATTGTTAAGTAACGATTATAAATGATAACTTGTGTCTTATACGAACGATACGATGAAGTTACATAGAAACTAACACCATCTTTTTTAGCAGCCTCATACATCTTAACATAAGCATCATAAGCCACTTTTCTTAAAGAACCATAACCATATTCCTTTAATTCAATTAAATCAGTTGGTACATAATCAGGACCCAAATAATAATATTTATTAACTAATACTTCAGTTCCATACTTATCAGGTTCAGCATAAAAATTATCCTCATAATATCTTAAGAAACTTAAGGTATTAACATATTCAACTAAACTTCTTATTTCTTCTTTATCATCCTTATATTTAAGATATAAAGGCAAATTATCTACAATATACCCCTTATCCTTAATAAGCTTAGATACTAATTCAACATCTGAATCAATTCCTTGTTTAGCCATAAAGATAACGGTATCTGCATCCTTGATATCCTTATATAAATCAAGATATTCATTTATCTTTTCAACAACAAAGTCTTTATTTGAAGTCAAATTCTTAATAACACCATAGTTAAAATAACCAATGGTACCATCATTCACCAATCTAACGATATCATCACCATTTAAGTGCCTACTAAATTGAATATATAATCTTAAATTTTCTAATTTAAAATCTTTATTAGAAAGAATAGAATCTAAATTCTCATCATACTCACTAAAAAAGACTTGGTCCTTTTCACCTAAGCTACTAATGACATTAGCGGCCTTAACAGAATAACCAAGCTTTTTATACTCGTTAGAACAAGCACATAATAGTAATAAAATAAATAATAATATAAGCTTTTTCATGAAGTAAATAATAATGAAGCCAAAGGTAAGATTGTAATAACTACCATTAGGATTATTAAAATCCACACAAAAGCCTTACGAGTTGTTTTATTCATTTGCGATAGCAGCCTCAAGCGCAATCTTCATCATATTAGTGAAAGCTGTTTGTCTCTCTTCTGCAGTAGTCTCTACATGATTAACTAAAGAATCAGAAACAGTAACGATACAAGCTGCCTTCTTATTTAACATCTTAGCGTTGTGGAAAAGCGCAAAACTTTCCATTTCAACTACTAAGCAGTTATTTTCATTAACACCATCCATATAGTTAGAAGATGCATCATGATAGAAAACATCACTAGAATGAATTCTACCACAAGTTACTGGAATACCAGCCTTTGCAGCACTATCCAAAATAGTCTTATTTAATTCTTCACTTGGATATGTTACATGTGTATTTACACCAGACATAGCCAAAGGATAAGAAGATTCAGAATAAGCACTATCAGCAAGAATTACATCATAAAGATTTAATTCTTCCTTATAAGCACCAGCTGTACCAATTCTAATGATAGATTCTACTCCATAAGAACTATATAGTTCATGTGAATAGATACCAATACTTGGCATGCCCATACCAGAACCCATAACAGACACTTTCTTGCCCTTATAAGTTCCTGTATAACCAAACATATTTCTTACTGAATTGAATTGAACAGGATTCTCTAAAAAAGTTTCCGCAATAAATTTTGCACGTAATGGATCGCCTGGCATCAATACAACCTTAGCGATATCTCCCATAATTGCCTGATTGTGAGGTGTTGACATAATTAATTCTCCTTATAATTACTTAAAATATTTGTGTCAAAAGAACGAACTTTCTTCTTCTTTTCTCTGTAAACATTCAATGCGTTATTAATCAACAAATCGCATTCTTCTCTAAAATCAACGCCAACTTCCTTCCATAAATAGAAAGCAAGTGAACCTGGAATCGAATTAATTTCATTGACATAAACAGAACCATCTTCCTTATCAATCATAAAATCAATTCTAACTGCCCCAGAAGCATTTAAAGCCTTAAATGACTTTAGTGCATATTCTTCAATTTCTTTTTGTTGATTGCCATCAAGTCTTGCCGGAACGATTCTGCTAGCACTAGCCATACCCTTAGAACCCTTAGTAGGAGCCACCTTAGTAGGCTTAGAACCCTTAGTTCCCTTGCCACCACCAAGATACTTATTTGAGAAACTTAAGAATTCATCACCCTTCATTACTTCCTCAATAGCACTAACCTTAGCATCCTTACTATTACCCATTACTGAAATGTTAACTTCCTTTAATTGTTTAACCATCTTTTCAATAACAAGCTTATCATCATATTTAGCACATTCACTTAAAGCACTCTTTAATTCATCCTTCTTATGAACAATTTCAATGCCAATACTTGAACCTAAATTAGCTGGCTTAACAATAAGCGGATAACCAATCGTCTCAGCCTTAGCCTCAATATCCTTATAAGTATTTGTAATATCATTACTATAGACAAAGAACCAAGGAACCATTGGAACATGTTCATATTCTAAGATTTCTTTCATTATAACCTTATCTTGGCCTACTGCACTACCCAATACATTACTAGAAGTATAAGGAAGATCCAACATTTCCATCATTCCTTGTAAAGAACCATCTTCGCCCCCAGTACCATGCATAGCCAAGAAAGCTACATCGATAGTTTGTGCCTTCGCAAACATTCCCTTAATAGGCTTTAGATAAACCTTATTACCATCCTTATATAAACACACTTTATCCAATGATTTACATAGCTTATCAAGATCATAATAATTCTTTAATTCAAATAAGTTAGAACCTGTATATAAGTCGTTTTCCTTAGAAACATAAATAGGTATGATTTCATATTTTGTATCATCAAGAGCCTTTAAAGCTTGATTACCTGTGATACATGATATTTCATGTTCACAAGACATACCTCCAAAAAATACTGCAACATTTAATTTCATAAAAACATTATACACCCTTCTATAATCTAGCAAGTATATCTTCTACTCTATCAATCATAGCCTCTATTTCAACTTTGGCATCACTAATACGTCTTTGTATTGCCAAATCAGAAAAGATATTATCAAAAAACAAATCAGTTAAACCAACAAAATCATCAGTCCTCAAGTTATTATCATCAAAAGAATAAACATCAGTCAATTCTCTTTTAAATACTTCCAAATCCCTTTGAGCTTGTTTTAAACAAGAAGATACCTCATGCATCTTATGATGCTTAAATAAGCCTACTAGGAAACTATCTGAGAAAATGTCAATAATACCAGCGGTCTTAGCGCCATCTATTTGTTTGAGTGCTGCATATAAACTATCTAAAGCCTTTTGTCCTGCAACCTTTGCCTCTTCTAGTTCATCATCTATTCTTACTCTACCCTGCATTATTTGTCTAACACTTCCCTAACTTCAGCCACTGTCTTTGTCAAATCTTGAATATCACTAGGAACAATAAGCTTAGTAGCCTGTCCATCAGCCACCTTTTCAAGTGCTTCATAAGATCTAATCTTTAAATAAGAATCACTAGGACATGCTTCATTAATTAGCTTAATAGCCTCACCTTGGGCCTTAGCTACTTTCTCAATTGCCAAAGCCTCACCCTCTGCTTCTCTAATTCTTTGTTCCTTAACCGCATCAGCTCTAAGAATTGCAGACTCTTTTTCACCCTCTGCACGAGTAATTTGAGATTGTTTCTCACCCTCAGCAGTCAAAATAATAGCTCTTTTTTCTCTTTCAGCCTTCATCTGTTTCTCCATAGCCTCTTGAATAGACTTAGGAGGAGTAATATCCTTAACCTCAACACGAGTTACCTTAATACCCCACTTATCAGTGGCGTCATCTAAGATTTGGGTAATTTGAGAGTTAATAGTATCTCTACCAGACAAAGTATCATCAAGTGATAATTCACCAATAATATTTCTTAAAGTAGTAGCACTTAAATTCTCAATCGCCGCAATTGGTCTTTCGACTCCATAAGTTAATAGCTTTGGATCAAATACTTGGAAAAAGACAATTGAATCAACCATCATAGTTACATTATCCTTAGTAATAACTGATTGAGGTTCAAAGTCAGCAACCTGTTCCTTTAAAGAAATCTTTCTAACAACCCTTTCTAAAATAGGAGTCTTAATATGTAAACCAGCTTGCCATGTACAACTATATTTTCCAAGTCTTTCGATAACCCAAGCACTACCTTGAGGTACAATGCACATACAAGAAATTAAACCAACCACAATAAGCACAATGACAATAATCACAAAAATCATAAAAATAAACCTTTCTTAAAAATAGCCTCTAGCTAATGTCATAAAAATAAACACAATAGTCATCACCAAAAAAATGAAAAGAAATAACAGAATAGTATCTAATGCTTCATTATTAGATTTCTTAGGCTTGATATTACCGTGATGCGCTTGATAATGCTCAAGTTTTAGTTTTTTAGCATCATTAATATCAAAGTCTGTAACTAACAAGTTCTCTCTTCTTATCTCTTTGGCAAGCCAATCTTTTTCTCTATCTTCAAATAAATCTAAATCATTTTTCATAATAGAATCACCTCTTAATGAATGAAGGCATCTGGTAAATCATTCTCCAATAGAATAGTATCTTTTACACTATACTTTGTATAAACTTCATTAAAGGCTTCTTTTTCACTATTTACAACCTTGACATTATTCATATCAAAGCCACTGTCCTTTAAACCTCTATAGATAGCCTCAGTATTCTTTTCCCCAACCAATATTACATTATCAGCCCTATCTTTCATATAAGCACCAAAGGCATAATTTTCATTAGCCTCTTCCTTACCCAAATCAACCAAGCCTGGTGTCACAATAACTCTTTTACCATTCATCATAGATAAGACTTCAAGTGATCTCTTACAGCCAACTGGATTTGAGTTGAAGGCATTATCAATGAAAGTAAAACCATTAATCTTTTTAATCTCTAAACGATGCTGTACCTGCTTAATATTAGCTACACCATCAATTATCTCTTCTTTACTTAAGCCAAGTTCTCTAGCTAAGGCAATGCCACATAAGATATTAGTAACATTATGACTACCAAGTAAAATAGTCTTAAAAGTAGCTGCCTTGCCATCTAACTTAACTTTAAATGTCGTACCAGCATTTGAATACTTAATACCGTAAGCACAATAATCAGCCTTTTCATTTTCAATGCCAACACTAAGCACCTTACAAGTATTGTTGATTTTATAATTCGCAATATATTCATTATCCAAATTGATAATGCCAACGCCATCTTTTGGTAATCTTTCAATCTCTTCCATCTTTTCCTTAATGATATTATCTAAGTTACCAAAAGTATTTAAGTGTTGAGGACCAATAGATGTCACAATACCATATTTAGGCTTCACAAAATCCATCAAATAAGTAATTTCACCAACATGATCGGCACCCATCTCACAAATAAATACTTGATAAATAGGCTTATACATTTCTCTAATAGTTCTTGTGATACCCATCGGTGTATTATAAGAAGCTGGTGTAATTAAAGTTAAATATTTAGATGAAATAATATCATTAACGACATTTTTGGTAGTTGTCTTACCGAAAGATCCCGTGATACCAACTTTAATTAAATTATCATCATTCTTTAAAATATCTCTAGCTTCATTCTCAAAACCCTTTTTAATCGCATTCTCAATAGGATTTGTGATGATTGCGACTAAATAAATCAATAAATATGGTAAATAGATACTAATAATACCTACAAGATTTAAATAATTATGTAAAATTTTAGTTAATAAGAAAGTAATAATAAAACTTAAAATCGCATAAACAACAATTTGTCTTTTAACTCTATCAGTATACACAAGCGGTTTTACATATTCAGTTTTCATTTCTTTTTTAATTACCATATAAGAAAAAACAACAGTAATTAATAAAACAATAGGCAATCTAATTCCCTTAGGAACAACAAAACATAATAACATCAACACTACATAGACTAAAGCATTAGAGTAATGAACATTATTCTTATCAAATAGCCACTCAGTATAACGATAAAATTCATAACGATTTTGTTGAAAAACGTGTAAAGTATTCTTAACATATACAAGACTTAAACATAAAAATACTAAAGTTATTAAAATATAAAATAAATTATTCATAGTCTCTCCTTAAAAACGCATCCAATACTCTACAAAAACGATCTGGTTGGTGGAAATAAGCGAAATGATCATCACCTTCAAAGACAACCAAAGTCGCGTCAGGCATTTCCTTTTCCATCTTCTTGCCCATCCAAAGCGGCGTAGCCTCATCATTCTCACCAAAAACCAGCAATGTTTCTGGTTTAATATCCTTTAAATAAGGGCTAATATCAAAGTTAACAGTCTTAACAAGTATTTGTTTCATGATTTCACTAGCATTTTTATAATCGCTGCTACCGGCATTTTGTCTAAGTTTAGCACTTAAACCCTTAAACGGTTTCAATAAAATCTTGCCAGCTTTATAGCTATAAACTCTTAAGTACCATTCGAGATCATGTTTCGCCATAACACCAGCTGCACCTGTTAGCACCATCTTATTAACAGGATACTTATAGGCATACAACAAAGAAATGCGACAACCAAAAGAATGACCAATTAAAATTGGATTTTCGATTTGATTTAGTTCTACAAATTGTCTTAACATTTCAACATAATCTTCGATAGAATAGGCAGTTTTCGGTTCCTCACTCCTTCCAAAACCTGGTAAATCAATATTATAGACTTTAAAGTGTTCCTTTAATGATTGAGCAATAAAATCCATCATAATTGTATTCTGTCCCCAACCATGTAAAAGAATTACATCCTTACCCTTGTCACCATTTAATTCATAATAAATATCAATATCATCAATTCTTACAAAACTCATAAGTCAATTATACTTTCTTTTTCCCTTTAGCCTTAGTGTTATTACAATAGATTCTAAAAACTACGCCATCATTTTTATTTTCACCTACAACACAATAACCAAAAGTATCACATACCCTTTTAACTATTGACAAGCCTAAGCCAAAGTTACCCTTATTACCTTTTTCATAAGGTTTAAATAATTTATCCAAACGATCCTTGCTCATTAAAGGGCCATCATCAAATATTTCAAATAAATCTGGACTTAAAGTAAATCTTATCTCGCTTTTGGCATACCTTAGGGCATTATCCAAAAGGTTTTCAACAGCTGTTCTCCAGGCCTCTTCTTCACCATGGAAATAAATATCATTCATAACATCACTAGTATCAATCGAAACATCATTTCTTAATACTTTGCATGAAAGAATAGCCTTTTCAATCACATCACGCATATCAGCCTTGGCATCTTCATCATTATCTTGAAGATAACCAATTTTATTATAAGTAATCAAAGAATATACTTTCTTTTCCAAACGGTCAGCATGCTCAATAATAACATCAACGCTCTTCTCTAGAGTATCATAAGGATAAATGCCATCTTTAATGCTTTCACTATAAGACTTAATAGTTGCGATAGGTGTTTTTAAATCATGAGATATGTTTTGAATCATCTCTTCTCTGATTCTCTCTTGTGCTGATAATTCATCTGTCATATCTACAATAGCCTCAGCCACTTCACCTATTTCATCATTTCTTTTAATAACAAGCGTGGCCTTTTCACCATCTTTAACTTTTTTTATATAGTTTCTAATTTGATTTAAGGGATGAATTAAAGAATAAACCCACATCATTAAAATCATAAAGACAATGACAATAATAACGATAGATGAATTAGAAATACCTGATATTAATGAACTTTTAAATTCTCTGCGATAATCATCTTTAATTATTGATATTAAATAAGCATCACCAATATTTCTAATACTATAAACAAAACGTTGATCACCTACCTCTAAGATATTATCTTTAGAACTGATAATTCCATCCTTTTCATTTGAAAGAATTTCATGAACGATTTCATTATCAACTTCACTTCCAAACTTATAAATATAATGAGTACAATTATTATCAATATAATCAAAATCAACTGTAGAAGCATCCAAGAAAGAATTTTGAGATTTATGTAGATAACTGAACATTTGTTCATTAGTGAAAGTATCAATATTGAAATTCAAATATTGAAATATAAATAACATAAAAACAAAAATGGCTAAAAAAGACACAACAAAATATTGTTGTATTAAATTAAAGCCATTTATCCAGATTTTTAATCTTTTCATACTAACTTAAACGATAACCAAAACCATAAATGGTTTGGATATTAATATTTGGCATCTTTTTTCTAAGTCTTCTAAGCGTATCGTCAACAACACGATCACTACCGAAATAGTTATCATCCCATACTTTTTCAAGGATTTGTTCTCTTAAAAAAGCCGTTCCTCTATTCTTAACAAACAACATCAAAAGATCAAATTCTTTAGTAGTTAAATCGATAACATTATTGTTGTCATCATAAACAATGCGTTTGCCTTCATCAATAAGATAACCATCAACATTGATTCTAGCATCTTCCTTATATACTCTTTTGATAATGTTATTTACTCTTAATACCATTTCCTTAGGAGAGAAAGGCTTAGTGATATAGTCATCACTGCCTTTTTCTAGTCCTATAATACGGTCAAATTCTTTATCACGAGCAGACATGAAAATAACAGGTTTATTTTGGTCACGTGACTTAATTTCCTCAATTAAGTCAAAACCGCTCTTATCATCTAGCATGATATCCAAAACCCATAAGTCAACTTCATCATCTAAGTGAGCATAAGCCTCATCAAAAGTAAGGTATGAATTTACTATATACCCCTCTTTTTCAAGATATCTCTTTACTAGTTCGTTAAGATCTTTTTCATCCTCAACGACATTGATAATTTTTTTCATTTAAGCACAATAACCCTTTTCCTTAATTAAATCAATTACCTCATAAACATCTTTATGACATAATTCATCAGTTTCAGCCTCAACCATTACCCTAATCAAAGGTTCAGTACCACTAGGTCTAACCAAAATTCTACCGTTATCACCTAGTTCATCACTAATTTCCTTAATCTTAGAATTAATTGTTTCATCATTTAAGACAATCGTCTTATCAACAACTCTTTGATTAACCAATAATTGTGGATAAACTCTAAGTTCACTTGTAGCCTCATCGATATTCATATTCTTCTCTTGAAGTACTTTTAGTACAAACAAGGCATTTCTTAGACCATCACCATAATTTGCATCATTTTTATAAATGATATGACCTGATTGTTCGCCACCAATCACGAAGTCATTATTTAACATTGACTCCAATACATACTTATCACCAACTGGTGTAATATTAGTGTTAATATCAATCTTTTCTAAAGCCTTGAATAAACCCATATTAGACATAACAGTAGTAACTAAAGTGTTATTAGTTAATAGATTATGTTCCTTAAGGTATTTAGACAACATATACATAATCTTATCACCATCTATTACATCACCTTTATGATCAACAAAAAGCACTCTATCGGCATCGCCATCAAACGCAAAGCCAAGATCATAATCGCCTTCTTTTACTTTTTCTTGTAACATTTGTAAGTGAGTACTACCACACTTATTGTTGATATTTATACCATTGAAATCATCATTGATATAAGTTACTTCAGCCTTGGTCTTGTTAAGAACATCCTTAGCGGTTACGCAATTAGAACCGTTTGCTAGATCAACTATCAACTTATAGCCGCTCAAATCAAGTGGGTATAAGTCATTAATATGTTCTTTATATTCTTCAATACCCCTTGAATATTCATAAATATGGCCAATTTGATCCTTAGTTGCATATTCGATACCTACAGGATTATCAATGTAATCTTCGATTAATAATAAAACTTCTTCAGCTAATTTAACTCCATTGTTGCCAAAAAGTTTAATGCCATTGTCACTAAACGGATTGTGTGATGCTGAAATCATAATACCTGCATCAAACTTTTCTTTTTCAGCCACATATGCCAAACAAGGTGTTGAACAATAGCCTAGAAGATAAACGTCTGAGCCACAACTTGATATAGCTGCAGCTAGAGCATTTTCAAACATCGAACTTGATAAACGCGTATCCTTACCAACAACAACCTTTCCTTGACCGTTTTTCTTATAATAGTTGCCAACATAACGTCCAATTTTCAAAGCTGTTTCTAAAGATAATGTAGTATTAGCATCTCCCCTAATACCATCTGTTCCAAAATATTTACCCATAATTTTACTCCTGTGATACTAATGTAATATTTAAATTCTTTGGATTTACTTCAGCAGATACATAAGCATCTGTATTTATATTTACTGAAATTGGTAAATCATATGTTCCTGGTTCTAAATCTTTAAAATCTACATAGACAAAGAAATCAGAAGCACTAACTTTATCAATATTACTTTGAGTTCCTTTAATAATTAATGAAACTTTCAAGGTGTCTGCGTAGCTTACACCATAACCATTATTATTGTTGATTGAGTTTAAAGTTACATTCTCAATCACTTTTTCACTTGTTGCACCCAAAGTAGCCTTTAAAGTAACGGTTGAAACCGAACTTGCCTTAACCCCATTTGGTAAAACAACCGGTTGAATAATTTCTGTATCCGAAGTTACTGTAGACAAGTCTAAATCAACCGTAACTTCATTAATTGTATCGAGAATACTTTCAGATGCATAAATTTCAGTAGTTTGATGATTCATAGAAACTGATTCTAGTGAGAATCCTTGTGGTGCATTACCAGTAACATTCAATTTAATTGGTACTGTCTTAGAAGGTGATGAAATACCAACTTTAACAGTAACAGTATTTGGAACAATTTCCGCATTAACAACCTTACCATTTGCATCATATGCAACAAGTGGTGCTTCTACTTCAAAGTCGTTAGTTTGTCCAGCCACATTAATCAAAGCCTTAACAAGTGCAATCGTATTAAGTGTATCTTGGCTGGCACGGATATTAACCTTGCTGTTGCCTGAGGCAAATGAAGGTGTACCCAAAATATATTTAGCATCTAATTGGTTCTGATTAATAAAGTCATAAGATAAGTCAAATTGAGCTGTAGTCTTAGGCTTTAAAGTAACAGTAACTTGGCTTGGCTTAACAATAGTATTAACGCTATCACCATAGCCAGTAGTAGTAAGTTCTACTGTATAAGTTCCTTCAGTATAACCTTCTAAATTCAAGACACAACTGCCTGTTTTAGTAGCTGCGTTATTAACATTAGCTGCATCACCAGTAATCGTAACATCACAAGTTTCAGGTAAACCACCTACTTCAAATGATTCAGAATTATATCTAGAAATCACATTAACATTTGTAAGTGTCTTCGAACTTGATAAGGCTGTCGTAAAACTTGTGTCATTGAAGTTCACAATAAAATATGCAAGACATGACAACAAAAACGCAAAGATAATCGCATAGGTCTTAGTAAAGAATAACTTATCTACAAACGAAGAAGTCCATCTAAAGAATCTAATAATAGTTTCTTCAAATGATTCAAGAGCGCCGTTATTAGCGTTCTTACGCGCAATCTTCTTTGCCTCGTTTAATTTATCTTGAGGATTTTTAATCTTGTTTGCCATCTACCTTATCCTCACTTTCTTTTACATCAACCGATTCAACTTTAAAATCAGTCGCTTGTTGTTTAGCCTTTTTATTCACTTTAAAGCGGTTATTAAAAGGAACTTTCATACCGCCTTCTTCGTTTTTAATGATAAATTCAGGATCATCTTCAATCTTTAATTTTCTTCTAGAAGTTGAAGTATCACCGATTTCGATTTCATCATTACAAATAACTTTTCTCAAATATTCTTTTAGTTGTTTCTCATTAACAGTAAAGATACGTCCATTTTCCGCGATAGAAATAGCACTTGTCTCTTCTGATACAACAATAGTAAGCGCATCACTCACTTCAGAAATTCCAAGACCAGCTCTATGTCTTGCACCATATCTACTAGATAAGTTAATACTAGTTGGCGGGAAATAAGCACTTGCACAGGCAATCTTATCACCTTGAATAATTACAGCACCATCATGTAAAGGAGTTGTAGTCATGAAGATAGAACATAATAATTCTTTAGAAACAGTTGCGTTTACTGCGATACCAGTTTTTACATAATCCTGCAAACTATTTGATTGTTCAATGGAAATAAGAGCACCAATTCTTTCATGTGATAAGACAATGGCTGCATCGTAAATTTGATTAACAAGATCTTCTTTTTCATTAGCCAACAAAGTTGTGATCTTTGAAAACGCATTAGTCTTACCAATTTTCTCCAAAGCTCCTCTAATTTCTGGTTGGAAAATAATTATTACAGCTAAAAAGCCCCAACTAATTAGTGTGTTAGAAAAATATTCTAATGTAGTAAGACCAAGTAATCTTGCAATTCCGTTAAATATTAAAATAAAGATGATTCCTTTAAAGATTTGTATTGTACGATTATTATTTCTTACAAATAGAATGGCGTAGTATAGAATGAACCACATAATGCCGATATCAAGCACTATTCTAAACACGTGCCATATATTTTGTATTGTTAGATTTATATTATAATCTGGCATAAACCCTCCTTTATAAGTCAATTCATTATAGCATATTTGGATAATGCGATAGAATATAGTCATGAATGAAAATATTGTGAAATTAAATTATAAAGATAAAGAGATTTATCTTGTAAAAACTGCTCATGTTTCTAAAAACAGCATAAATGATGTTAAAGAATGTATTGGTGAAGTTAAGCCTGATGCGATTTGTATCGAACTCGATGAAGATCGATATAAGAAAATTAGTGATCCTGAAAAATGGAGTGATACAGATATTGTTAAGGTTATCAAAGAAAAGAAAGTAGGCTTCTTATTAGTAAACTTAATTCTTGCTTCTTTCCAAAGAAGAATGGCCATCAATATGGACTCTAATTCAGGTGGCGAGATGTTAGAAGGCATTAAACAGGCAAAAGAATTAAATGTACCACTTGTTTTAGCTGATAGACCTATTAAGACTACCTTCTCTCGTATTTGGAATAGTTTAGGCTTATATGAAAAATCTAAGTTACTTGTAAGTATTATTGGTTCTATCTTTGATGATGAAGAGATTTCCGAAGAAGATTTACAAGCTTTAAAAGAAGCTGATGCCCTAGAGGCAGCCTTAAACGAGGTTGGCAAAGAATTTCCTAATGTTAAGAAAATATTAGTGGATGAAAGAGATGCTTATTTATCCTCAAAGATTAAGAATGCCCCAGGTAAAAAAATAGTTGCGATCATTGGTGCGGCTCATGCAGGTGGTATTGAAAGAAACTTAGATAAGGATATCGATATTAATGAATTAAATGTCGTTAAAAAGAAAAAAGGTATTGGAACAGTAATTAAATGGTTAATTCCAATAGCTATTATTTCAATCATTATTTATACTCTATGGTCAAACAGGGATGCTGGTTTAAGTCAAATTAAATCTTGGATTCTTTGGAATGGTACTTTAAGTGCTATCGGTACCCTATTGGCATTCGGCCATCCACTTAGTATCCTTACAGCCTTTGTGATGGCCCCTATCACATCACTTAACCCATTATTAGCAGCTGGTTGGTTTGCGGGAATAGTGGAAGCTATGATTAGAAAGCCAAAGGTCAAAGACTTTGAGAATCTAGGTGAAGATACAAATACATTAAAAGGTTTCTGGAAAAATAGGGTTACAAGAATCTTATTGATTGTCGTGTTCGCCAATGTTTTCTCAAGTATTGGCACATTTATCTCTGGATTAGACATTTTTACAACTTTTTTAAAGAATATTTAAGGGTGATTATAAAAAATCACTCTTTTTTCATAAGTTAAAACAAGATTGCTCAAAAAATGGTACCGGACTTTGCTGTTCTTCGTATTATTTACAAGGCGGGAGTTTTGATTAATGATTAAGAATGTTTGCGTATTTGCTTCGTCTTCAAATAAGTTAAACCAAATTTATTACAAGGATGCAGCTGAATTAGGTGCAATGCTTGGTGCTAAAGGTATTAATGTTGTATATGGCGGCGGAAGACTTGGAGTTATGTATGCTTGCGCTTCTTCTGTTAAGGATAATGGTGGCAAGTTAATTGGTGTTATGCCACAAAAGTTTTGTGACTTGGGTGTCGCAAATCCTTCTGATTGCGTAGAATTTCATAAAACAAGCGGTATGAGGGAAAGAAAAGCCAAGATGGATGAATTATCAGATGCTGTTGTAGCGCTTGCCGGAGGTTTTGGAACTTTAGAAGAAATTTCTGAGATGATAGTGCAAAAACAATTAGGGTACAACAAAAAGCCAATTGTCTTGTTGAATACAAATGGGTTTTACAATAAATTAATAGAATTTTTTAATAGTAATGTTTCTAAGATATATAATTCATTATATTGTTATTCATTAGGATTTAGACTTCCATGGAGAATAATTAGAGATACTAAAATGAATGACTTTGAATATATAAAACTTGTCGAA
>URCJ01000006.1 GCA_900546285.1 uncultured Solobacterium sp. | reverse complement strand
GTTTTGTTTAACGCCTCCTGGTGAAGTAGTAAAAAATGAAGCATATTTTCCATCACTATAAATGGTAATTTCTTTTATATCATTGCGTGTGTCTTGCTTCGTAGTATTGTAATATAATTCTACTGTATATATAGGTTTAATGTCTTTATCTATATTCTTTACTTTCTCCCAATTTTCAACATCTAAAATAGCATTGACTTTATCTATACTACTTTCATCTTCATATGTAGCTATCACTTTCTCATTCTGATAGTCATGTATTTCTATTGCTCTCACAGAGTTTAAGCTCCAATCTGCATAGCTTTTCGTAGTATCACTAAGCCTTTTGTTATTAATATAAATAAAGGAAAATAAAGCAACAACGATAACGGCCAAACCAATTATAATGCCTATATAGAATGGCTGTTTTTTTATCTTCTTATCAATTTTTTTTACCATACGTAAATCTCCTTTCAGCAAAACATCAAGAGAAACATTGAACTCATCACTAATCTTTACTAATGTAGATAAATCCGGATAACTCTTCTCGTTCTCCCAATTCGAAACTGTCTGCCTTGTTACACTTAACATTTTTGCAAAAGCTTCTTGTGTCAGCCCTCGTTCCTTTCTGATTTGTGCAATCGCCTGACCTAATTGCATATTCCTTCCTCCTTACAATTATTATTTTTATCTATATTCGCTAAATTAACAAGCAATTAGCTTTTTACATCTCTGTTTTTTTTACGCAAATATTCTTTGCTTTCCTATTTTTTTATGGTATTTTTCAAATACACCACAAAAGAGAAATTCCGAATAAGAAAAAAACTAGTCAACACTAGTTTCATCCTTTGATTCTTCATCTTTCTTCTTCTTAGTATCATCCTTGATACCATAGACATCACACTTCTCTTGAAATTCCTTTTCAGCCTCTTCAAGATCCTTCAATACTTCTTCTAAAGTTCGCATGCTTAATATTTTAGCACAAAATCTGTATAATAAATTTATGTACGTAAAACAAGAAACAGTCAACACCATCGTAATTGAAAAAAGTAGATTCATAACCTACTTAAAACCAGTTAAAGATGAACAGGACTATAAAGACTATCTAAAAGAAATAAAAAAGAAGCACTATGATGCTACTCATGTATGTTCAGCACTAGCAATTGGTGATATTAAAAGAAGCAGTGACGATGGCGAACCAAGCGGTACGGCAGGAGCACCAATCTTAAACGTTCTAGTTAAAAACAATCTAAACAACACCTGTGCTCTAGTAGTAAGATACTTTGGTGGCATTAAACTAGGTGCTGGTGGCCTTATAAGAGCCTATGGTAATAGTGTAAGTGAAGCCTTGAAACAAGCTACCATCATGGATGATATTCCCTACAACAAGTACCAAATTGTCTTATCTTATGAAATTGCCAACAAAGTAAATCCCATTTTAATGGCCAATACACTAAAGTTAGACGCTGACTATGATGAAAACGTTACATTCACTTATGTATTAAAAGATGAAAACATCAATAATAAGATAGTTGAAATCACAAGAGTGCTAGTTCCTACATGCATTGGCAAAGAAATTATTCAAAAGGTGGTAAAATAAGCATATGGACACACTATCATTTTTAACAGTATATAATTCTTACATTAAATACATCTATTGCTTATTGGCAATCATTATCCTAATTATCCTTATTATGATGTTTAAGAAATTAATTGTCCTAGCTAACTCAAGTTCTAAACTATTAGAAACACAAGAAAGAATTGATACTAAACTTGTAGAAACACAAGAAAAACTTACAAAAGTTGAATATACAGCTACTACAAGCATTCCTTTCTTCCTAAAGATATTTGGAACAATTTCCCTTATTAAAGCCATTACTAAAGACTTCTTCGACATTAAAAAGAAAAAGAGAAGTATTCGTAAGTCTATTAATAAAGTACGTAAACTAAATAAAAAAGCTAACAACATCTTATCACTTGGAAAGATTGTTAGCTCACTAGTAAGATAATCACTTGATTATCTTTTTCTTTATGAAAATATGGTTCCTTTAGGGAACCATATTTATTTTAGATCATTGGCTTATCCCAGCACTCTGGAGCTTCTAAACCCAATAGTTTGAAGACAGTAGCTGCGATATTACTTAAACCATATTCTCCATCTTTAATAGTTACATCATCAGCATTGTAGATAATGAAAGGAACCTTATTTAAAGTATGAGAAGTCTTAGGTTGAAGTGGATCAGTCTCCTTCTTTTGTTTCTGATACATTTCATCCGCATTACCATGGTCAGCAGTAACAAGAAGGATGCAATCATTACGCTTACAAGCCTCCATTACTCTTCTTAGATTCAAGTCAACTGACTCAACACCAATAATAGTAGCTTCATAATCACCAGTATGACCAACCATATCACCATTTGGATAATTAGTTCTTAAGAAAGTATACTTCTTAGAATCAATAGCCTCAACAAGCTTATCAGTAATATCAGAAGACTTCATCCAAGGTCTTTGATCAAACGGACATAAGTCAGACTTAATCTCAACCCAAGTTTCCAAGTTCTCATCAAACTTCTCACTTCTATTGCCATTCCAGAAATAAGTAACATGACCAAACTTTTGAGTCTCAGAAATCGCATAAGTAGGAACCCCATACTTAACAAAATATTCTGACATTGTATCCTTAATCTCAGGTGGATTAACTAAATAATTTGTAGGAATATGTAAGTCACCATCATATTCAAGCATACCAGCATACATTACATCAACTTCCTTGCTCTTAGTGAACTTGTAACCATTATTATCAAATGCACGAGAGATTTCTAGAGCTCTATCACCTCTGAAATTGAAGAAAATAACTGAATCATGATCCTCAATAGTACCTACTGGTACATCATTTTCACAAATAACAAACTCAGGAAGATTTTGATCATCATAGCCACCTTCTTGACGATAAGTCTCAATAGCCTCTGTAGCACTATTGAACTTTCTGCCAATACCAGCAACATGAACGTCCCAACCTCTTCTAACCATATCCCAATCAGCCTCATAACGGTCCATTGTGATATACATTCTGCCACCACCTGAAGCAATCTTTGCGTCAAATGTGTCATCATTTAAAGAAGCCATATGTTCTTCTAAATCATTAATATAAATAAGGCCACTAGTATCAGGAACATCTCTACCATCCATTAAACAATGAACTCTAACGCGATTTATTCCCTCTTTCTTAGCCTCAGTAATCATAGCCTTAACATGCTTGATATTTGAGTGAACATTGCCATCAGAAAGTAAACCCAAGAAATGTAAAGTATGACCCTTAGCATTCTCGATTAACTTCTTCCAAGTTTCGCTTTGATAAATTGAACCACTCTCAATTGACTCATTAACAAGCTTAGCACCCTGTGAATAAACTTGACCACAACCAATCGCATTATGACCAACCTCAGAGTTACCCATATCATCATCACTAGGTAGACCTACAGCTGTGCCGTGAGCCTTAATCTTAGTCCAAGGACTATTAGCCTTTAAATAATCTAATGTAGGAGTATAAGCATTAGCAACAGCATTACCCTTTGTGTTATCGCTCTCACCAACACCATCCATAACAACTAGAACAACAGGTTTTTTATTCATCTTTTTTACCCTCTTTCCATCTAAAATATTATCATATAATCATAAAAAAGGAGCTACCAATTATGTATATAGTAGACATGCACTGTGACACACTCTTATCACTAGATGAAAATACTCATCTAAGAAACAACGATTTAGATATTGACCTAATCAAAATGAAACAAAGTAACTATCTTCTACAAAACTTCGCCATCTTCACAAACTATGACAAAGTAAAAGATAGAGTACCCTATGTACTAAAGAACATTAACAAGTTCTATAAAGAAATAGAAGCCAATAAAGATCTAATTAAACAAGTATTTTCATACAAAGACATTGAAGAAAACAAACTAATGTCAGCTATGTTAACACTTGAAGAAGGAGATGTCATCAACGATGACCTAGACATCCTAGAACTATATTATCGACTAGGTGTTAGAATGATTGCCCTTACTTGGAACTTTAAAAACAGTATCGGAAGTCCAAACTTTACCCCAAATCCTGATCGTTATCAAATGTTAAGAACATTAAACACAATTGATGGATTAACACCCTTTGGCAAAGAATACGTCAAAAAGTGTAATGAACTAGGAATAATAATTGATGTATCTCATTTAGGAGACAAGGGCTTTGAAGATGTGCTTGAACTTTCAACAAAACCAATAGTAGCATCACACTCAAACTCAAGAGCCATTTGTGATGTTGCCCGCAACCTAAGTGATGAAATGATTTTAAAACTACACAAAAACAATGGTGTAATGGGCATGAACTTCTGCGAAGACTTCATAAGTAACGACAGTAATGGTAGTGTTGAAAACATCATCAAACACATCGACCACATCAAAGAACTAGGTTGCATTGACAACATTGGCCTAGGCAGTGACTTTGATGGCATCAAGAAAAGAAATGAAATGAGTGATTGTTCCCAAATGTACATGTTAATAGACGCCCTAAAGGAACATGGATACTCTAATGAAGAAATAGAAAAGATTTGTTATAAGAATGTACTAAGAGTCTATGAGGAAGTGCTTAGCTAACTAAGCTACTTCCATTTTTTATTTAAACTATCCCAATTTAACAAAAACTCTGTGTTGTTATTTATTGAATCAACAATTGGTTCTAATAAAATTTCTATAGTCGACATAGTTTCTTTAAATGTCAAATTTATCATAGCTTTCTTCTTTTTAATAAACGCATTCCATCTACTTTCTCTTAGTGAATCATTAATAAATGTTTTTTCAAAAACAACCATATCTTTGAAACCTGTATTTCTATGAGAGAATGTTTCAACTACCGCTTCTTTTAAAAGTTCTCCTGATAAATTGAATTCGCTCGCTAATACATATATATCGTAATAATCTTTATACCTACTATTTATATACCCCAAAGATACAATAGCCTCAAACTTTTCAGCTATAGCAGAATATAACGAATATGCATAAACAATTGGTTCTTCCATTGACAGTAACGACGGAAATTCCATCTTTATCCTATTTGGATATACAATATCGCCAAAGCCAACATCAATCGATACTGGAATTTTTGTTCTATCTAAAAAAGCAATAATATTCACATTAACACCATGATATTCTTTAAATTCCGTAATGCTATCTACCGATAGAGAATTCAAATCAAACATCAATGCATCATCACACGAAATGCTAAATATTTCCCTAAATACATTTGAAATTTCATTAATATCATTTGAAATATACTGCCCTAATAAATCTATATCTCTTGTTACTCTAGAAAATTGTTTATCAAAAAGTGCGTAAAGAAATATGCCACCCTTTAATGTAAAGCGTTCATTGTAAGGTGAAATAGATAATCTATAAATAGTTCTTTCTATAGCGTAGGTTACTAGTTTTTCTTGCATTGTACTGCCATCTTGTTTGGCTAAATTTTTAAGTCTATCTTTTATTGAATTCGCATTTATCAAACCAACACCTCCAAATAAGTTCTAAGTACTTTATCACATTTCACTATTTTTGAATATCTAATCAATTTATTTATATCTCTATCATTTCTCTTTAAATAGTTTCTCAAAACCTTCTTTACTTCCTCAATACCAATTTTTTCACGATAAGAAATTATATCGACTACTGTTTTTTCCACATCATATATTTTAAAAACATTCCCATTCTCATTAATCTCCTTAATACCAAGTCCATATCTTTCCTTAGAAAAATAATATAACTTAACATCAGGATACTCAGGCAATTCATTAACCTTTGTTTTTCTATACACGGCAACATCAACAACATCTGGAATATAAGTTGTTAGTCCATAAAAAGTTGCAGCACTCATAAGACAAATCACGCCACTAGGAATATATGGATGGACATAATAGAAATCAAAATCCTCACCATCATAATGAAGATTCTCATAATATTTACGATTAATCTTTTCTATAAAACCATCATTAACCAAATTATTAATCTTATATTGCGAAAAACCAACTTCCTTGAGTTGTTCATTAGAAATAAAAAGTTGTTCACAATTCAATTCATAGTCTTTCATATTTAATTGAAATACGGCGATTCTATAAAATTGCCGTATTTCAATTAAATATTAGCATAAACAAGACGAAATAAAAAGACTTCAATATGAAGTCTAATTATTTAGTACCGAAGATTCTATCACCAGCATCACCAAGACCTGGAACGATATATCCGATTTCATTTAGTTTTTCATCAAGTGCAGCCAAATAAATATCTACATCAGGATGAGCAGCCTCAACAGCCTTAACACCCTCAGGCGCCCCAACAAGACATACAAGCTTAATATTCTTAGCCCCTCTTTTCTTAACAATATCAAGAGCCGCAATAGCACTACCACCTGTAGCCAACATTGGATCTAAAACCATAACATTCGCATCATCCATCTTAGGGAACTTAGCGAAATACTCAACTGGCTCTAAAGTCTCTTCATTACGATATAGACCTAAGAAACCAACCTTTGCGGTAGGGATTAAATCTCTGATACCATCAACCATACCCAAACCAGCTCTTAGAATTGGAACCAACACAACATCCTTAGCAAGCTCAGCGGTATGACAAATACCCATAGGTGTCTCAACATCCTTAGGTTGAGTAGGTAGGTCTCTAGAAACCTCGAAAGCCATTAAAGAAGCGATTTCACTTAATTGTTGCGCAAAATCCTTAGTAGAAGTTGCCTTATCTCTCATCAAAGCCAACTTATGTGTAATCAATGGATGATCAAATACAGTTAACATAATTTCCTCCTGTTTATCTTTAACAATTATATAAAAGAATGTGCCATAAAGCACATTCAATTAAACTATTTGCCATTATAAGTAAAATAATGGTTATTCTTTAAAATATCTAAAAGCTCAACTAAATTATCAACACAGGCATTAGGACTTAAAGCCTTAACTTCCTTAGCCTTCGCTTCATTATTAATATAAGCCACCGTATAAGCCCCAAAAGCCTTGCCAGCCAAGACATCAGCCTTAGAATCACCAACCATAATAAGATCTGCACTATTCAATTTATACTTCTTAGTAATAATAAACAAACCCTCAGGATCTGGCTTTGTAGCACTTACATCCTCAAAAGACAAGACCACATCAAACAAGCCATCAAAACCGCAAATCTTTAAGCACTCCTCAACAGAAGGTTTAGTACGTGTTGTAAGAATAGCCAAATGATAACCATCATCCTTTAGTTTATTTAAAACATCTAAGGCATTAGGCATCGGCTTTAAAGACTTCTTCAATTCTTCCTTATTAACACTACGATAATAATCAACAAGCTCATCAGTATTCAAATCAGGAAAATACTTCTTAAACATATCATTCAAAGGTGGACCCAAAACCTCAACTTGCTTATCGGCAGTAAAATCATTCTCATTACCATACTTCTTAAAAGTAGCCTTATAAGACTTAATAATCGCCTCTGTAGAATCCTGAATAGTACCATCTAAATCAAACACAATTGTTGGCTTTTCATAAAATAAACGATCATACAATCCAAAATATAAAAGTAATCCAGCTATCACGAATAAAATCGAAGTCACTTGAGCTGTTTTTAAACTGCCCATAAATAATGAATCGGTTCTTCCAGCCTCAATAAAGAATCTTACAATACCATACCAAATCAAATAGGCACCGGTTAATTGACCTCTTTTAGTAGCTGTTTTACGCAAAACAAAGTTAATCAAAATAAAACCCAAGATACATAATACAGACTCATAAAAGAAAGAAGGTACATAATAATGACCATTTATATGCATACCATCCTTTAAAAAGAATAGAATACCATCAAAATAAGACTCACTAACCTCAACTCCATGACACTCTTGATTGACAAAATTGCCCCATCTACCAATACCCTGAGCCAATAAAACAGTAGGAACAATAGAATCAGCCACCTTAATAAAAGGTGCATTATACTTCCTACAAACCATAATTGCCGCAATTAAACCAAAGACAAAACCGCCATGGAAAGCCAAACCACCATCCCAGATACGAATAATATTAATAGGATGGCTAAAATAAAAACTAAAATTATTAAAGACACAATACCAAAGTCTAGCCCCAATGATACCGGTCCATAAAATAGTCATAAACAAAGTATCAAAGAAATCATTCACATCAATATTACGATATTCTCTTAAATTTCTCTTAGCGAAATAATAAGCCAAGAAAGCTCCCGAAACAATTAAAACGGCATACCACTGTATTGTCACATTACCAATCGCTAAAAAAGTTGTACGACTTGGAAAAAACTGCATATTCTACCTCTTATCTAAAATCTCATTAAAGATTGCATTCTTAAACTCTTCATTTGTATCAACACCCTGCTTCTTCATAATATAGTTAGTAACAGCTGTCTCTACAATAGTTGACATCGACTTACCCTCAGTAACCGGAATCTCCAACAAATTCTTCTCAATACCCAAAAGATTAATAGTCTTCTCATTTGGATTCAATCTATCACAATTAGACCTTAAATATTGATCCCTGTTAACCAACTTAATCACAAAATCCACATGACACTTCTCAAGGAAACAATGACCACCAAACATGATATTAACATTAACGATACCAATTCCTCTTACCTCCAACATTCTCTTTAGATTCTTAGGAGCTGTACCATAGATAGTCTTATTAACCTTAGAAACCTCGACCAAATCATCAGCCACAAAAATATGACCCCTCTTAATCAAATCCATCTCAAGTTCTGACTTACCAATGCCACTATCACCCATAATCATGACACCAATGCCATAAATTGACATCAATCCTGCAAAAACTACATCAGACTCAGCCAAACGACTAGACAAGAAAGAAATCAAATCAGTAGACAACTCATAAGTCATACCAGGAAACTCGAACACTGGGAAATTCTTCCTAGTAGCTACTTCCAACAAAGCAGCAGGTGTCTTAAAACCATTAGTCACAATAATGCATGGTGTATATGCATCAGTTAAAAAATCAAAACGATCAAGCTGGGTATCATAGTCTAAGGTCTTCAAATAATTTTGTTCCTTAGTACCAATAATAACCACTCTCTTTAATTCAAAATCATCCTTATAACCAGACAACTCCAAACCAGGTCTATTAATATCTGGTGCAATCGTCCACCTATCTAAAGACTCATCATTACCACATACTTGATTAAGATTAAAGAATTCCTTAATCTTCCTAACTTCTACCTTTTTATTTAAATCAGCCATTATATACCCAACACTTTCCTTAAATAGATACCTGTATAGCTATCCTTACAATCACATACCTCTTCAGGCGTACCAGAAACTAGCAATTCACCACCCTTGGCTCCACCTTCCTTACCTAAATCAATTATATAGTCTGCACACTTAATCACATCAAGATTATGTTCAATAACCACAACCGTATCACCATTATCCACAATACGATCAATAATCTTAATAAGCTTAGCAACATCCTCCATATGCAAACCAGTAGTAGGCTCATCCAAAACATACAAAGTCTTACCAGTAGCCTTCTTAGAAAGTTCACTAGCTAGCTTAACACGTTGTGCCTCACCACCTGATAAAGTAGTTGCGCTTTGTCCTAATTCAATATAACCCAAACCTACATCATATAAAGTTTGTAACTTATTCTTAATCTTAGGATGATTTGTGAAAAACTCCAAAGCTTCCTTAACCGACATCTTCAAGACATCATAGATATTCTTACCCTTATAGTAAACCTCTAAAGTCTCCTTGTTGTAACGCTTACCATGACACTCCTCACACTCAACATAAACATCTGGCACAAACAACATACTAATCTTCTTTACACCATCGCCCTGACAACATTCACATCTACCACTTGCTACATTGAAAGAGAAACGGCCCTTGTCAAAGCCCCTTTCTTTCGCATCAGGACAAGACGCAAACAAGTCTCTAATATCATCAAACACGCCAGTATAAGTTGCCGGATTTGACCTAGGTGTTCTACCAATTGGATCTTGAGAAATAGAAACAATCTTATCAATATTATCCAAGCCAGTAATCTTTTTATGAGCACCAGGCTTAATTCTCACCCTATCCAAAGACTTTTGAACGCCCTTAGTCAATATCTCATTAACAAGCGTTGACTTACCAGAACCACTAACACCAGTAACACAAATAAACTTGCCTAGTGGGAAAGTAACATCAATATTCTTAAGATTATGCTCACTTGCCCCAAAGACCTTAATAGCCTTACCATTACCTTTTCTTCTAGTAGCGGGCACATTAATCTTCTTACGGCCACTTAGATACATACCAGTCAAAGATTTATCAGAAGTAAGAATCTCTTCAGGAGTCCCAAAGAACATCACCTCACCACCATCCTTACCAGCACCAGGACCAATATCCACAATATAATCAGCAGCCATCATCGTCTCATCATCATGTTCAACCACAATAACCGTATTACCCAAATCTCTCATACGCTTAAGTGTAGCGATAAGCTTATCATTATCCCTTTGATGCAAACCAATAGAAGGTTCATCCAAAACATACAAAACACCTGTCAAACTAGAACCAATCTGAGTTGCCAATCGAATTCTTTGAGCCTCACCACCCGATAAAGAACCGGCAATACGATCTAGTGTTAAATAATCAAGACCTACATCAATCAAAAACTTCAATCTTGACTTAAGTTCCACCAACAGCAATCTAGCTATTTCCATCTGTGACTTGCTTAATTTTAAATTAGACACAAAGTCATAAGCATCCACAATAGCCATCTTTGTAAACTCATAGATATTTAAGCCATTGATTCTAACTGACAAAACCGCATCATTTAAACGAGCGCCATGGCACTTAGGACAAGTAGACTCAGCCATATAAGAGAAATACCATTCCTTTGACATCTTAGAAGTAGTCTCTACATATCTTCTTTCAATCAAAGACTTAACACCCTCGATATAATCATTCTTAGAATACTTAGTACCACCACTTGATACCACATCATACTTAATAGGCTTATCAGAACCATATAAGATGATCTCCATTTCCTTCTTAGTAAAATCACCAAGAGGCTTATCCCTGTCAATCTTATAAGCTTTCAATAACGCATTAAAGTTTTGCCACTCAAGATTAGGTGTATCCACAATATTCTTATAATAACGAATACCACCTTCATTAATACTCTTAGACTTATCAGGAATCAAATAGTCAACATCCACCTCAGTCACAATTCCCAAGCCCTTACACATATCGCAAGCACCAAGTGGTGAATTAAATGAGAAAAGTCTAGGCTCTAGCTTAGGCACTGTAAAACCACAATCAGGACAAGCATAATTACTTGATAATAATTCTCTCTTATCACCACACTTAATGATGCAAGTACCATCAGCTAACTTTAAAGCTAATTCAATCGAATCATTTAATCTAGTCTCAATATTCTCCTTAACAACAATTCTATCAACCACTACATCAATATCATGGCGCTTATTTTTATCCAAGACAATATCTTCATCCAAACTTCTTAATTCATTATCAACATATAATCTTAAGAAACCATCATTCTTTAACTTCTCGAACAAGTCCTTAAAAGTGCCCTTACGATTAGTCACCACATTAGCCAAGATTTCAATTCTACTAGATAATGGATATTCCATCACCTTTTCCACCATCTTGCTTGTAGACATTGCCTTAATCAAAACATGATGATTAGGACAATAGCTTTCTCCACACCTTGCATACAAAAGTCTTAAATAATCATAGATTTCCGTAATTGTACCAACAGTAGACCTTGGATTATTAGAAGTAGTCTTTTGATCAATCGCAATCGATGGTGATAAACCTTCTATCAAATCCACATCAGGCTTCTCAATGCCACCCAAGAATTGTCTTGCGTATGATGATAAAGACTCCACATACCTTCTTTGTCCTTCTGCATAAATCGTATCAAAAGCCAATGAAGTCTTACCAGAACCTGATAAACCAGTCATTACAATCAACTTATTTCTAGGAAGTGTTATATCTATATTCTTTAGATTATTAACACGTGCCCCTTTTATCACAATATTTTCATTTGCCATAAAGTTATTTTACTTCATTTTTAAAAAGAATATATCAAGCTAGCATAAAAAATTCCCAAATCTCATTTACAATAAATATATGAAACTTATTGGCAACGATTGGGACACAATCCTAGAAAAAGAATTTGAGAAAGATTATTATAAAAACCTAAGAATATTTCTTAATAATGAGTATTCAAACCAAACAATCTTTCCACCCGCAAAAGACATTTATAATGCCTTAAGAATCACTCCATATAATGAAGTAAAAGTTTTAATACTAGGACAAGACCCCTATCATGAAGAAAACCAGGCCCATGGCCTAGCCTTCTCTGTAAACAAAGGTATTCAAATACCACTATCACTATTAAACATCTATAAAGAATTAAATAGTGATTTAAACACATACATACCAGATAATGGTTATCTTATAAAGTGGGCTAAACAAGGAGTACTTTTATTAAACACAGTCTTAACCGTAGAAGCTCATAAAGCTAATTCTCATAAAGGAAGAGGTTGGGAAATTCTTACTGATGCGATCATTTCAAGTCTTAACAACAAGGAACATATGGTATATATCCTATGGGGAAGAAACGCTAGAAACAAGACTAAATTGATTACTAATCCTAATCATTTAATCTTAGAATCAGCCCACCCATCACCACTTAGTGCCTATAATGGTTTCTTTGGCTCAAAACCATTTTCTAAGACTAATGAATATTTAATTAAAAACAACTTAAGCCCAATTGATTGGCAAATAGAAAATATAAGGGAGAAATAGAATGTTAGTTAACAATATGACACTTAAACAAATGAGTGAATTTAAACCAAGCGAAGAAGATATGGCGATATTACCACTTGATGTTGTCCTATATATCAAAGTCGTAGCCGTATCAGCTACCAAAGAAGACAACTATGACATCATCAGATACTTCTTCAATAGTCCTGATTTAAAAAACTATCTAAAAGATTTTAATAAGACAGCTGTCTATGATTTTAATGTCAGTGAAGATCGTTTTGTTACTATCTTTGAACTATATGGCAATAAGAATTACATGGAAACTAGCGAATACTTCAAAGAATTATTAGAAACATACGAGGGAAATGGTGAAGTTTTATTCAACTTCTTCACTCACGATGATAAGGAATACCTATTATCAAATTTAGATGGCATTGTGAAGTTGGAAAAATTGTATGTCTAAGAAAAGAAGAAAGAAAAAGAAGAACAAGCTAATACCTGTACTATCAGTTTTAATAATTTTTCTAATTTGTCTTATAGCCATCTTAGATAAAGATGAAATAGAACCTATTTTTATTGAAAAGTGTGGACAATATGAAATAGAAAAGTTTGATACTTCAAAAGAATACTACACATACAAAGATGATACTTATACTAGCATTATAGGAATAGATGTATCTGAACATAATGAAAGTATCAATTGGAAAGAAGTAAAGGAAAGTGGTGTTGAATTTGCCTTCATTAGAATTGGCTGGCGTGGTTATACTGAGGGTGGTATCTATAAAGATGAACTTTTTGAACAAAATTATCTTAGTGCCCAAGATGAAGGCATAAAAGTAGGTGTTTATTTCTTCTCACAAGCCACTACTGTAAAAGAAGCCCAAGAAGAAGCTCTGTTTGTACAAAAAGAACTACAAAATAAACAAATACAACTTCCAGTAGTCTATGACTTCGAAACCGTAGAAAGTAAAGAAGGCCGTGCCAATAAGCTTACTAAACAACAAGTAAGTGACAACGCCAAAGCCTTCTTTGAAATATTAGAAAATAAATATCAAGTGATGTTGTATGGAAACACACCACTTTTAGAACTATATGATCAAGAATTGTTAGACAAATATCCTTTATGGTTTGCCCAATTCTACCATAAGCCAGAAACACAACACAACTTCACTATCTGGCAATACAGTGAAAGTGGTAATGTACCAGGTATATCTAAGCCAACTGACTTAAATATCATGATGCTTAAGCGATAAAGCCGTGTTCAATCTTAATACTTAAATTCAAGTTAGGGTTAACTGCCCTAACTTTTTCATTTAATTCTTTTCGAATTTCACTATGTTCCCTGTTATCATCAACCGGAAGCAATAAATCAAACACTAAATTCGTATGTGAAGGACCCTTAATAATTCTAAAATCATGAATACTATACTCAGGATTCATTTCCTTGATTACCTTTAAAACTAATTTCTTATATTTATTAAGTTCTTCATCATTCAAAACAACTGGATCCATATGAATAGTAGCCAAAACCCCATACTTACCAAGAATCATATTTTCGATATTATCGATACAATCATGTAGATAAACAAAATCCTTAGATGCATCTACTTCAGCATGTAAAGTCACAAAACGACTACCAGGACCATAGTCATGGAAAATCATATCATGAATACCAATTACCTCAGGATTATCCATAACCGTCTTTTTAATCTCCTTAATAAGTTCCTTATCAGGAGACTTACCAATCAAGATGCTGATTAAATCAGCTGATATCTTAATACCTGAGATGGTTACAATAATATTCACAAAACTACCTACATAGGCATCAATATTCAAGCTAAAGAATTTATATACCAATAATGAAATTAAAGTGGTAGCAGTCAATAATGCATCATTAAAACTATCCTGACTTGTAGCCTCTAGTGTTTCTGATTGAATCAACTTACCAGCCTTCTTGTTTGTATAACCCATTACCAATTTAACCAAAATTGAGAATAATACAACAATTACCGCAATGTAATTAAAAGACATATCGGCTTTATTAAAGATAGACTTGATAGAATCAGCCAACGAAGTTAAGCCAGCAACCACGATCAAAAAACCAATGATTAAACCAGATACATATTCAGCACGACCATGACCATATGGATGTTCACTATCAGGGTGCTTGCTAGCGACCTTAAAACCTAATAATGAGGCAATATTAGAACCCATATCTGATAAGTTATTTAGGGCATCAGCTCTAATAGATAAGCTATTAGAAATAAAAGAAACAATTAATTTAAAGACAACTAAAATACAGTTACAGACAATACAAAAGATCGACATGACAACGCCATATCTTTCTCTTACTGTCTTATCTTTAGTATCCTTATAATTTGGAATAAATAATTTTTGAATTAATGTGAACATATAAAATAAAAAGTTCGTAAATACGAACTTTACTCTCCTTCTTTATATTTGATGACAAGATGTCTCTTGTTGCCCTCACCGATTGAACAAGTTTCGACATGCTTGAAATCTTGAAGATATTGATGAATAACCTTTCTCTCATCATTAGGCATTGGATCAAGTTCTGCATCTACATGACTCTTCGCAACTTCCTTAGCTACTCTATTGGCAATAGCTTTTACCTTACGATAACGGTCTTCCTTATAATGATTAACATCAATAATAACATTGATACGCTTCTTGAAAGTAGCATTAACTGCAGCCTTTAAAACGTTAGAAATAGCTCTTAAAGTTTGACCATTCTTACCAATGATAATCGCATTATTTTCAGCATCTAAAACAACCCTATATAAGTTAGTTTCATCAGCTTGCTTCTCAATAATTATTTCAATAGAAACACCTTGATTCAATTCAGTAAAATAAGCACCTAAGTAATCAAAAATGAATTCTTTAATATCATTAGGTGTATAAGCTTCAACAGTAACACTATTACCGATACCGAATAAATGCTTCTCTTCACTAATTACTTCATAAGAAACATCCTTAAGCTCACAACCTGTTGAACTTGTAATAGTATTTAAAACATCATCTAATGTCTTACCAGTATATTGTTTCATATTGTTCCCTTCTAGTCCTTATGAGACATCTTATCAATAACGATAGACTTTACAATATTGATTACAGAATAGATACAGTAATATAAAGACAATGCAGTTGGCCATGACAACATAATCACGCCGATAAAGGCAGTCATACCATAAGTCATGAAAGTAGTGTTATCTTTTGGTTTTTCATAGTGCTTATGGTGCTTCTCAGCTTCCTTCTTAGCTCTAGAATTAGCCAACCATCTTACTATACTTACAGACAATAATTGGAAGACAATCATTAATACGAAAATAACAATTAAAATCCAAGCATGTTCCACAAAGGCTTCTCTTGGTGTTAAATCTAGAGAATAACCAAAGAAAGAACCATTCTTAACTTCAGCACTTCTTCTAACAGCAGCATACATTGAAATCAAAATAGGGAATTGAATGAACGTAGCCAACATTGAAGTCATAGGGTTAATGTTATACTTAGCATAAACCTTTTGCATCTCCATAGCAGCTTTTTGTTGGCTAGCTGAATCAGTTCTACCCTCATATTTTAATTGAATCTTTTGAATCTCAGGTTGTACCTCTTGCATCTTTTGCATCGCAACATTTGACTTAAATGTTAACGCCAAGATAATCGCATTCAATACTAAAGTAACAATTGTGATTGCCCAGAAAACACCCACATGAACACTTAAGTAGTTAATGGCTTGAGCTAAAGGATAAGTCAAAATTACAGTTAAGAAGCCATCAGCCTTAACATCACTAATTGGTGTAGACAATGAAATTAATTCGCTACTATTACTACAACCACTCAAAAAAAGTAGTAAGAATAAGGAACTTAATACAATTGTTAGTTTCTTTTTATTCATATACACAAAAACTCCTCGCTAATACTAAATAATTATAGCTTTTTTAATAAGCTTTTCCAAATTGTTTTGATTATCACTGAAACTTTTCTCTAAATAGCCCTTTCTTATAATCACTACAAGATCGCTTGGACTATTATCAAAGTCATAAATATTAGCGAACATCATCCTAACTTGACGTTTAATTTTATTACGCTCAACCGCATTTCCCAGTTTCTTAGAAACAGAAATGCCCACTCTAGAATGTGGCTCTTGTTTCTTGTAATAATAAACGATAAAGCTTTGATCAGCTACACTTTTTCTCTTTTTAATAATTTTGGAAAAATCCTCGTTTTTCCTAACTCTATATTTTTTAATCATAAGTTTTAAAAAAGCCACGTAAGTGTGGCTTTAATTAAGCAGATAATACCTTTCTACCTTTAGCGCGACGTCTATTGATAACCTTACGACCACCAACAGTTTTCATACGAGCTCTAAAGCCACAAGTATTTTGGTGCTTTCTTTTACTAGGCTGATAAGTTCTTTTCATACGAGCCACCTTTCTTTAATCGAATTACTTTAATATTCTATTAAATCTGATACTGTTTGTCAAACAATTATTCAACCTCAATAGACTCTACTTTAACATCCTTTTCACTAATATATTTATTAACATATTTCGCAATAATATAACTGCTAGAGCCCATTTTTAAGGTAACACCGGTCTTTGTCTCAAAAATCTTAGGAACTGCTAAAGTAGACAATTCTTCTGTATTAATATTTTCAATATCTACAAGATTAAAATTAACCTCCAACAAACCTGAACTAGCACCTTCGATATTATCCAAACCGCCTAACTTTTCAATAATATCTTTAATTGTCTTCTCATCCTTAGTTGGATTAACCACCATATAACACAAATGACGATAATAAAGAATACATAAAGCTAATACCAACACAAAACAAATAACGCCAACCATAATAATCGAAATAATCGCATCATAATGATTAATGCTTCTAATATTAATAATAAAATCAGGGAAACTACCAGGTAAGGCCGTAATAGTTGAATAGTTACTAATAGAAGAGCCTAAATAAACACCCGCATATGTAAAATAGCCATATACACAAGCAGCTATAAACACAAAGCCGAGCAACAATAGTGGACTTGTAAACAACAAAAACAACATCAATGGAAGTGGTGAACCACATACAATTGAAATTAAACTTATAAGAATTAGTGGCAACAACATCTTAATCTTTGTTTCCTTATCTGTAAAAGATAAATAAATTCCCAAATAACAAGCTGGCACCATAAACAGATTAATCACATAATAAGGTGTGATAAATCTACCAGCACCAGTATAAGTAGTTACGCTGTCCTTAACATATTGCCAAATATTCACATCACCCACAATGCTTTGCCCCGACAATGTTTGAAACGATCCCCCAAGAGATGTAAACCAGAATGGGTATCTAATCGCATTAGACAATCCTAATATCGACATTGTTTGATCTAAGAAACCATAAATTAGCATCTTATAAGGATCATCCAAGTTTTTTGAAATATAAACAATGCCCTTGGCAAAATATGTATAGAATAAAGGACCAACATAAGAAAACAACATACCGGTTGCTGTACAAAGTACCACATTGTATATCAAAGCAGCTGAGTCCTTATGTAAAAAACCTAATAAGCTATGACTAGAACGATGTCTACTTCTGATATATGAAAATCTTGTAATAAAAGCAACCACAAAAGCACCAATCATACCTGTTTCAAGTGGATACTTAGCATTGCCATTAATATTAATCATCGCATTTATACCTGAATTTGTTGTATAAGCGATACTAGATAAATTTTGTGGTACAAACAAAGTCATCGTAATCAAGAAACTAAAATAACCAACTAAAGCTAATAGAATTGGAATACCACTATTTGCCTTCTTACAAACAAGATAAATCATAAAAATCAAAGGCAAATTAGATACAATTGTCTGACCTAATAAAGCACAACCATCCGCAAACATCAATAAATAAGTGTTTGTGAAAGTATAAAAAATATTAACATTTTCATTCTTAATTAAAAAACCAAACGCCATCAACATAAACCCAAAGAAAGCAGTTCTAAGAGGCATTTTACAATTTTCATACAAATACATTATCTTCTTCATACCTTTAATTTTATAATAAAAAAGAGAGGTATTTTTATGAAAGTTGGAATTATATGTGCCCCAGGGCTAGAAGAATGTGAGGCATTACTTGTTTACGACCTACTTTATAGAAGTGGCATCGACGTTAAACTAGTAGGACTAGAAAACGAAATAACATCATCACATAATGTTTCATTTAGAACAGATATTCACATCGACGACTTTAATTATCAAGATTATAATGCGATAATATTACCCGGTGGCATGCCTGGCACCTTGAATCTAGAAAACGATTCAAGAGTAAATAAGATAATCGATTATTTCATGGAAAACAACAAATTAATTTGTGCAATATGTGCAGCACCATCCATACTTAATCACAAAGGTCTTCTTAAGCAAGAACGCTTTACTTGCTACCCAGGCTTTGAATGTGGACTAAAACCCGCAAAAGAAAAAGCGATCAAAGAAGGAAACATCATCACTGGCATTGGACTAGGTGGTGAATTTGAGTTTGCCCATCTAATCATCAAAACACTACTTGATGAAGAACGCGCAAACGAAGTATTTAATAAAATTCAATACTAGGGGGAAAAATGAACGCACAAGAATTTACAGAAAAGTACTACGTAAAAAGAGAAGGAACCAACAGTGTCAAATGGGACAAGCCCAACGTTAAAGGTAAACTACCTTTATGGATTGCGGACGCTGACTTTAAGGAACCACAAATCGTAATTGATAAGCTAGTTGAAAGAATTAGGCACGGAAGTTATGGTTATTCATTCTTACCAGAAGATTACTTTGACGCTTATATTAAGTGGAATGAAAAACAATCTAACATTACCTACAAAAAAGAATGGATTAGATTCTCTAAAGGTGCCATTGATGGTTTAACACATGTTATTTGTTCACTAACTAATGAAGGTGATGCTATTTTGATGACAACACCAATCTACCATCACTTCTTCTACGCAATCGATAACACCAAAAGAACATTAGTTGAATCACCTCTTATCAACGACAACTACCACTTTGAAATGGACTATGAAGACATCGAAAAGAAAATAGTTGAAAACGATGTTAAATTAATGATTCTATGCTCTCCATGTAACCCAGTAGGAAGAATCTGGACAAAAGAAGAATTAGAGAAGCTATTTGAAATTACACATAGACACAATGTCATCGTTGTATCTGATGAGGTTCACTCAGAACTAATCATGCCAGGATACAAATTTCTTCCAAGCTTAGCTTTAAAAGAATATGAAAATGACATTATTACTCTAAATGCTGAATCAAAAACCTTCTCATTAGCCCTATTCCAGCATTCACATATCGTATGTCCAAACAAGGAATGGCTAAAGAAAATTGATGAATACCAAGCCTACCATGACATCCAAGATCCTAACGCCTTCAATGGCTTAGCTTCTTATTACTGTTATAAGTACGGTAAAGAATGGCTAGATGGTTTCACTAATACAATCTATGAAAACTATCTATACTTCAAAGAAGAAATGAAAGATTATTGCGACATGCCTGAACTTGAAGGCTCATACCTAATCTTCCCTGATTTCTCTAAATCAATTAAAGAAGCTAATGTAGCTGAAGTACTTGAAAAAGAATGCAACATTCTTGTAAATTCTGGTGTCTCATTCTCAAAAGACTATGGCAGCTATGTTAGAGTTAACTTAGCTACTTCGCTTGTAAATATCAAAGAAGCAGTTTCTAGAATCAAAACCTATATAGACGAAAGAAGAGCCTAAACTCTTCTTTCTTTTTACTTAATTAAACTTTCGCTATAGAAGGCCTTAACCGCCTCTACCATATAATCATTATCCAAATTACCAGCTGTCTCCACACATGAATGCATCGCCAATTGAGCTAGACCAACATCAACCGACAACATCGAACTATGATTATTAGAAATATTACCCAAAGTACTGCCACCCCTACTATCACTTCTATTTGCGAAGTATTGATAAGGAATATCATGACGCTCCAATAAATCCTTTAAGTAGCCAATACTTAAACCATCACTTGTATAAGCCCTAGTCTCGTGTTTAATGACGATGCCCCTATTCATTGAAGGACGATTCAAGGCATCATGCTTCTCATTATGATTTGGATGCAAGGCATGAGCATTATCACAAGACAACATAAAACCTCTTGCCAACAATCTATAATAATCAATGTTCAATGAGTTACAAATTCTATTTAAATTAGTAAACAAGAAATCAGAATCAGCACCCTGTCTTGTACTTGAACCAATCTCTTCATTATCGAAACAACAATATACATTAATGTTATTATCGTTGAAACTATCAATAAAACCAACTAAACAGTTATAAGCACATTGAAGATCATCTAAATGATTACCTGTAATAAATTCATCATTCTTGCCCCATAAATAAGCACTATTCACAGGATACAAGAACAAATCATAACTTAACACATCCTTACCACTATCTTCCTTTAAGAAACTTAAAATATCACCCTTTTCTAATGACACCATAGGAAGCATATCAACTTGTGGATTTAAGTTTAAGTTAGTATTAACTTCCCTATTCATATGAATCGCAACAGATGGAATTAAACAGAATGGCTTATCATACTTATAAGAACATGACTTAACACTTCCATCTTCTCTATAAATAATTCTACCAGCAATACTAAGTGGTCTATCTAACCAAGAATAGAAAGTAACACCACCATATACCTCGGTATTCAACTTAAAATAACCACCCTCATAGCTACAACAATTTGGCTTCAACACAAAAGATGGACAATCAGAATGAGAAGCAGTTAATTGTAAAGAAGGATTCTCTAAGTTATTGCCAACATTAAAGGCCATAACACTAGAACCATTTCTAATGATGTAATACTTGCCACCCTTATCTAAAGCATATGCATCTCTTTCATCAAGTTCTGCATAATGATTCTCATCTAAAATTTTCTTAATACTATCAATCGCATTATAGCTACTAGGACTATTATTTAAAAATTCAACTAAATTCATTTCACACCTCTTAAATATCTACTGGCATTAATGGCACAATTAGCACCATCGCCACAGGCAGTAACTACCTGTCTTAACATCTTTTGACGACAATCACCTGCCACAAAAATATTATCATATTTTGTATAGCCATTCTCATCAGCGATAAAATATCCTCTATCATCCAAGTCTAACAAATCCTTAAAATACTTATTATCAGGAACTAAGCCAATAGCCAAGAAAACACCATCGCATAATATTTCCTTGCCATTAGAACTAACGCCCCTAAACTTATCATCCACCAGATACTTAATATCCTTAGAATTAAAATAAGTAGTGATATTATCATGGCTCTCTAATTGCTTAATCAAAGATACTTCACCAGTAAATTCACTTAAATCTTGTAAGATAATCACTTTCTTACAGATATTAGCTAAGATATCAGCCTCAACTAAAGCCGAATTACCCCCACCTACCAAAGCTACTGTCTTATCTTTATATAAACCGGCATCACATACAGCACAAAAATGTACATGCTTGCCAATCAGTTCTTCCTCATGTTCAACATTTAAACGACGATGAACACTACCGGTTGCCAATATTAAACTTTTACAAAGAATATCACCTGTATCTTTTAAGTTAACAGTAATAACATCACCTGGTGACACTTTAACGCATTCATCAAAAACAAGTTCACCACCCAAGTTACTAACCTGTTCTAACAATAGATCACCATACTCATCACCACTGATTTTATTAAAACCTGGGATATTTAAAACACTTGGCGAACTTGTAATCTGTCCGCCAAAGACATCTCTTTCAATAACCGCTACACTATGGCCATTTCTTAGACCATAGATGGCAGAAGCAAGTCCCGCAGGACCTCCTCCTACTATCACTAAATCATAAATATCACTCATGATCTTTTAAATAATCAACTACCGCATTGGCACCAGCATACCACTTGCCATCAGTATCAATAATTGTAGGTGTTTCTACTACCCCTAATTCTCTAGCTAACTTTGTATCTACACTACAATTAACCACATTATAATTAATACCCTTTAACTTCAATCTCTGCTGGGCACCCTTGCACTTAGGACAATGATCCTGCACAAAAATTGTTAACTCACTTGGCTTATACTCGTGTTTTGGTTCTTCCTTAACAATCTCTTCTTTTACTTCCTTAGCCTTTAAAACAGTAGAATCACTAGGAAGATACTCTACACGATCCTTAAACTCTTGAGCCTTACCATCATTCCAGTTAGAAATAGGACGATAATAGCCAGTAATACGAGACCAAACTTCAGTCTTCTTACCACAAATTGGACAAGTATAAACCTCACCTGTAATATAACCGTGATCCTCACAAATAGAATAAGTTGGAGAGATAGTATAGTAAGGTAACTTATAATTAGTCGCAATCTTCTTAACAAGACTTGCAGCAGCTCTCCAATCAGGAAGCTTCTCACCTAAGAAAGTATGGAAAACAGTACCTGAAGTATATAAATTCTGGAATCTATCCTCAATATCTAAAGCTCTAAATACATCATCAGTAAAGCTTACTGGTAAATGTGAAGAGTTTGTATAATATGGAACCTTAGAATCATCATTTGCTGTAATAATATCCTTATATTCCTTCTTATCGTGCTTTGCCAAACGATAAGCCGTAGACTCCGCAGGAGTAGCTTCCAAGTTGTATAAATCGCCATACATCTCTTGATAAATAACCAAACGCTCACGCATATGATTCAATACTTCTTCAGTAAAATCTTGAGCAATTTCTTCAGTCAAATCAGCTTTTATCCAATTAGCATTTAAACAAGCCTCATTCATGCCAACTAAACCAATAGTAGAGAAATGATTCTTAAATGTGCCCAAATATCTTAATGTATATGGATATAAGCCATTCTCTAATAACTTAGTAATAACTTCTCTTTTAATCTTTAAAGACTTAGCTGAGATATCCATAATCTTATCCAAACGATTATAGAAGTCTTCTCTGTCTTTAGCTAAATAGGCAATACGAGGCATATTAACAGTAACCACACCAACAGAACCTGTTGACTCACCAGAACCGAAATAGCCTCCTGATTTCTTTCTTAATTCTCTTAAGTCCAATCTTAAACGACAACACATTGATCTAATATCACTTGGCTTCATATCAGAATTTACATAGTTAGAGAAATATGGAGTACCATACTTAGCAGTCATTCCAAACAATAATTTATTATTCTCAGTCTCCGAGAAATCAAATTCCTTAGTAATTGAATAAGTAGGAATTGGATATTGGAAACCTCTACCATTGGCATCACCATCCAACATTACCTCAATAAAGGCCTTATTAATCATATCCATCTCTTTTTGACACTCTTTATAAGTATATGGAAGTTCTTCACCACCAACCAAACAGAATTGTTCAGCCATATCCTCAGGAACTGTCCAGTCTAAGGTGATATTAGAGAAAGGTGCTTGCGTACCCCAACGAGAAGGTGTATTAACACCATAGACAAAAGATTGGATGCATTGTTTAACTTGCTTATAAGATAAATTATCTTCTCTTACAAAAGGCGCCAAATAAGTATCAAAAGAAGAGAAAGCCTGTGCACCAGCCCACTCATTTTGCATAATACCCAAGAAATTTACCATTTGATTACACAAAGTTGACAAGTGCTTTGCAGGAGCAGATGTAATCTTGCCCTTAATACCACCTAATCCTTCTTGAATCAGTTGTCTAAGTGACCAACCAGCGCAATATCCTGTAAGCATGCTCAAATCATGAATATGAATATCACAATTACGATGGGCATTAGCTATTTCATTTGGATAAATTTCACTCAACCAATAGTTAGCAGTAATTGCACCAGAATTTGAAAGAATTAAGCCACCAACCGAATAAGTAACTGTCGAATTCTCTTTAACACGCCAGTCAATTGAATCAACATAAGAATTAACTAACTTCTTATAATCTAGCATAGTCTCTGACAAATTACGTGCCTTTTCTCTTTGTTTGCGATAAAGAATATAAGCCTTAGCCACATCAGCATAATTGCTCTCAGACAATACCTTTTCAACACTATCTTGAATATCTTCTACATAAACCTTGCCATCTTTTACTTTAGTCTCAAAATCAGCACAAGTTCTAAGCGCCAATAGTTCAACCACACTTGGATGAAAGTCTCTACCAACTGCCGCAAAAGCCTTACCAATCGCATTAGAAATCTTATTTACATTAAAATCAACTTCCTTGCCATCTCTTTTAATCACCTTATACATGTTAGTCCTCCTGAATTCCTCTTACATATACATTATCAATATATTTACTCAATACCTCTTGGTATTCTTTCAACCTACTTTCATCCAAACTATTCAAACCACTTTGGATACAACTTTCTCTGTTTTCAAAATTCTGTAGATAATATCTTTTAGCACCCTTTAACCATTTACCTAATGATTCAAGATCTAAATCCTCATGGAATTCTTTGACAATTGTAGTCCTAAATTCATAGTCAACCACATTAGACTTTAGATACTCAACACTTTTCTCTATACCACTTAAGTCCATATCATTTAAACCGCAAGTGAAGCTATATTTATCCTTGGTATTCTTAATATCCATAGCTACATAATCTACTAAACCCTCTTCAACCAATTCTTTCAATAAGTCGAAACAATAGCCATTTGTATCTAACTTAATCATCAAACCCAAGTCCTTAATTTGTCTACATAAGTCTTTGATACCCTCTTGTAATAAAGGCTCACCACCGCTTATACAAACACCATCTAATACATTCTTTCTTTTCTCTAAATACTCAAAGATCAACTTTTGATCAATCTCACCTTCTTGTTCATTCAAGAAAACAAGTGAACGATTATGACAAAATGGGCATCTAAAGTTACAACCACCAGTAAACAAAGTAGCTGCCATCTTGCCTGGATAATCTAATAAGGTAAGCTTTTGAAGACCATAGATATGAATATTTAAATCATTCTCATAATGAGGATATTCCTTAGCCTTATTATTAAGTCTTTCAACAACACTAACATAAGTTAAATAATCTTCCCTGCTAATATCCTTAAACAAATAATCCTGCCAACCCTGTCTAATCATATACAGTTCAGGCATAATATGATCACACTTTGGCGTTGTATTCAACAACTTCAAACGCTTATCCTCACTACTCAAAGTCATCTCCACATAACCCAACTGTTCTAACTTCTGAATAGCCTTAGTAATAGTCCCTTTGTCATAAGCACCAATAACAGCCAATTCATTCATCGAAAGCCCCTTATGTTCATAGATTGCCATCAATATAAACATTTGAGTATAAGAAATATCGTATTTAGATAATACCTTGTCATAATATTTTTGGTTACAACGATTCAAAATCATTGGATCCACATTCATTAGTCTTTCCATAGCGTATTCATTATAACAAATGGTTGAACATTCAACTAATTTAATACTTATTAATTTAATAATCCCTGAAACAATATTTCATAGTTATAATAATTTTATGGAAAGATACTTGATTATTTTTAAAGGACAGGTACAAGGAGTAGGCTTTCGCTACACTTGTCAAAGAATCGCAACTGAATTAGATCTAACAGGAAGCGCAAAAAACCTCGACAATGGTAACGTCGAGGTTGAGATACAAGGTGATGAAGACAAAATAATGACCTTCATTAGTAAAATGTTAAAACAAGGAAACTACCTAAGCGTAGATGGCTTCAAAGTTAGAAACTTCATTAGAATCGAAGACTATTATCTTAAAAAAATACCATGTAAACAAGAAAAGAACTTTAAGATTCTATACTAAAAAACGATACATGATAATAGAACCAGCCATGGCAACATTTAAAGAATCGATATTATGCATCTGAATCTTAACAGTCTCATCGACGCTTATAAAGACTTCCTTTGATACACCAGATCCTTCATTGCCAAGCACGAAAGCCATCTTAGGGCTTTTGTTTACTTCATCAAGAAACAAACTATTTTCTTTTAAACCAGTGGCATAAATAATATAGCCCTTTTCTTTTAAATCCTTTATTTGTTCAACTAAATTCCCTCTAAAGATATTTAAATGATAAATAGCACCCTTAGAAGCACTTAAACACTTAGGATGATAAATATCAGCACAATTTTCACTTAAAAGAATAGTATCAAAACCAAATAAATATGCACACTCCATGATTCTACCAATATTTAAAGGATCAGAAAGTTCATCCAACATCATTATTCTTGAACAATATGCTCTTTTTTCCTCTATTTCCTTGCCAACTCCAATATAGTCAAGGTCATCTCTTTTAGAAATCTTATTTAAAACAACTCTAGATACCTCATAAGCCTTATCAAAGTCAAAAGGCCTTTGACCACAATAAATCAAAGTATCTAAATATCCTTGTTTATAAGCCTCCAAAAGAACTTCTTTATCAAGAATTAAATAATTATGATCACGATACTTCTTTAAATGAAGACGCGTCCAATCTTTTACCTTTTTATTTTCTAACGATTCAATCATTTCTTTGTCCATATAAAAGTGTTGAGACAACACTAACAGCACTAGCTGCATTCAAACTATTTCTAAAATCATTCCCATAAGGAATATATAAACCAGTATCCACTAAAGATAATAACTTAGATGAGATACCTCTTTTTTCACCACCGATTAAGAATAAACATTTAAAATCAAATCTAACTTTAAAGATATTCTTAGAATCATCACCCCTATATAAAGAATAAAGATGATAATTCTTCTTTAAAGACTTAAGATATGCATACTCATCATCTACATACCTAATATTTAATAGTTCATAAGCACCAGCACTAGATTTAATGATTTGAGCATCTAACTTAGAATAATCCCTAGCCTTTAAAATTACATTAGAAACGCCCAAGGCATAGATGGTTCTTAACATATATCCAATGTTAAAAGGATCTTCAATACCATCAATATAGAAGGCATCACCATCGCCTAGTTCATCACTTCTTCTATCACTTACTTCAGCTACAATACCACCAAAGGTCTTACCTACTTCAAATTTATCGAAAGAAGAACGTTCTAATTCATGAACACTAATATCCTTAGATTCACACAATCTTCTAATATAATTAAAATCCTTAGTTCTCTTGGCCTTGTCTATATATACCCTATAAACAGTGCGCTTTCCACCTTGGATACAAGTCTTAACAGCGATAGCCCCCTCAACAATCATCATTGACCTTTCTAATCATATCATTCTTACTAACCTCAAAAGGCATACGAATAACCACAAGTTGACATGGCTTATGAGCTTCATTTAAGAAATTCCACTCATCATCAAACATCACTGTATTCTTAAATCTTTCATTATTAACACTTGGACCAAAGACTTCCAAAGTATCATTTATATCAAACATATTCTTAACTTCAACTAAAGCCAAGGAGCGGTTCTTGTCATAAGCCTTCACAAGACCTACATAATCATGGGTAACCCCACTGCCATTGACACCATATAAGTGTTTAGAATCATCACATTTACCACTCAAGAAACCCGAATCACTCAAACGATTCTCTGCCTTAGTCAATTCATTATTGTAGTAGGCAAGTCTATCCTCTTCTAAATGACCCTTTTCATATACTTCATCTATAAGCATACGATAAGTCTTTACTACCTGGGCAATATAATACTCAGATTTCATGCGTCCTTCAATCTTTAAAGACGCCACACCACACTTAATCATCTCTTCAACATAGTCAGCTGCCCTTAAATCTTTAGAAGACATAGACAAAGGACATTCTGGATCACTAATTAAAGTATCACCTTCATAAACATGATATTTCCAACGACAACTATGAGCACAACCGCCTCTATTCGCATCTCTATTAGTCATACGATTGCTCAAAACACAACGACCTGAATAATTTGAGCACATACCACCATGAATAAACACTTCAAGTGGTAAAGAAGAAACAGAACTGATAAGTTTGATTTCATCCATTGAAACTTCTCTGCCAAGTACCACGCGATCTGCCCCATACATCTTCAAAACGCTTACCGCATCACTATTAATTGAAGACATTTGAGTTGAAATATGTGCTTCCATTCTTGGATGATGTTTCTTAACATAATTCACAATAAACAAAGAAGACACAATAATCGCATCAACACCAATTTCATCTAAATAAGCTAAATATTCTTTAATTCCCACAAAATCATCATCATGGAAAACGATATTAACAGTAATATATACTTTTACACCCTTACTATGGGCATATTCTACAATTTCTTTAATATCCTCATTTTCAAAATTAGAAGCGCGAGAACGCAAAGAAAAACATTTACCACCTAAATAAATGGCATCAGCACCATAGTCAACTGCTATCTTAGCCTTAAACAAGTCCTTAGCAGGAGCCAATAATTCAATTTTATTCATTGTCATCCTCCTTTACCTTACTTGTTTTATTTGATAAGTATCCATTAAAAAATTGATAATTATCGTATTTACTTAAAATATTCTCTTCTAAAAATACTGCATTCACATTACTAACTCTTTTTACGTCTCTTAAAATCGCAAAAATTAAATTAGTATCTTCAATAAAAGTATCATCGATAATAGCTCTTTTTAATAAAGGTTTTAAATCTACAAATTCTTTATACATCAAAAAGATATAATCAGAATAAATACGAGTACCGTATTCATCCTCTAAAATAGGCAAACGATAATTACGATTCTCTTCAACTAATGTAATATTACGCTTTCCTAATATATCTTTTTCTACTCCTAAATAATTAAAGTAATTAGTCATAAAATGACGCTTAGAATAAGACATCTTAAGATGACCAAACACTTGCATATCACATCTACCATGATTATTTGTTAAGATCCTTTTAACCTCATCTAAACTCAATTCCCTAGCCAAAACAGTACCAATACCCTGGCGTAAGAAGAAGTTAATATCCAAACTATTAGTTAATAAAGTATCTGGGTCATAGATTAATTTGTCTCCCATTTTAAAAGAACTGGCAACATTAATGATGCCTAAGTCAGTAAAATATATACCATCAACATCCAAATTCTTTAAAAAACTAAAATAATCATTCACTACAGCCTTATCATTTTCACTGATAAAGGCATCAAGCGCAATATATCTCTTTAAGCCTTCTTTAAGACAATACTCATTGATTGTATTAATTTCGCTTAAAGAATAATTAAAACGCAAGCTTAAAGGACCACCAAATAAAAGACCATCAACGTCATTCTTGGTGTATCTATCTAATCTATCTATTTTTGATAATGTAACAAGAGTCTCCATAGCACAATTCTAACACACTTTTAAACCTCATTAGAGCCAACAAAACTCTAACAATTCATAAAATTCATTTTTAGTCCTATTTTACTAGCTTTTAACACATACATAATTGTGTATGTTCCATTATTGAAGACCTTCTAAACGCAAAATGTTCCACTTTTGAAGGGTAATTTTGCTTCAAAAGTTCCATTATTGAAGGGTTATATCATTGAAACTATATTATTCACACTACTTTTCTTAACATCAATTACTCTTTGATTACTAGAACCACGATACTTTAATCTAAAGTCCTTTAATTCATCAACAAATTGACCATCAACCAAGACATCTAAATAATCTAGTACTCTTCGTTGGTTATCATTAAGGTTTTCATAAGTATAGCCACTCCAAAGCCATATAGACTTATCTGGAAACTTTTCTCTAAAAGCCTTACAAATCTCTACAACACCATCAACATTACTCTCATTCAATGGTTCACCACCCAAAACAGATAAACCGCAGACATGGACATCTTCGCCATATTCTAATAATCTATCTAAATCTTCTTGTTTAAATTCTTGGCCACCATTAAAATCCCAAGTATCACTATTAAAACAATTCTTACAATGAAAATGGCATCCTTGTACAAATATACTCACACGAATGCCAGGTCCATTCGCAATATCTTTTTTTCTTATTTGTGCATATCTCATATATCCATTTTAGACCAATATTATTCTTTTTAATAAAAATTACTTCCGATCTATCTTATTGCACCAAAAAGTATATAGTTTTATTGGGAGCACACTTAATAATTATAAAGAGGTACCATTAATTTACCTGATATTTATACAAATCAGTTTCCACTATTCGGTACAGTCTTTAGTTGTTATACCCTTTATACCCCATATAGAATTTATGGGGTATAAAGACAATAAGAAAAAATCACCAGCATAGCCAGCGACTTTCAACATTATTCACATACATTATCTAAATGTAGTACCCTAGATCTAATCTCATCAGTTCTACCTTGATTCCAATAATGAGAACCTAGATAACCACAAGTACGTCTTGTTACCTGCATCTTGTTTTGATCACGGTTCTTACAATTTGGACATTCCCAAACTAACTTATGAGTCTTTTCATCCTCAACAACCATAATCTCACCATCATAGCCACAATTCATACAATAATCAGACTTAGTATTTAATTCACCATACATAGTATGATCATACATATATTTGATTACTTCTAAGATTGCCTCGATATTATTTTGAAGATTAGGTGTCTCAATATAAATTACATTACCACCTGGAGATAATTCTTGGAACTTACCATCAATATCCAACTTATCAAACGCATCAATATTTTGGAAAACAGGAGTATGACTTGAATTAGTCACATAATCTCTATCATGACCATCAAGTTTTACAAACACATCATCGCCAAACTTCTTCTTAGCCATCTTCGCAAACTTATAAGTAGTAGTCTCAAGAGGCGTACCATAAACAGAATAATCAATATTCTCTTCCTTCTTCCACTTAGCACACTTATCATTCAAGAAATTCATGACACGCATACCGAAAGCCTCACCCTCTTTATCAGTAAGATTCAAGCCTGTCATATACTTAACGCACTCATATAAAGCTGCATAACCAAGTGAAGCAGTAGAATAACCACCATATACTAACTTTTCTAACTTCTCATGGGGTTGTAGTCTTGCCAAAGCACCATGTTGCCACAAAATTGGAGCCACATCGCTTGTAGCACTAGCCAATCTATTAATTCTAACCTTCAAACCTGTATGACATAATTCACATCTATCATCCAATAGTTTCCAAAACTCACCCTCATTACGATTAGAACTTAAAGCCGCATCAAATAGATTCACTGTACATACACCCATATTGAATCTACCCCAATACTTACCCTTATTTGGATCATAATTTAAGGCATTTGCAGGATTACCCTCAATTCTATCTGGAGTTAAGAAAGATCTACAACCCATAGGACCATAACAATCGCCAACACCAAACTTATTAATCTTAAGACTCTTCATCATCTTCTCAGAAACATAGTCTGGAACTAAACGCTTAGCAGAACACTTGGCACTTAATTCTGTTAAATACCAATATCTAGAACCTTCGGTAATATTATCTTCTTCTAATACATATAACAATTTAGGGAAGGCTTGAGTAACATAAATACCCTTTTCATTCTTTAAACCTTGAATTCTTTGTTTCAAAAATTCCTCGATAATCATAGCTAATTCATCTTTATATTCATCAGTTTCATTTAGATACATAAATACTGAACAGAAAGGTGATTGACCATTTGTTGAAGACATTGAATTAATTTGATAATTGAAAGTTTGAACACCATCTTCAACTTCCTTCTTAATTTGCTTAGTCGCATAATCTAAGGCAGCAGGAATAGATGCATAAACATCACTATCCATTCTTGTATCTTCGTTAATCAACGCATTCAATTCTTGTTCAAGCACTTCCTTTACAAAGAACTTGTAATGTCTATAGAAACTAGATCTTACAAAAGGTGCTAAATGAGTCAAAGTAACTGTTAAACCACCATAACTAGAAGCGCTAACCGCAGTCATGATTTGAGTTGCAATAGTACTTGCTGTAATAAAACGATGTGGCTTTTCAATCATTACACCATTTAAAACAGTACCATTTTGAAGCATATCCTCAAGATTGATAAGTTCACAATTATGTCTTGCGAAATCCGCTAGATAATCCATATCATGTTCATGGATGATACCCTCATCATGAGCCTTAACCACATCCTTTGGTAGTAAAAATCTTCTAGCAATATCTGTATTCACAATACCCGCAATATAGTCACGTTGTGTAGTAACAAGTCTTGCATTCTTATTTGAATTCTCTTCATTCCAATACTCTGACTTACCATTAATCAATTCAAAAATAGATTCATCAGTTGTATTTGATTCTCTAATTAATTTATGACGATAACGATATTCGATAAATTGTTTAGCTAACTCGTAACAATCATATTTCATCATCGCTCTTTCAACGACATCGTTAATCTCCTCTACAGAAACATTATGATTAGTTAAAAGCTCCTCAACCTCATTTTTAGCCGCCTCAAAGATTACTTCAATTTCTGCATCAGAAGCCTTCTTCTTAATATCATGATTAGCACTAGTGATAGCTACTCTTATCTTCTCAGGGTCATAAGCTACCAAATTGCCCTTACGCTTTTTTATTTGATTCATAATAAGTTTCTCCTATGGTTTAGATTATAGTTGAATGTTCAACCATTACAATTATAATGACCGAAACAACAAAAGGATAGGCTAACTTACAAAATTGTAAACAAAATTATGAATAGGATTTTCATTAAATATAGTTTCATCATTTTAGGTGTTGACAACACATTTTTTAAAAAACTTCTTGACTATATACTTACTATATAGTTTAGTATTAGATATTGTTAAATCAGGAGAAAATATGAACTGTTTTGAAAATAAAATGAGCTACCCTCAATTTCTAAAATACCTAGTACCCTCGGTACTAACAATGATATTCTTATCATTCTATACTGCCATCGATGGTTTCTTTGTATCTAAATACGTTAACTCAGATGCTCTAGCTGGCATCAACATCGTAATCCCAATAACCTGTATAATCTTTGGAACATCTGTCATGTTAGCAACAGGATCTGGAGCTATTATAGGTGAAAAACTTGGTCAAAAGAAGCAACAAGAAGCCAACGAAATCTTTGCCTTCATCAACATCGTACTATTGTTGTTATCTACACTATTCACCATCTTTGGTGTCGTATTCTTAAAACCCATTTGTATCTTCCTTGGAAGTAGCGAAAAACTATTAGAACACGTACTACCATATGCCCTTGTAATTTTCTTAGGAAGCATCCCTATGTCCTTTAAACTATTCTTTGAATATCTTGTAAGAACCGATGGAAGATCTGACATTGGCATGATCATGTCATCTATTGGTCTTGTATTAAATGTGGTATTCGATTATATACTAGTTGCCATATTCAATTTAGGAACCATAGGTGCAGCCTTTGGCACCCTATCATCAATCTCAATAAGCATGCTTATAGGATTAGTATATTTCCTTAAATTTAGTAACATTAAATTCACTAAACCCAAGATAGATTGGAATGTTTTACTTAAATCATGCACAAACGGAAGTAGCGAAATGTTAACAGAACTATCAACTGGCATCACAACATTCTTATTCAATATTATAATTTTTAAATATTTCCAAGAAGATGGCGTGGCAGCTGTAACAATCATTATGAACATCTACTACTTCTTTATTTCCTTCTACATGGGAATCGCAGTAGGTGCAGCACCAATCGTTAGCTATAACATTGGATCTAAAGACTATGACAAAATAAACGAAACAACTAGATATAGTTTCATGAGCATTATTATTACCGCAATAATAATCACCGCCATCTCATACATCTTTGGTAAAGACATCATTCATATCTTCGTAGAAAACGGACATGTATTTGACATAACATGGTATGGCCTAAAGATATTTAACCCAATATTCTTATTCATTGGCTTCAACGTCTTTATCTCAGGCTACTTCACAGCCCTAGGCAACGGCCTATTATCAGCCATTGTATCAACACTTAGATCATTAGTACTTGTAGTTATTTATATCCTAGTACTGCCTATATTCATGGAAGTAACTGGTGTTTGGTTAACAATGCCACTTGCAGAACTAACTACAATGTTTGTATCTACTTATCTATACAAGAAACACGGCAAATCATATATGATTACACCTAACCTACAAGGAGCTGTCAATTGATAGCTCTTTTATTTTGAACTACTGAGAAATCCTCGGTAGTTGAACTATACTCAAAATTAACGTGTTTTTATTTTCCAACAATTCGCCCTCATCAAAAAAATTCTTAAGATGCTTAGATATCACCGTTCTATCCCTTTGAAAAAGCTCTGCCATCTGTTGTTTAGATAACCATATATTCTCCCTATCATCACTTACATTTACTTCTAATTCTAATTCTCCATTTTTAAATACTATAACTTCATTTTCCATATCTTTATACCTCGCTTGTAAGGTGATTATAGAAAGGAAACATGAACTTTTATTCCCAACATATTCCCATATTTTTGCCATTGTCAATGTGGAAAAGTGGATAAAAAAGGTTGCCCATATTACACAGACAACCGATTCAATTTAATTAACTAACAGTATTAATTAAATACTCTTTTGCATAGTGATCTTCCAATCACTACCAACACCAATGTTATATGCCTTGGCAAATGAGCCTTGGTTAATCGCAACAGCGATATGATAAGAAGAGTTCATATAAATAATAGGAGTTGAAATTGGTACATCCGCAAAAGACTTGCCATAGTTGATTGTATTTGTATAAACACAAACATCTCTGTTATAAATCTTTACTAGGACATTATCACCAAACTTAAATCCACACTTCTTGAATTCTTCATATGGGATAGAAGTCCATAATGAACCAAAACGAACATCAAGAATATCAATTTGACCCTTAACACCATTTTCAATCTCTTTGCAACCATAAAGTTCTAATTCAACAATATCCTCAACATTAAGCTTTGGACCAACACCTTCCATATCAATAGTATTAGAAGCAAGTCGAGCACCAGTATAAGCATAAACATCACGACCATGGAAAGTATAAGATAATTCAGAATTCTTTAAACGATTAACTCTTTCTTCAATCTCTCTTACTTCCTCAATACCAACAAACTTATTAATATGAGTCAAAGTACCATTATCTGGAGTAACAATATATTGACCTGTCTTAGTCTTCGCAACAACTGACTTACGAGCACTACCAACACCTGGGTCAATAACTGATACAAACACTGTTCCTTCTGGCCAGTAACCAATTGCTTGGAAAAGTCTATAAGACGCATCAAAGATATTGTATTGAGGAATATTATGAGTCAAATGACGAATATTCAAACTTTGAGAAACACCAAAAGAAACACCTTCCATAGCACTAATAGCGCCATCATCCAAACCGAAATCTGTTTGAAATACTAATAAATTATTCATGTTCAAATACCAACTTATAACCCTTTCTAAAATCTAAATCATAATTCTTACATAAATTACCAACTACCTCAGCTAAAGCCATATTATTTAATTCATTGTTATAAATCATAATAGACTTAGCAGGGGCCTTACCGAATGAATCATAATAAGGAAGATTCCAACTATAAACTACCTCATCATTTAAATAAATAGTAGTCTTAACATTGTCACCCATCTTAAAACCCATTTCCTTAAATAAATCCAATGGGATATTAGTCCAAAGATTACCAAAGTTAGGATCATTAATCTCAAAAGTACCCTCTAACTTACCATCAACAATTTGTGCCTTGTGAATATCATGTCTAACAATCTCTTCAACTGGATAAGTAGGTCCAACTTCCTCAAAACTAATCTTGCCACTAGCTAACTTAGCTGCACAATAACCAAATAAATCACGGCCATGGAAAATAGAAACATAACCATTATCATCACGATGAAGTCTATTAACAGTCTCATCAATCTCTCTTACTTCCTCAATGCCCCACTTGTTATAAACATGAGTCAAACTACCATTATCTGGAGTAACGATGAAATAACCATTCTTAGTCTTGGCAACACAAGCCCTTCTAGCTGTACCAACGCCTGGGTCAACAACAGACACAAAAATAGTGCCCTTTGGCCAGAAATCAATATATTGATACAATCTGAATGATGCAGAATAAGTATCATATTGAGGAATTTGATGTGTAGCTGTAATACACTCAATATCTAAATCAACACTCTTAACAACACCCAACATTGAAGGAACAGCACCTTCTGCATAAGTGAAGTCCGTTTGGAACACCAACATCTTCTTCATAAATTAAATCTCCATTTCAATAAATCTTTCAAAAGTCTTGTAATAAATTTCCAAAGCCTTAACACAATCATCAAGTTCCACATATTCATCAACCTGATGAGCTAAGTTTTCTTTATTAGGCATATTCATACCAAAGGTTACACAATGCTTAAACACCTTAGAATAAGATACACCACCTGACACATAAGGCTTTAAACCATCATGCATAACACCATCATAAACATCTAACATTTCCTTGATATAAGGATCATCAAAACTATTCAAAGTTGGAGGATCATCATAATCCAAAGAAACATTAAACATAGCCTTTTCTTTAAATTTCTTAGTCAACTCAGCGCTTGTTAAAGTAGCAGGGTATCTTGCATCAACCTGACCATCAATCTTACCATCTTTAATAATTAAACGGCCTAAGTTAACAGTCAAACAAGTATCAAACACCTCATCAACCTTAAAATCTAAACCAGCACCATAGTCCTCACCCAAGATATCATAAAGATTCTTACACATTTCATCTTCACAAATCTCAGCTAAACCCTTCAACAAGACATTAATCGCATTAACACCATCAAAACATCTTGAACAATGCACTGCCACACCATCTACATGAATAACAGTCTTACCATTAACACTAGTTACATTTGCCTTCTTATCTAAGAAATACTCTCTTAACTTTTCAGTATACCTATCATCCTTAAGAGTACAGTTAACATAAGGAGGCACCACATTGCACTGGATACCACCATCAAGTGACTCGATAACACCATCATAATCGCCACTTATTGTCCACATCAAAGCGCCCTTTTCACCAATAACCATAGGGAAAGTACCATCAGGCGAAAACGCAAACAATGGTTTCTTAACCAGCGAACAATAATGACGCATATCATCCATCGTACGCTCTTCATCGCTACCGAATACTACCCTAATCTCTCTATTTGTATTAGGATACTTATTTCTTAATTCTCTCAAAACTAAATAAGACAAGAAAGCAGCAGTCTTCATATCTTCGCTACCACGACCATAAAGTTTACCATCTTTAATCACAGCACCAAAAGGATCATATGACCACTTATCATCAACGCTGACAACATCCAAGTGACTAACTACATCAATTCTTTCATCTTCATTATCAACATAGCTGATAGAAATAGCCTTATTATCATAATCCTTAACTATAAAACCATCTTTTATAGCTAAGTCCTTCATGAAATCCAAAGCTTCTTTGCAACCCTTTCCATAAGGATTTTCATCATCTATAGTCTTCTCATCATAAATAGAATTAATCTTCAATAAAGACCTTAAAGTTTCAAGATTATCATCAAATATTTTCTTATAATCCATATAATTACCAATAAATCCACATCTTAGTAGGGAAAGTAACTACTCTAGAATAAATAGAATAGAAAATTACAAACGCAAACACAATAAGATAGAAGGCAATAAAAATCTTCTCACCCTTAATAATCTCATGCTCAGCATAATAAGTTCTCTTCTTATGCTTACCAAAACCTCTTAAATCCATCGCATTGGCAATATCATTAACTCTATCAAAAGATGTGATAACCAAAGGAATTAAAATCATAACGGTTTGTTTCAAACGTTCAAAAGGAGAAGCCTTCTTCTTATCTAGCTCTAGACCACGACACTGCATAGAGATTGAGATATTCTCATAGTCTCTAGAAATATCAGGAATATATCTAAAGGCAATCTCAACAATAGAACCAAACTTATAAGGAAGACCAATAGAAGTTAAACCGGCAGCCATCTCACTTGGCGTAATTGAAATAATAAAACACATAGAAACCAAGAAAGAAGTAAGCATCTTCAAAAGTCTAACTCCTAGATACCATAGAGTACCCCTTGTAACCACTAAATAACTATTAAACGCAAACAAGACTGTATCATCGTTTGTTAGTGATAAACCATAATGAGGATCAGCCAACCAGAATAAGAAGATATTAAAGACATTCATCAACACAACAATGATAATAATAACCTTCAAAGTCTTCCACTTAGGTTTTAAAGAAATAAGACCAATTAGTGCAATCACAAATAATGGTGCAATCAAACGGAAATCAAAAGACATCATTACATAAACAATTAACACAATAAAAAGTCTAACCTTAGTAGTACCTGTCAAACGATGAAGAAAAGTCGAACCAGGAGTAAGATTAATAATATCACTATGATTCATGTCTTCTTCTCCTTTCCTCGCTAATAAACGAATCAATCATAAGTTCTGGCTTAACACCAATTCTCTTTGCCAAAGTATAAAGTGAAGTTTGTTTAAGATTAGCCATCTCAATAATCTCATTATTAGACAAGATCTTATAAACAGAATCATCACCAACACATTTTCCTTCCGCAAACACGATAGCCCTATCAGTATATTCAATAGCCAAGTGCATATCATGAGTAATAAACAAGATAGTAATACCATAGTCCCTATTTAATTCCTCTAAGAATGACATAATCTCGGTATATACCTTATAATCTTGTCCTGCAGTAGGCTCATCAAGCACAATAATCTCAGGCTTCATAGCTAAGATAGAAGCGATAGTAACTCTCTTCTTTTGACCATAGCTTACAACACCAACTGGCCAATTACGCATAGGCCACAAGTTACACATCTTTAAAGCCTCTTCAATTCTCTTTTCGATTTCTTCGTCACTATAGCCATTTAGTTTTAGTCCCAAAGAAACCTCATCTTTGATGATATCCTTAACAAGCATCTGATTAGGATTTTGCATAACATAGCCAATCTTTTGACCAATTTCCTTAATAGAATACTTTAAATAATTCTCACCATTTAAAAGTATCTCACCCTCAAGTGGTCTAATAACCCCGCACAACATCTTAGCGATAGTAGACTTACCAGCACCATTCTTACCAACAATCGCAATCTTCTCGCCCTTATAGACCTTAAAAGATACATCATCAAGAACCTTCACATTACGATTCTTATATTTATATGAAACGTTCTTTACTTCTAGTAAGCATTCATTGCTCTTTTTCACATCACTAGTCTTAACACTAGTAAAATAAGAAACTAGTTTATCCTTATACTTATCAAGATTCATAGAGAAGATATCACTTGGATGATCATCTTCACTAAACTTACAAGAAGCCATATTCAAAGCACTTAGATAAAGCGGCTCTCTAATGCCATCTTTTCTAAGCTTTTCACTACATAATAATTTATCAGGAGTAGTATCAGCGATAATCTCACCATCACACATCAAAATAATACGATTAACAGGTCTATATAAAACATCCTCTAAACGATGCTCAATAATTAAAACTGTCTTATCATTTTCCTTTTGAATCTCATCAATTAAAGCGATAGCTTGATTACCCATTTGAGGATCTAATGCAGCCAAAGGCTCATCAAACAACAAAATTTGGACATCATCATGCATGATACCAGCAAGAGAAACTCTTTGTTTCTGACCACCAGAAAGATTATATGGAACAGACTCTAAGAAATCTTCCATATGAACAATAGTAGCCGCATCCTTAACCTTCTTAAGCATCACGTTTCTTGGAACCATATTATTTTCTAAAGCATATGCGATATCTTCGCCCACCGACAAACCAACAAACTGGGCATCAGAATCTTGTAATACTGTTCCAACAACCGAACTTAATTTAAAAATGCTGGAAGTAGATGACTCTACTCCAGCAATTTTACATGAACCCTTTATTTCACCATTAAAAGAGAATGGAATAATTCCATTGATACAATTAGCAAGAGTTGACTTACCACAACCAGAAGGACCTAACAATAGTACCTTCTCTCCCTTGTAGATAGTTAAATTGATATTCTTTAAAGTAGCTTCGTTTTGAGATTTATAACGAAAACTAAAATCCTTGAACTCAATTATAGGCTCTTTTAACATAATTATTCTTTAGTTAGGTTTGTAGCTTTTGCGTTTCTTGCAGCTAATGCCTTAAGAATAGGAATACCAGCAACAACAAGTACGATTGTATTAGAAATACCGCCTGTTAAAGATTGAATGAAAGTAATAGTTAATTCTGATTGATATAACAATGCAGAGAAAATAGGTGTAACAACACCAAATGCTAAGGCATTACCAACAACCGCAACGATTACATAGATAATCATTTGCTTAGCATCAAACTTACCGTTTTCGATATCAGCACCATATAACTTTAAACAACCAACACAGAAACCTAAGAAAGCATTACCGATTGACCAGTCAAACCACATGCCCCAGCCACCGATTAAGTCAGCTAAACAGTTACCTAAACCACAAGCTAAAGCTGCAGGTAGAGGTCCAAATAGTCCACCAACGATAACAGGAACAATCATAGCTAAAGTTAAGTTTGTGTTTGTGAAAACCTTAATAGAAGCATAGTCCATTAAGACACCAAACAATGCAACACCAATCGCAACACCAACAATTGTCTTAGTATCCCACTTACCAAGAAGAATCTTACCAACACTTTGTTTTTCCATTTGAAAAATCTCCTCCTAATTTTCTGTCCACCAAATAAATAAAGCCCATCAAAATAGATGGGCATACCTATCATTTCCCAAAAGCCTTAATATAAAGCTAAAAAAGAACTAATGAACAAAAATATCATACCATTATAGTCAAAAAAATCAATATATTATTTGATACTAAATGAATTATTTAACACTTCACTTCCAAATATGAATAAAACCTTAGAATCACCATCAATATTAAGCAAATCACTACTGTAATATCTTAGATCAATTAATTCTATTTCACTAAAATAAGGAATCAACAATGGCGCAATACTAGATGTATATGAATCTCTAAAAATAATCAGTTTTCTATCCTCAACATTCTTATTCACAATCTTTAAATATGCCTTAGGACCATTTAAATAAACACTATATGGATCAAGCGATTCAAGTTCTGACACATTATAGACATCCAATAAGTCTTTATCTTCAACACTTTCTACCTTCACGCCATTCAACAAATCATTAGTTAAATAAGTAATCGTATCAGGCTTCATACTTATAGCCATCTTGGCATATAAAGAACCATAGAACCTATCATATGTATTCAAGACATAATCAATATCTTTTTCCTCTATTTCACAAAGTTCAAGTATCCTACTTACAACACCAGATAAACATTCCTGCTTAATATGGATATCGGTACGATAATAATCTGATAGTGATAATACATCTTTTAAAGAATAATAATTATCTAATTTACCACTTAAATAATCATTTATATCATCACTTGTACTATCCAAACCAGCATAATGATTCTTCAAAGGAATAGACAACACATCATAATCACTTATATTAAACCTAGAAACAATATCATTAATCTTACTTACAATATTATCCAAAGACTTATAATTCACTTCACTTAACTCAAACAAGTAATCATCCTTGATAGTCACATTATTATTAATAGATATATTAAAAAGATTATAGTTCACAAATCCCTTAACTTCCCTAAAGTCTTGTCTAAAGATAAAATGATCACTTAAATACTTATCTAAATCATCAAAGAAATTATTATTGTCTTTTATTTTAGGAAAAGCCTTTAACTTCCTTCTTTCATAAATTGATATTTCTTCCTTATTAAAAAGACTTATAAATCCAAATAAGCTAATAAAAGATATAAATACAATAATCAATAACTTTTTCATAAACTAAAACCTAAAATACAAAAACGGCATAAAAGTCGCATCAATAATATAAGCTGTTGATACAATCAATAACAAGACCACCAGTACTATATTAGCCAAATCCTTATTCTTTAATCTTGAATAAATATTTTTACATAATGGTGTAATGCCTATAATGCACACTATAAAGAACACTACATAATTCTTTAAATAAAATAAAGTATCCTTATCAACTAGATATTTGAAGTTGAATAAACCAGTCATGAAATTTTTAACATCCAAAATATTAGAATGATTAAAAATCACAAAAGAAATATTAACAATCAAGAAAGTATAAATAAATCCTAATACCTTATGTCTATCAAAAAAGCTTTTAAACACAAACTTTTCAATTATAAGAACTAAACCAAAATATAGGCCCCAAAGAATGAAATTATAATCAGCACCATGCCAGAAACCTGTTAAAAACCACACTACAAACAAATTAAAGATATATCTTGAATTAGAACACCTACTACCACCAAGTGGAATATAAATATAATCCTTTAAGAAAGATGATAACGATATATGCCATCTACGCCAAAAGTCTTTTACTGAAGTAGCAATCAAAGGATAATTAAAATTCTCTAAGAAATGAAAACCAAAGATTAAGGCCATACCAATAGCCATATCACTATAAGCACTAAAATCATAATATAGTTGCATCGTAGCACTAATCATCTCTAAGAAATATGACAAGCTTGAACGAGCCTTGATAGCACTAAGTAATTTCACAATACTTCCTAAGGTATCTGCGATTACTACTTTCTTAAATAAGCCTACACAAAAACGTACAATGCCCTTAGCACAATCATCTTCGTTTTCATGTCTTTCTATTAATTCTTTATTAACAGTCTCATATCTTACGATAGGACCTGCGATAAGTTGTGGAAAGAAAGTTAAGTAAGTGCTAAAGTTAATAAATGACTTACTAGCCTTTACATCACCTCTATAAACATCAATCAAATAACTGATTGCCTGGAAAGTAAAGAAAGATATACCAATAGGTAACACAATACGCAAACCTAAATTTAAACCCAAGACATCATCGACAATAAAATTAGTATATTTAAAATAAATCAATAACGATAAATTAACAATTACACCAAACCATAAAGTCTTTTTATCTTTAATTCTTTTAGCATATTGATAATTAAAAACACATGAAAACAATAAAATTAAACAATATTGTTTCTCTCCTACAAAATAGAAGAAAAGACTACTTATAAACAATAATAGATTACGATATTTCTTAGGCAATAGAAAATATAGAATAATCACTATCGGTAAGAAATAAAATAAAAAACTAACACTTGAGAATATCATATTGTCATTTTACCAAAATAAAGGACTGAAATTATCAGTCCTAATCTAAATTATTAGCAGTTAAGTTATTCTTATAAGCTTTTAAATGTGTATACATCTCTTCCTTTAAAGGATTACGCTTATACTTAACAATCACAGAAAGTTCATAAATAAATACAGCTAAATTTGTAAAAAGAGCGATAGCACTCAACACTGTCCAAGCACTTGGGTTATATGTAGCATTAATATTAAATGCACTAAGACTATTATAGTCAAAAGCTAAACTAAACATTCCAAAGATAGCCAATGTTTGAGCTCTATGCTGTAGCCAAATACCCTTTTTAATAAAGAATTCAGCAATTGTACAAGAAGCAATCAAAGCAACACCGGCATACATTGCACGTGTAGAAATACAGTTATAACAATATGCAACATTCCATGTATCATACGCGATAATCCAAAACCACAATTGATCCGCCCATACCATATCCTCAGACTTAGTCTTGGCAACCTTAATGCCTACCCATCCAGTTAAAGTCAACAGAAGCAATAAACCAGCTGCGGCATTCATGATATTCCAAACACCACCTTGCATAACGACACCTGCTTCATCAATAACTTGAACTTTATAAGTATTAAAGACCTCAAGATCACGGAATATAGCTTCACAAATATTGATAGCTAGTATAGCTACCGGGAAGATAGACGCAAATTTACTAGCACCAACTTTCTTTGAATAACGAATAGCCATAAAACCCAGTACTCCAGCAAGAGCGCTAAAAGTCTTTACAACACCAAACCACGTTGCAGAACTTGGGCTTGATACAATTTTAAATTTAATCGCGATAACCAGTAAAATTGGCACGATTATGTAAAATAAATAGCTTAGTATTCTGTTACGTCTTGTAATTTCGTTAATAAAAACAAGACCAGAAATCAAAATAATGAAACATATAATATTTAAAACTGAATAGTTTTGAAAAAAGAATCCCATAAATATTCACCCATTACAAGCTAATTGTTACATCACTTATTGGATAAGCCTTACAAGAATGAATATAACCAAACTTCTCATCAGCTTTTCTAAGCAATACGCCCTTTGACAAATAAACCTTACCATCAACAAGCTTAACTCTACATAAGCTGCATTCACCACTTCTGCAACATACATTAACTCTAACTTTAGCTCTTTCTAACGCAACCAAAATACTCTCATTTGCACGTGCTGGAATAACCTTATCTCCAATTGTGATATTAAATACTTCATTTCCACTTAATTCACTTGGCCAACCAGCTTCCTCTGTAATATTTTTAGCAGCACCAAACATTTCACGTCTAATGTTCTTATTCTTAAGACCCAAAGATCTAAGCTCCTTATCACAGAAACTATTCATGATTTGTGGACCACAAATATAAGCAGTACGTTCACTATAATCAGGCACTAAACGCTCAATCAATTTAGCATCAATAAAACCTCTTTCACCCTTGTATTGACTATCCTTGCCAGATACTACCAAATGGTATTTGAAGTTAGGATGATTCTTAGCATAATTAGAGAATTCCTCATCATATAAAGCCTTATTCTCATCATTTACACCATACAACATAACAACATCACGATCTTGATTTGCATCTAAAATCTCACGTGTCATTGACAAGAATGGTGTAATACCACTACCACCTGCTAAGAATAAAGACTTCTTAGAATGATAAACTGGTTGATATCTAAAGACACCAGCTGGTGAAGTTGAACCAATATGATCACCAACCTTAGCGTTATTACACATATATGTTGACACAAAGCCATCTTTAATATCAGCAATTGTGATCTCATAATAACTTCTTTGACGTGGAGAACTAGATAATGAATAAGGTCTAGACACTCTTACTCCATCAATTTCAACAAAAATATTGATATATTGACCAGCTTCAAAAGGAGGCAAATAACCATTTTCAGAAGTTAATCTAAAAATCTTAGCATCTTTCTTTGTATCAATAATTTCGTTAATTACTAGCTTTAATTCTTTAGCATGTAAACGATCAATATATTTATCAGCTTGATTCTCAGTTGTAATATTATCTTTACTAACCTTACGAAGAACCTTAATATTCTCTAATGTTTCTTCACCATGTACTAAAGTCGATAATAATGTTTCTTTAATATTCTTACTCATTAGTCTAACTCCTTAGCAATTTTTGTAGCAATCTTATCTGCATATAAATAGTTTGGACCAAAACCACAGGCATTAACCCAACCACTAGCGAACTCTAAATTCTCTAATTTTGATTCATTAGGGAAGAAGAAAACTGATTGATTCAAATCTTGTTCATAACCATAAATTGCACCACCTGGATGATTTAAATAACGCATATGAGTTAACGGAGTAGCAATTTCCATCTCCTCAATATGATCTGTAATACCTGGATACAATTCCTCTAGTCTTTCAACAATTCTACGTCCTGCCTCATACTTTGCCTTGTAATATTCTTCAGGAGACAATTTTTCCCACTCTTCACCATACTTTAATGTACCAGCTGTAATAACTGAAGTACCAGCAGGAGAAACAGATGGATCATCCACTGTATAACAAGTCGCAACCAAAGCATCATTCTCAGGCAACAATTTATATGCATCCTTAAATGCCTTATCAGGATCCATTTCCTTATAATTCAATGTGAACGATGTAGTAAAACCAATTTTCTCAGGTGTACAATCAAGCCCAATAAAACATGTAATTGCTGAAATACCAACTGTATATGGCTTTAAATATTCTCTAGCATCACTAGGAACATCATTCTCATCCATTAACGCACCATATGTATGAAGTGGTGAAATATTAGATACAATCTTCTTAGCATGATATTCATTACCAAATTCATCAATTACGCCGATTGCCTTACCATCTTTTACTAAAATCTTACTAACACCACAATTCAATTTAACTGTAGCACCCATTCTAATTGACGCTTCCATGATAGCTTGATTCATCATCATAGAAGTACCTTCTAAATAATATGGCTTATCATCCATATAGAATCTAGTACACTTAGCTAAGATAAAAAATGGGAATCTACTTGGAGCTACACCCATGAAGCACCAATAAGCAGATAAAGCTAATTGAAGCTTTTTATCCTTGAAGAATTCATTTAAAACCTCTTCAGTTGACTTTAGACCATACTTAGCTAAAGTAGGATACATCTTTGGGAAACCCATCTTCATTATTTGTTTCTTTAATAAACCAGGCTCACCTTGACTATCAGCTGACTTAGCTGCAAAATTTGCCGCTTCATCACAGAAAGTATAAACAACATCAAAATAACGCTTAATATTTTCCTTCTCACTTGGGAATTGTTTGCTTAAAAATTTGACACATTCTTCCTTTTCACTTGGTAAAGAAACACCAGTACCATCATTGAAATTAACACGATATAAGTCCTTAATTTCAATCCAATTAATTTGATCTTCAATACCATATCTTCTAAATTGCTTTCTCAAATCACCAGGATTCTCCTTGCTTCCAAGACTTGACAACTGATGAAGAGCAACTTCAAATTCAAAACGACCTCTTCTAAAACTTGTTCCACAGCCACCAGGAATATTGTGCTTCTCAAACACGATAACCTTTTTTCCTTTTTCAGACAAAGTAGCAGCACAAGCTAAACCGCCATTACCCGCTCCAATCACAATAACATCATAATTTTCCATAACACTCTCCTAAATAAATAAGCTTGGAAATGCAAATGTACCAGCACTCACACTAGCAAAGATGCAATATCCTAATAAAACTAGATTAATTAACATAAAGACAACTTGGACACTGTTTTTCTTAGTCCAGCCAACAAACTTTTCAAAATTTGGTGAATAGAATTGCTGTTCAAACCATGACTTAGCAGCAATTTGCATCCAACCACCAATTGCCAAAGTATTGGCTCTTAAAAGTAACCACATACCAAATCCAGCTGCAGAACCCATCCAAAGAGTTGTAACACAACCAATAATAGGTGCCAACAAGAAGCCAACGTGCATTAATGCCACAGAACTTGAGAATTCATTAGTAACGAAAATCCAGTTCCAGATTGTATAAGCAACAATATAACATAAGCTAGCTGCTAAACCAGCACCACCTACAATATAAAAGTTTCCAACTGTTGCATCATAAGACCAAGTGCCTGATAATGCACACACAGCCACTGTAAGCACCAAACCTGAAATTCCATTTAAATATTTTTTATATCTTAAAATATCGGTTAAAGTTGCTTCCAAGATATTAACCATCAACATAATCAAGATAATATTTACATATAATTGTTTATTAAATAGATTCAATGCTACAACAACAATCAAAATACGCATTGTTACCAAAGTAGTTAATTTTAATTTTTCAAAAAAGACAGGTTTTGAAAATAATAAAACCAAAATACTAGGAACAACAATAAGTGGCACATTTCCTTCTATTGGAAACAACGCCGAAACTAAACCCATACCACAAATACTAGCGGTAAACATAATCCATCTAATACAGATATCAACTCTTTTTTGTTTCTCACTTCCCATAAGTCACCTTCCCCCTTTTAAACTTAGTTAGAGATATATTCAACTAACATTTCGCAAAGACTAACAGCACGCTTTCTTTGATCAGCTTCACCAATACTGTAAATTTCTGTTGCCATCTTTTGTAAAAGACCCAACAAAGCATCAAAACAATTACTATAGAAATAATCAAAATCCATAGATTCATTTAATGTCTTATCCTCAATACCCTTCTTGATAGCTTTCTTTAAAGGACCTTCATTATCAGTATGCGAAATTAATGGATCGAACTTTATCTTGTCTTGTAAATTCATACGATACAAATAAACCTCTGCTTCTTGAACAAAAATTAGTTCATTTCGTGAAGAAATAAATAAATCTACATACGCTATTAGTATCTTCAAACATCTTTCCTTACCCGATAAGCCTTCAACTTCCAAGCTATCAAAATAATTACTTATTTCCCCAATCCTAGAATTCCAAAGATACATAAGCGCATCAAGAACAAGTTCCGCCTTGTTTTTATAGTATCGAAAAACAGACCTCTCAGTTAGACCACTATCCTCAGCGATATCTCTAACTCGAGATTTTTCAATCCCCTTTTCAATAAAATAATCAAGCGCTGTAATAATTACTCTTTGTTTATTAGCTAAACTAATTTCTCTTAATCCCATATCTGTCAGTCTCACTTACTCTTTAAATATAATTAATTAAAAACGTGCTTGCAACTGACACTTATTAATTTTTTCACTTTTGTAACTTTTTTCATATAAAAAAGCGAACTTTTTAAGTTCTTATAACCTTAATAGTTCGCTTTATTTTAATTACTATTATTTGCTTAAGTTATTAAAATTCTCAATCATCTTATCGCCAACTTCATCATCCATTACGACAAGTAAGATATTATCATGTGATGCCATCTTGATTTCTGCAACTCCAACACAAACCCATTTATTAGGATTTAGTTTTTCAGAAATCTCTTTCTTAAGCGCATCAATATCACTTGCACTTTTTGCCTTTACAAGAACCACAGAATGAGCAATTGAACTCATATCAGGTTCACTAGCTAAAGCCTCTTCAAAGTTACATTCACTTAGACCTAAATAATACTCAACATTATCAGCAGTAACCTTTTCTCTTCTAGTTGAAGGAACTTCATCATCTAGTCCTTTGTAAACTGCATCCATAAGCTTATTTAAATCAGTTGGAAACTTTTCATCATTTCCCTTTGAACATGCAACTAAAGTAAATAGTGCTAAAGTTGCCATAAGTGTAGTTAAAATCTTTTTCATCTTCTTCCTCCACATATGTATTATACATTATTATTAAATTAAACCCCACTTCGCAAACTCTTCAAAGCCACCAACTGAATTTATATAACTCTTAGCAATCTCTACAATCTCACTATAAGGTCTACCATCAATGTACTCATCACCAATAGCACAACACAAAGTAACTGGCTTATTTAGTTCCTGAGCCTTTAAATGTGCATAGATATTAACGCTCACATCAGCCTTAGACAAATCCTTACCATGTAAACCACCACCAGTAACACCATCACCCATGTCACTGCCTAATTTTCTATTAGTAGCCCCACTATCAACATTGTAGCCACCATCCCAATCACCTAAAGGATTTACTTCACTATTTGGATATAATTCAAGAAGTTCATCGCTACTCGCTCTACTTTGGCAAATAATCAAACGATCACCACTTAACACATACTTACCATCACTTGGATATTTTGAATAAATATCTCTAGCAATCTTAGACAATTTAACTTGTTCAGCAGTAACAGGCATGCCCTTAAAGATACCATTATCACCGCATCTTACCTTATCCTTTTGATTACCAGCTAGATGTTCATCTTGAGCAGCACAAACAACATCACATCTTACATTACCAGCAATTCTTGCCACAATACTCTCAATTTCCTTCTTTTCAAAAGCACAAGAAGTTTCCATGATAATATGACAATCACCATGACCAATCAACACTTCAACCGCAATCTTTGGATTATCTTGCTTAGTATAAGCCAAATCAACAATAGCACCTGCGATTCTATCTGCCACCTTATCAGGATGACATGGATTAACTTTTTCAAACATATATTTTTCCTCCTATTAGCCAAAAAGAGAAGAAAAACCCATCGACCGATGGGCATAAAAACACATTCAACCCATCATACAAGCATTAGCACCATCTATATCTAGTGGTTGCTGAGGTTTCATAGAGCTTGTCTCTCCGCCTCTCTTTATGGACTAGTAATATATTATCATATACAAAGAAAAAGATTTGACATAAAACATCAAATCTCTTCGTTTTAGTATGAATTATTCAATTTCTTCAATAAATAATTTTTGACCATTTTTCTTTAATTTACTTTGAAGTAATTTAATATCTACATTCTTATTATCAACAAACATGCTAGCAGCTAAACCAGCAGCCTCGCCACTAACCGCACAACAAGGAATAGCTCTTGTGATATCCCACATTTCATCATTAACATTGATACATCTACCTGCTACAAACAAATTATTTATGCTTGTTTCTATTGTTCTAAAGGGAAGTTCATAGACATACCCCCTTCTTCGCCAATCCGCAATAAGTCCTATACTATCAGTATGTTTGTTGTTAATGTCATCAAAAAGTACATTATAAGAGTTAACACACCTTGTCATCCTCATTTCAGGCATCATAGACAATGTAGTTACTTCAAAACCGCTATTCTGCTTCCTTCTATTATTGATATCCAATAAAGTCTGTTGATGCGACTCTAATATAAAACTAGTTTGATCATCATATGAACCACCAAAGAAACGACTTTTAGTTAAAGGTTCTTCACTCTTTCGATCAGAATCAATCGAATTAGTCTTCTCAACAACACCAAGCTTATTCAACAACAATTTGCCATCTTCCATGTAATAATACCAACCAGCTACGATATTACCTTTCTGATAAACCCTTGTCTTCTCATTAACCAAATATGCAAGCTTAGCATCGCCACTACAGTCCACAAACGAAGCACCAAAAATTGTCTTTTCGCCCTCTAGCGTCTCTACACTAATAGAACTTATCAGTCCCTTATTTATTGATGCCCCTGTCAACAAAGCATCATAATAAATAGTTACATTATTCTCCAATAACAGTTTTTCTAATAATAAAGCGAAGTAATCGGGATTATATTGAGCTTCAAAACGTTGTTTAGCCTTTTCTTTTAAGTTTCCATCCTCAAGCCAAGCTTTTGGATATTTTCGTTGACAACCCATTTGAATCGACAATCTTAAAAGTTCTTCGCTAATTCCAAACGAAACTTGATGTCCAAGACCATCACATATAGGAAGATAAATAGCGATTAAACCAGATGTAGCTAAGCCACCAAGAACACACTGTTTCTCAATTAAAGCTACCTTTTTATTATCCCTAGCAGCACTTAAAGCACTCGCAACACCAGCTATACCGCCGCCTATTACAACTACATCAAAATGCTCATTCATGTTCTACTGCTTTTCTTACAAAACCACTAGCACTAGCTAACTTTTCTTTTGCGGTATCTAAATCAACATTCAAAAGAATCATC
>URCJ01000005.1 GCA_900546285.1 uncultured Solobacterium sp. | reverse complement strand
AGATTTAGCACATAAGTCAGGTCATTTAAAGATAGTGGTTGATTATATTAATAATACAAAGGTTCCTTTTCTTTGTTTAACTACGATGATGCTTAGTGATAGGTTTTCTAATATCAAAGTTGAAAATGGTAAGTTATTAAGTCTAGGCGATACAAAGATGGCGGTGTTGTATGGAGAACCTGGTCTTAAAGATAGTTTAATGTTATATAAGGTAGATACTTTTGATGATATTAAATTAAATGATAGTGCTTATATAGAAGCTGATGTTGAAGATTTTACTTTGGATTATACAGCTACTATTGTTTCTAATGGCTTGTTTAAAGAGATTGAGGATGATGATTTAAATAAGTTAAGTTCTTCTTTAAATGATTTGAGTGATTTGAATGAAAAGATTGATGATATTAAGGATGCTTCTAAAAAGTTAAAGGATGAGGGCAATAATCTAAAAGATGGAGTTAATAAGTTAAATGATGCGATTAATAGTTTGGATAAGGGCATAAGAGAATATAATGATAATATTTCTCAAATAGGTTCAATGATTGATGGTATTTCCTTATTAGCAACTTCTCTTGATGACTTATTAAAGGATACTAATGTTTCAAATTTGAAAGACAATGTTAATATGTGTGTAAGTATCTTGGATTCAATTGAAGTTAATTTAAATCTAATCATTAGTATTAAAAATGATGTTGATTCTAATAATGAAAACATTGATAAGATTGATGTGGATCAAATAAATGATGAGGAAACTAAGAATGCAATATTGGCTTTAAAGAAGATTGATTTAAGTGGTGTTGATCTAGAAAAGCTTAACGATATAAAGAACGATATTAATGATATTAAAAATGATTTAAGTAGCTTTAATACTTTAAATGTTGATACTACAACTATAAAAGAAGAATGTGTTGGATTAAGTGCTAATAAGGAATTGCTAGTTGGTGGTATGAATGAGATAGCTAATGGTAGTTTATCTCTAAAGTCGGTAATTAATAAGTTAAATGAGAATATGCCTAATATGACAAAGGCAATAAGTGAATTTAGTGATAAGATGAACGAAGCAATCGATGATTCTTCTGATGATTTAAATAAGTTCTCTGGTGATGATATGAAGAATATTGTGAACAATATTAAGATGTTAAAGAATAATGATAAGGATTATGATACTTTTGTAGGGAAGCTTGATGGTATGACAAGTAGTGTTAGTTTTATTATTGAGACAGCTAAGATTAAATAAAGTGTATGTTATTTAGGCAACTATAACCTAATTGTCTTGTGTGTTTTATGGATATGAGCTACTTCTATATAGAGGCAGCTCATATTTTTTAATACATATAATAAAATGGCTATTTCTAGCCACATATTATTTATAGACCATCAATATAAGAGCTTGTATGTTAGAGTTGGTTTAATTAGCTTTCAGTTTCTTCTTATTGTTTTCATCCAAAACATAAAATACTCTTTTTTGTCTAATTAGACTGTTTACGGTATCCCTAAGTTTAGCGCTTATTCCCTTATAACCCATCTTAATAGCTAATTCAGTTAAAGAAAGATGTTCTTTTCTTAATAAATCTATAATTCTGTCTTCATAAGAATTGCATTTTTTGGTCAAAAAGCTTTCATGAACTGGAATAACAACAGACAAGTATCTTCTTTCCTCATCCATAATGAATTTAAGATTGCCTGATCCGTTTTCTTTTAAAGCTTTTTTAGCATTTGGAAAACCTGTGTTTCTTCCCTCTATTAGTCTTAATTCTTTTAAGAAATCACCAATCCTACGGTTTCGATACATCATCGATCTTATTTCGCCTTTTTCGATATCTTTATTACTGATACTTCTGTCAAAACCTGGGAAACTGGTTATTTCTATAGATTCATTAGTAATTCTTACTGTGATTGGTTCGTTTATTTGATAAGAACGATGATACACGGCGTTAGATAGAATCTCTTCTATTGCCCTATATGGATAATTAGAAATACGAATAGCCTCTGCTTGGTCTTCAACTTTTATCGTTAGTTGCTTTATAACATAGTTATTAATATATGCTAGAGCATCTTTTAATTGTCTTTGTATAGGACCTTTAAATACTTTCTCAACCATATTTGTTCCAGTAGGATCTGGAATATCAACCACTTCTATTCGTGCATATCTAAAATATTTCTCAATGTTTTCAGAAAACATCAATAAGCCAACATTTAAAGGCTTAATGCGCTCAACAGGACCACCTACAATTTGTAAATCTTTAGCCAAGTTTAGGGTATCCATTTCTTTAGATCTTTCATATAAAGAACTATTTATTTCTTTAAGGTGTTCCCTCATTAGACCTAAATCTAAATCATCTATTTCGGCTAATAAATTAGGTCTATCATCAAAAGGAATATTGCTAGAAACATAAAATAATTCCTTCTCTTCATCATTAGAAGCGATTACACTACTAGAAAATTTTCTAATATAGTAATACTTGTTAGATCCCTTAATAGTTACATCTTTAGGTGCTTTATAAGGTCTACCATAACCTCCTTGACACCAAATTACAATTACATACTTATCATCTACTAAACAAGGCTCTACTACTGGCTCATATAAAGGCTCTATATAATGACACTTTTCTCTTAATTTCTTTAAAATATTATCAATTTCATTTATATCAACGCCTTTTAATGGATATACTGGATGACCATTTTCTTCCTTCACTCCAATAACTATATAACCACCACCGATATTATCAATATCATTCGCAAAAGCACATATAGTTCTAATAATGGTTGCGGGATTATAACTTTCCTTAAACTCTACCCTATTAGACTCAACAACGTTTTGATTAATTAATTCTTTAATATTAACTGGAATTGTCATATACTCACCTCGACAATATTGTACAAACTAGACAACATTTTGTCTAGTCACTCGACAACTTTTTGTCTAGTTACTAGACAAAACTATATCTAGTCAATCGATAAAGTCTAGTGGTTACTATTAACAACCAAATATTGGTTTGGATTATTGGCTAAAAGTGATGTATAAAACCTATAACACTAAGAGTGGCTATTTCTAGCCACAAACAAGTTATGATAAACAAAAGCATTTCTATTCACTTCTTAACGCAATAACCGGATCTTGTTTAGCAGCCTTTTTACTTGGAATAAAGCCCGCCAACATTGTAAGTAATACTGATATTAATACTAAGATTAGAGCTGGTTTTAGATTTAAGACGGCATTAATATCATAAACACCAGTTAATTTATGAATTAGATTATTAATTGGGATGGTTAATAGTGATGATATACCAACTCCTATAAAGCCTGATAATAGACCGATAATAAATGTTTCAGCATTAAAGATAGAACTAACATTATGTTTAGAAGCACCCATTGCCCTTAAGATACCTATTTCCTTAGTTCTTTCCATGACGCTGATTAAAGTGATAACTGCAATCATGATACTAGATACAATCAATGAAATTGAGACAAAGGCAATTAATACATAAGTTACTGCATTAATAATAGTTGATACTGAAGACATTAATAGACCTGTCATATCAGTATAAGAGATATCCTTATCTTCATCTTTTACTTGTTGATTATAAGCATCGATTAAATTTAAGAAATTATCCTTAGATTCAAAATCATTAAAATAGAATGAAATAGAAGTTGGTTCTTCTTTATCTTGATATCCAAGATTGATTAGATTGTTCTTATATGAAGCACTAGAACTAGTTAACATTGATGACATTAATCTAGATAATTCATCCTCGTCCATATCGAAATTAAAAGCACTAGCGAAGGCTTCTGTATCAAAGCTAATAGCCTTATCCATTCCTTCAAATACTTTTATAAGAGGCGTTGTAGATTCTTGTACAGCACTTGCCACACTCTTAGCAGCTAACATATTAATTAAATCTTTAGCACTGTTGTAAGCTTGTCCATAGATGCTGCTTGCACTATTTGTTAAGACAGTATTTTCTACTGTATCAACATCGATTAAATCATCTACTTTGATTAGATTAGTTGTTGAATCAAAGTTCTCATTCTTCCTCACTTCATCAAAATAAGTTCTAAACATCTCATAAGCAGTATTTTTAACATCATCCTTTGTTAAATTGATATAGGTCTTATCCTTTAGATTCTGACAGATAGTATCAATACTGTTGTTGAAGTCACCATTTAAATCAAATGTATTAATAAAGAAATCAACAGTCTTAACATTTGGATCAAGTGGTGAGTATTCACCATAGTAGACATAAGATGTGCTTATATAGTTGTTAGGTACATATTTATAACCGTTTATTTCTACATAATCATCACCTTCATTAAAGATACAGCCCATACTAGGGTCTGTATTATCTACATAGTTATCATTAGGACAAGATGTAGCGATAGTTACAGTTTGAGTGAACATCTTATTATAAGAATCAATCAAAGTAGTTCCAAATGACTTATAAGTATTATTGATTACCTCCACAAAACTATCGGTTGTAGAAGTGATAGTTTCTTTAATATCGTTTGAATTATTTAAGATGATAGATGCATAATCAGTATCTTTAATAGCTGATGTGTCTAAGTTAAATTTAAAGGCATTCTTTAATTTATCTTGATCAATGGATACCATATCATTGAAATTAAGACCTGATTTTTCTTTGTCTTCGTCAAACTTATTTCCTGAGAAAACATCTGTGTCAGGATTCTTTAATTGTTTCTTAACTAGAGGTGAATCCTTAGCTATATCAATCACATGGTCAACTAAAGAATCATAATAGATAATGCCTGTTAAAGATGAATTATCATTACAATAAGCGACACCAGTAATGATTAAGTCTTCAGATTTATTGTAGACATCTTCTAGATATTCTTTATCATTAGACATATCTTCATAAGTATCATATTTATAGTTATAACGATATAAGTCACTAGTATTTATTAGTTTAAGTTGTCTATTAATAAGTTCGTCATAAGTAAAAGTCTTGGCCTCATCTTTAATGTCACTTTCATGATTGGTCATAATATCGTTTACTAGTTGATTTAATACTTTGTTGTCTCTTAAGCCTAAAGAATAAACTAATAAATCAGGAATCTTATCTTTATCTTTTAAGACCAACATGACTTCGTTGTATTTTTCAGGATAGCGTCCTTTTATTAGATTGGTATTTGATTCTAATGTTTCCTTATCACTTTGTACAAATATACCCATGGCATTAGCTGCTGACATTGATGATAAAAGTGAAGCTGCTGAATCAGAATAAATAGAAGACATCAAAGTACTAGGATTTAGTTGAACGATAGTATCGGTAATATCCTTGGTATAGATTCTGGGTGTAATAGAATAAGCATAACTTATCTTTTTAACATCATCTTTATATAAGTCTTCATTATCATTTAAATAACTAATAAAGCTTTTTAAATCATTAGAACCTACTGAATCCATCATCGATGAAATCATTAATTGTTCATGTACTAGACCATCATCAGCTTCTTCTTTGTCATTTGGTACATGAGCTTGTAATAAAGCGGTAAAAACATTAGTTGTTTCTGATTGGATGGTTAAAGGATAAGATGACATCGTATCATCTTGTATCTTATCGATATAGTTTTGAAAGCCTGTTGATAAAGCTAATATCAAAGAGATACCAATGATACCTATAGAACCTGCAAAGGCTGTTAGGATGGTTCTACCCTTCTTTGATAATAGGTTATTAAATGATAATGATAGAGCTGTTAAGAAAGACATATGAGCCGGAGGGAGATTCGAGCCCGGATTCAAGCCCGGATTCGAGCCCAGGTTCGAGCCCAGATTCGAGCCCGATTCAAGTCCCTTATATGGATTAGTATCATCGATAATAACTCCATCTTTTAAGTTAACAATTCTATTAGCATAGTCTTTAGCAAGTTCTGGATTATGGGTAACCATAACAACCAATCTGTCCTTTGCCACTTCTTTTAATAGATCCATTACTTGTATTGATGTCTTGGTATCTAGAGCACCTGTTGGCTCATCTGCTAAGACGATAGATGGATTGTTTACTAAAGCTCTCGCAATCGCAACACGTTGCATCTGACCGCCTGATAATTGATTAGGTTTCTTATGAGCTTGTTCCTTTAGACCTACTTTTTCTAAAGCATCTAGTGCTAGCTTAGTCTTTTCTTTCTTAGAAATACCTGCAATAGTTAAAGCTAGTTCTACATTAGATAGAATAGTTTGGTGTGGTATTAAATTATAAGACTGAAAGATAAAACCAATAGTATGATTACGATAAGTGTCCCATTGTTTATCTTTGTAGTCTTTGGTGGAGATACCATTAATAATCAAATCACCAGTGTCATATTTATCTAGTCCACCAATAATATTTAACAAGGTGGTTTTACCAGATCCTGATGGGCCAAGTATGGCGACAAACTCGTTGTCTCTTAAGTTTAAAGAAACTTCATTAAGTGCTTTTTGGATGAAGTTTCCTGTTTTGTAAGTTTTAGAAATATTCTTAATTTGTAACATATAAAAATGATACAACCAATTGTATTCTATGGGTGCTAAAAAGATGCTAGTTATGTTCTATTTCAGTGATAGCTCCTTTGTCATAAATAAATCTAACAACACATTTACATGTATCATCAAACATGTTGTAGATGTATCCTGCTGAGTTGGTTCCTTTATATTTGGTATGGACGGAATTAGCTACATAGCCTTTCTTGCTGTGGTTTGTGCCCATTACCTTGATAGCTTCATCATCATATTGATTTTCTTTGTCTTTTTCTAGAATTAATTCTTCGCCAACTGTTAGTTCTTTAATGTCAATGTAGTTTCCTAATGCGGTAAGTGTAATGTAAGTTTTTCATATCTATGTCTCCTTTTACACTTACTAATATAATGATGATGGTATACAAAAATCACACCATGCATAAAAAGCCACTTATTCAATATAAGTGGCAAGTTTAAAATCTAATGTTGTTTCTTCTTTTTGTAAACAAATAGTATTGAATTCACAACAACAATTCCAAATAAACTACATAAAGAAACAATATTTGAAGATGAATTATTAATAAAATATCTAAATTCTATATGATGTTCTCCTTGGTCTAGATTAAATCCTGTAAATCCAAAATTACAATTAATCTTAGAAATTTCATTACCATTGTCATATACATGCCAATTTTCATCATATGGAATATAAGTATAAACAAACGAGTTATCGCTATTGATGTTAATATCAGCAGAAATATAATCGTTTTTAAAATCAATATTTGTAAATGAATTATTAATTCTATCGTTATATAAAGCACCTAGTGTATAATCTTCAGAATCTTTAGTGGCAATCACAACACCAAATCCTGTTTCATCAATATCGGTGAATGAAACCGCAATCTTGTCCACCAATTCTCCTTCTCTTAAATCGATATTACAATAATCATACTGATAGAAATTTTCAGTACGCAAATATTGACCTTGATAATATAAATATACAGTGACAATTGGGATACCACCATTAATAATAACTAGTGTCTTGTTGTTGCTTATAGGCTCTGATAATTCAAAGGTAAAATCAGGCTCCTCAAAATAATCGCTTATATTAATAAAGTGATCATCGAAATCGTAGTATGTATTTTCCGTAGTGTTTGTAGCGACATATTTTCTTAAAATTTTCTCTTTTTCAAAATCAGATAAGGTTAATAAATAATCCTCATTTATTAGGTTATTATTAACATATCCTAGTTCAATAAAATATTTATTTATGTAATATTGTTTCCAAGGTTCAATCGACCCCTTAGGTCTTGCATCTATTTGAATACGATCTATTTCACCATAGTTATAACAACCAGTTTTTTCACCGTTTTTAACCCAATCATGCCAACCGTAAATATTATCACTAATTCTATAATAAATATCAAAATTTTCAGCTAATTGACCAGTGAAAGCAACTCTGATGCCTCCAAGGAAATTTGAAAAATCTTCAATACCTGAAATTTCACCGTTTTTCTTCCAATTAGAAATATCGTCATTCGCTTCCCAACCTACATATTTATAATAACTTGTATAACAAACATCACCTTCTATGTCGGTATTTTGTAGATTTATAGATAAAGTAGCTAAATATGAATCTAAAGAACCAGAGTATTGTCCATTTTCAGACACAGGGCTATCGCCAACATTAATGATACCTGTTTTAAAGTTGATGATATTAGATTGTGAGTTATCAAACATATTTACATAATATGAAGGATTGCTATCACCCTTGGTTTCATTATTTGAAATCCAATACTTAGCACCAGCTATATCGAATAGACTAGTATAGTTTTTTGACGAACCTTTATAAGTACTGCCATCTGTTTTTGTCATTAAATCGATAAATTTTTCTTGGTTAGGATTTAGTGAAATATCTTTAGTGGAGAAACCAGACACTTGTTTGCAATTATCAATAAAATTGTATTTGAAGTTAAAATCAGTTGCATCTTCTTTATAAATAGTATTTGCAACATTTGCATCAATGATGCGATAAAAACCCTTATCTTCATCTTTAATAGAATTAGTAACCGAAATATCGTAATTTATTGTTTTTAACAATAATGGATATTGATTTATTAAACAAAAGATAGATATACATGCTTCCATAATTATAGAAAAAGATAAAATAGATCGATATATAAGTAAAGACAATGACAATAAAACTAATAATAATAATTGAGTATATGTTAATAAGCTACTTAATTCCGTATTATTTACCTTTCCATAAATGTATGAAACAAAACATAAAATAAGGCAAATTATAAAATTAATTAATAATATATTATTTTTCTTTAAAATTATAGAATCTAACGAATTTAGAATTAAAGAAGATGTAAATAATATAACAAAGTACAAAACAAAGTATTTTTTTAATACTAAGCACAATAAAATACAAATTATAATAGTTGATACTCTAGCTATTAATTCCTTAGTTACTGAATAAAAAATACAAGGTAAGAAAGCAAGGATAGTGATACTTGTATATAAAACATAATTAGTATTAATTAATGAATTAAAAGGAGTAAATAATGATAAGAAAATTGAAATAAAACTATCACTTATTGTATTTGTATTCCCAAATCCCAAACAAGGAATGATAGCAAACGAAGCTAATCCCATTGATAATAATATAAGTATAGTTAATACAACAAATTGTCCCGGGTTAAATGAATTAATAACGTTCTTATAAATCAAATAAATTATTAAAACAATAAATAAAGATATACTTAAAGAAGGGTTAGCAAGAACGCATAAAAAAATAGATAAAGATAATCCTAAGAATTTTCTATCTTGAATTGCTTTTTCTAAAAAGAATAGAACTAACGGGAATAAACAATAAAAATCAAAACTGTTTGTGCTAAAGAATCCTAGAACTAAACTAGAAAAAGATAAGACTAGAGAGAACAGTAGATTATGAATATTATTCTTGTTTATTTTGTTAAACCACAATAACAAAGAATTGCTTAACACTAATAGCTTAATGAAATTTAAATATAAAGAAAAAGAAATAACCAAGTTAGATGGTAATAACAAAGATAAAAAATTAAATGGACTTAGGAAACCTTGATTAATCAAATTGAAGATATTTGCACCCAAACCCAATGACCAATCATATAAAGAAAAGTTAAAATCATGCATTCTGTTATAGAAAGCAAATAATATTTTCGGTTGATTATAAGATGCTAAAACACTATCAATATAAAATTGATAAGAGTTAGATATGATGATATTTCTAAAGAAAAATATGCATATAAAAATAACGGAAAGAGAAAGAACTAAATGATTATTAGGAACAAATAGTTTTTCATCTTCTTTTTCATCCGCAAAAAAACCGATGGTTAAAACCGCTAATAATGGGTTGTAATAATATTTAAATAATATAGTTTCCATCAAACCATAAACTAATAAAACTAGCATGATAATAACCATGTAATAGTTTTGATTAGCAAGTAATTTTTTGAAAGTTCTATAGAATAACCAAGCTATAAATAAAACACCAATAATTCCAAAAGTTAATAGAAGCCAAACAAATGCAGTATCCAAAACATAAACCATATGATCACCAATTGTTACAGTTGTTGATGCATATGATAATTGATTTCCAAATAAATTAATTTTGTAAAGATTTAAGTAGTGATCAGCTAAAAACATTCTGCCAGAAAATAGAGAGTCTAATTTTAATCCAACATCAGAACCTGTTTTATAAAGGTGAATCAATCCAAATGAAATCATAATAAAAAATAAGATTGAATTATTAGCTAAGAACTTTAGTGGTTTGAATTTTAAGATATTAAGTTTTAATTTTAGCAATATAAAGCAAACGATTATTAAAGCCATCGCAATACAACTAGCTCTACTTTTACAAACATAATAATTAAAACAAGTTAAAATTATAGAAAAGATAAAAGGCAAGATATTTTTGCTATTTCTAGTTAAATATAATAATTCAAAAGTAAGAATCATCAAAGCAGAACCAGCTGTATTACCATGGGTAAAACCCATGGTAACCTTTTCCGCTTGCCACATTTCAATTGGAGCTTTTTGCGAGAAAAAGAAGAATTCAATCGCAACTAAAGCGCCTCTAATAATAAAATCTCTAAAAAGGAATTTATCTATATTTATGTCTTTAATAGATAAAATAACTAAAATAAGTAGTAGTATATCAAAATTTTTTGATGTGCAAGTAACGATAAAACCTAGCGTTATAGCCAACAATGTATAAATAAATGTTTTTAGGCTTGTATTCTTGTTTATAAAATCATATAAGAATAAAGCAAACATTATTAGTAGACCTAGTTGTTTTAAAAGGCCTATGTCTACATTGTATTTAAATCCATATGTGAATGTATATTCAAAAATATAACAAAACAGATATAAGAAGTGTGCAAATGTAAAAATATTTAATTTAAGTTTAGTGTTCATACACATTATTATAAAATAGTAGATATGAAAAGTAATGAAAAAATGATGATAACAATAGTAGCTAATCTTTTATCAATTGCAGTATCTGTATTTGTGTCATTTTTTATCACACAATATTTTGTCGAATTTGTTGGAAAAGAAGCTTATTCTTACTATCCGATTGCAACAAATTTTTCAACATATTTTTCAATATTATTTGTAATAACAAGTACCGTTTCATCGCGACTAGTTATTGTTAATTATCTAAATAAAAATACACAAGAAGCTAAAGAATATTATTCAACAACTTTTTTATCATGTGTAATAATTAGTGTTTTTATTTTTTTAGTAGAAATGTTTTTTTATTCTAATCTTACATCGATTGTAAATGTTTCAAACGAACTAGTACATGATGTGAAACTTTTATTTCTATATATATTTTTAGCAACCATATGCAACGGCATTTGCGCTGTATTCAATATTTCTTATTACGTTAAGAACAGAATGGACTTGTACGGTATATCATTAATAATTGAAAGTCTTGTCAAAGGAACATTGATGGTATATATCTATTTATCAAAGAACGTAAGTCTTTCTTCTTTGGGTTTGATAATTTTCCTTTCAACAATTATAAGGTCGTTATTTAGCGTGTTTGTTTCTATTAAAGAAATGAGAGATATTAAATTAGATATGAAACTGATTTCAAAATCAAAGTTTAAAAAAATTTTTAACTTGGGTGTTTGGTCAATTATATCTAATTCAGGTAACTTATTGATTATTAACTCGGAGTTAATAATCGCCAACAGAATGTTGCCGATAGAAGAATCTAGTGTTTTATCCTTAGTACAACCAATAATGACTATGTGCTTATTGTTGGGAAATACAATTTCATCAATGATAGAACCAATTATGATTAGGGGTGTTATTAACAATGATCAAAACGAAGTCAACGTGGCAACAAACGCAATTGTTGGTTTAATAATAATCCCAATAGTCTTAATAATGTGTTTAAACAAACAATTATATAGCTTATGGTTGCCTAATGAAGATAGTAGTAAATTGTTTGTTTTAACTTTCTTGATTTGTTTACAATTGCTAATTAGTTTTATAGCTTATGAAAATTCATCATCAATCACAACATTGCTTAAAGAAAAAGTAAAAGGAATCGGTTTTGGCTTTACTCTAATAGTCTATATTTTATTATTAAAAATAAGTGACAACCTATTCACATTTACTAACGAGTTGATATTAGCTTGTGGTATTGTAGCTTATTTGCTATATTTTGTTATTTATATTCCATTTACATCAAAAAAATTGTTAATAAACACACACAAGCAAATTCAAATAAATAATTTAAAGAAAATAATATTCACAGCTGTTATAATTATCTCAAATTTATTAATAAGCAAGATTTTTCCATTGGGTGATTTATTAATGTTTATTCTTATGAGCACTGTTTGTCTTGTACTAGACTACGCATTATTTATAATATGCTTCAAAATAGATTTAAAAAAATTAATTAAAAAGCAATAATTTAAACATTATTGCTTTTTTCGCTATTTGAATAAATTTTATAAATAATCTTTGCGATAGGCTTAGGCCAGTATTCAGCCATTATAGAGGCATCTTCTTGCTGCCTTATATTATTTTCCAAAGATTTTGTAGTTGTAGATTCTCTGTAAATTCTATGCCCCATAAGTATTTTTGGAATGTAAATAAACTCTCCTTCGATATTTGATAATCTAGACCAAGTTTTATAATCTGCTGAACATTTGAAATCCAAATCATAAGGTGCATAACCGCATTTTTTCTTTGTTAAAGTTACAGTAGGACAAGATATCGAATCACCAAAACTTAAAATTCTCTGTCTTAATTTGATCTTATTTCTATTGTTAATTTTAGTAAAAGGATGATTCATAATCCTTTTAATATTTAAATTTAAATTATTAGATACTCTTTCATTGTTTCTAATTTCATAATAATCGGTAAAAAAAATAATTGGATTTGTTGTTGTATTTGCATATTCTAATATTGATTCCAAATAATTAGGTTCATAAATATCATCTTGATGTGCTATTGTAACTAATTCGGTATCACAACTATCATAAGCATAATTCCAATCCTTAGCTAAACCGCCATCAGGATTGATAAAAAGTTTGATATTGTATTTATTTGCCGTACTTATAATAAAATCATTAGGAGTGCTTGTTTCCATGATGATATTTGGCTTAATAGTTTGACTAATCAAAGATAAAATACAATCTTCTAAATAAGGACTTTCTTTATATGCACAAATCGCAAAAGTATGATCGTTTCTTGTATACATGAGTTAATTATACTTTAATTAGTAAAATGTATTCAAAAATAGTAAAATTATTTAGATGAAAACCATAGTAATAATTCCTGCTTTTAACGAATCAAAAAATTTAAAATCATTAATAGAAGAAGTTAAACGATATAAATACGATTATTTAATAATTAATGATAAATCAACCGATGATACACAAAAGCTTTGTAAAGAAGAAAATTATAATGTTTTAAATCTACCTAATAATCTTGGTATTGCAGGAGTTACTAGGGTTGGCTTTAAGTATGCAAATGATAATAACTATGATTGTGTCGTGTGCATTGATGGTGATGGGCAACATCAACCAAAATATATCAATAAAATGGTTGAAGAGATAAAAAAAGGTAACGATTATGTGGTGGGCAGTCGTTTTCTTGAAAACAAAAAACCACTTACACCAAGAATGATAGGTAGTAGATTTTTTTGTTTCCTAATTGAATTGAAGTCAGGTATAAAAGTAAGCGATCCTACAAGCGGTATGCGAGCCCTGGGTAAAAAAACTATTAGCGAGTTTTCTAAAGAGATGAATTTTTATGCAGAACCTGATGCGTTATGCCACCTTTTGAGTGGTGGTTATAAGGTGAAAGAAGTCCAAGTCGAAATGTTGGAAAGACAAAATGGCAGTAGTTATTTTGTGAATCCATATAAAACTATAAAATTTATGGTTGGCGTTTCGATTTCTATATTATTTGCGAGGTAACTTACATGAGTAAAGTATTACAAATTTGTTTATTGGTTGGTTCCCTGTTTGTTTTGTTTATAGTTATAAGAAATGTTCTTAAAAACAAAATGAATATACATTTTGCGGTTGTTTGGATTATTTGGGGTATTGGCATGGTTATCCTTTCTTTATTTCCAAACATTGTGTACCATGTTTCAAATCTAATAGGGGTACAGATTCCTGTTAATGCTGTATTCTTGATTATGATATTTTTGCTATATTGTATTACTTTTTATATTTATTTTATTTTAAGCAAATATAATGAGATTTTAATTAATTTAAATTATGAAGTAGCGACATTGAAAAAGAAACTTGAAGATTTAGAAAAGGAAAAAGAGAATGATTAAAAGATTAGCTATTGTAGTTCCTTGTTATAACGAGGAAGAAGCACTACCAGATACTGATAAAGTATTGAATGATTTAATGAAAGACTTAGTAAAAAGAGAAGTTGTTAAATCAAATAGTTTTATTTTGTATGTTAATGATGGTTCTAAGGATAAGACTTGGAATGTTATTAAGAATGCATATGAAAATAGTGAATATGTATATGGCTTAAATTTAGCTGGTAACAAAGGACATCAAAATGCTTTATTAGCTGGTTTGATGCAAGTAAAAGAGGAAGTAGATGTAACTATTTCAATTGATGCTGATTTACAAGATGATGTTGGTGTAATCGAAGAAATGGTTGAGAAGTACTACTCTGGCTGTGATATTGTCTATGGTGTAAGAAATGATAGAACAAGTGATTCGAGTTTCAAAAAGTTTACTGCTGAAGCTTTCTATAAAATGATGAATTATATGGGTGCTAAGACCGTTTATAACAGTGCCGACTTTAGATTAATGTCTAATAGGGCTTTAGATGAATTATCTTTATATTCTGAAACCCATTTATTCTTAAGAGGATTAGCACCAGAACTTGGTTTTAAAACAGATTGTGTTTATTATAAGAGATCTCCTAGATTAAAGGGTGAATCTAAATATCCTTTAAAGAAGATGCTTTCTTTTGCGTTTAATGGGGTTACTTCTTTTAGTGATAAACCATTAACTTTAATTCTATATTTAGGATTTATCGCAATCTTGATTGCTATAATTGCGGTCATTTATTCTTTGATCCAACACGCTAGTGGCCATACAATTCAAGGATGGACATCGCTATTTGCATCTATTTGGTTTATTGGTGGTGTACAACTTGTGTGCCTTGGTGTTATAGGACAATATGTTGGCAAGACATTTATTGAAACCAAGAAAAGACCTAGATATTATATTGAGAGTTATCTAACACACGATAAAGATTAGGGATTAATATGATTTGGTATTTTTTATTAACTCTATTATTGGTGGTGTATTTTGAAATAAGTGGACAACTAGTACTTAATCTTTTGAATTTTGATAGATATGATTTGGCATTTCCTTTTGGGTTAATGTCAATTTTAGCGTTTCTATTTTTAACAACAGGAGCTTTCACATTTTCTAACTGTTCGTTTTGGTTGGTAATGGCTTTGTGTGCGTTATATGTGCTTATAACAATATTTTTATTTATAAAAAATAGAAAGAATATAAAGTGGAAATTTAGTATATTTGCTTGGATTCTATTGTTAATTATTGTATTTATTATGCTATTTTACGCATACAATACAACGCTTGGTGAAACTAGTGGCTTTGATTCAACATATTATTTAAATTTTATTTCTACAAATATCGGAAAGAAAAGTTTAAATACTACTGATTTCTTTTATGGGGGTTATACATCGGGACAATCAGCACAATATACTTTCCAATCATATTATTATTTTGCATCTTGTATTGTTTTCTTGTTTGTGAGAATTCTATCACATATAACAATAGTTAATAATTATTCAGCTATTATATGGGTGTTTCAAATATTATTTAATTTCTTTCTTGGATCAATAATCATCAACTCTATAAAATTATTGTCTAAAAATAAGAAATTACTAAGTATTACTTTTGCGTTTATTTTTGTTTTCTTTTATGGCAAATTATATTGGAACAATGTATATGGTTTCTATGGAAATTCATTTAGAACAATTGCTATGGCTTATTCCATTATGATAGCTTATGAACTATTTAATAAAGATACCCAAAAGAATTGGATTTTATTTTCAATTTGCTTATTAGCAACTTGTGCATTCTCCTCATCTGGTGTATTTTCAATAATCTTCTTATTGTTTGGGATGTATTTTGTGCTTGTTGATAGTAGTGACCATATGTTTAAATATTATGCGCTTATTTTATTTGTTCCATTGATGGATTTGATATGCGTTGTTTTGTCTTTAAAAATTTTATATAGTTTTATAATTTCATTAATAATTAGTGTTTTACTATTTTATTTAAATAATTATTTAGTTAAGTTATCTAGATTAAAATTTACTAAAAAGATAATATTTTCTTTCTTTTTCATCCTAACTATAGCTTTGTCGCTAATGGTTACTAAAAATCCATTTGACTTTAGAGCTTTTACTAATAATCATAGTGAAGTAGCTGATATGACAATTAATTATTTTCATAATTATGGTTTTTTAGCTAAGAGTGAAAAAATTTACAGAATGCTTATATGGTTATTATTAGGATATGTGAGTATATTTGAGAATAAAAACAAATTAATAAAAGCTTTTATTATAATTTTTGTAATCTTTTTCAGTCCGTTTAACTGCCCTATTATATATAAATTTAATATTGTGTATCATCGTGCGTTGGATATCATTATTAATCCATTTACTGTTTTATTATATTTATCAATGTTCTATAACAAAATTAATCATAAATATGTTTATACCGGGACTATGACTATTTTGTTGATACTGTTTGTTGCTAGAACTGACTTTATAAACCCAAACTATTATCATGAGAGTTTTATTCCTGGTGATAACTATAATAATATTATGAAAATGAGCAATGATGAATTTGATGTATTAAATCGATTAAGGGAAGAAGTAAAATATGTGGATAAAACGTCATATATTGTTTCTACAAATTTGTTTACTGAAAGTATAATTCCAGATGCTAGATTTATTTATGGAAGATTATTACTTATAAATCCCAAGTGGTCTAATGCAGAAAAACAAGTATACTCAATCTTTTATCCACCAGCTTATTTGGGTGATGTGTGTAAAGAGATTGAAGCTGATTATGATAATGTAGGATTATATTTAAGTGAAGCTAATATTGATTTTTTAATAGTTGATAAGAGTAAAGAGTACTATAATAAAAGCGAGAATAACTGGCAGTATTTAATATATAAGGTTGCTGAATGCGGTTATGGATATTCTATCTATAGCAATGATAATTATGAACTATTTAAGTTTGGAGATTAACTAGTATGAATATTCTTTATGTTCTTGATAATAACTTTATATCTCAGGTTGCTGCTAGTATATGTTCTGTTTGTGAAAATAATATAAATACAGAAATCTTTTTCCATGTATTCACACACAATGTCACTAGCGATAACGAAAATAGTTTGATTAATTTTGTGGATAGATATAATCAAAAGATCAAAATTTATGAATTGAATGATTTAAGCAAATATTTCAATTCTAATTATGACACTCTTGGATGGAGGCCGGTAATACTTGGAAGACTAGTATGTGATAAAATTTTACCCTCTAATGTAGAAAAAATATTATATTTAGATGGAGATACTATCGTAATTGATAGTTTAAGCGAATTATATAACACAGATTTAGAAAACTGTTATATAGGAGCCTGCATTGAACCTACTGTAGATAAACAAAGAAAGAATGGTTTGGGTTTAAAAGATCACCCTTACTATAATTCTGGAGTGCTATTGATAGATTTAAAAAAATGCCGAAAAGACAATATATTTCCAAATATTGTAGAGTATTATATTAACAATAAAGATAAGATTTTTGCACCGGATCAAGATGCGATAAATGGATATTTAAAGGGTAATATATATACTTTAGCTCCTAAATATAATTTTGTAAATTCTTTTAAATTCTATCCTTACAAGGTTTTAGATAAAATTGCAGGAGAAAAGTGTTTTGTTGATTTAGAAAGTTACAAAGATTCTTTGAATAATCCGGTTATTATTCATTTTTTAGGAGAAGAGAGACCTTGGAGGGAAGGAAATACAAATAGTTTTAGTGATCAGTATATTAAATATGCGAATAAAACACCTTGGGGTTATCAAATGGAAAAAGGGTGGTCTTTATATTTCTTTTTTTGGAATATTTTTAATTTCGTGATGATACCTTTCCCAATGTTAAGGTATAAGATAATCAATGGTCTAATCCCCTTTGTGATGAAATTGAGAAAAAATAAAATTAAAAACAAGGAATAGCATAAAAAATGGAACTGAACTCATTGACTTTTATCTTGATATTTTTACCTATATTCATTTTTTCTATGCTTGTTATCAAGAATAATAAACATAGAAATATACTGATTTTATTATTTTCATTATTATTTTATTAAATTAACGATGGATTGTGCTTGTTGTTGATTTTATTTGAAATATTGATTACATATTTATTTAGATTAAATAGAAAAAATAAGTACAATATTGATATTATTATAGTGAGTCAACATTATATCAACTTATATTTTAATGGTTATTGTTTATTCCTTTGTCGTAGTTAGGAGCTAAGATGATATATTTTCTTTTACCTTTTGTATTACTTGTTTATTTTGAATTAATTGGCCGTTTATTCTTTTTGAAGATTAAGAAAGAACCACTAGATTTTTCTTTTGTGATTGGTCTAACTTTTTCGATGGCTATATTATATGTTGTATCTTGGCCAATTACGGCATTTAATGGGAATTTTTATCATTTAGCATTCTTATATATATTATTATTTGTTATAAGTGTCATTTTAATAATCAAAAATATTAAGAAGATATCTTATAAATTTGATTATAAATTATATATTCTATTCTTTGTGTTATTAGCATTTGAAATATATATTTCATATAACAGAACTCTTGGTGATCCTCATGGTTTTGATACCTTGTATTATGTTAATACAATTAGTTTTAATATTGGCAATCATGAGCTTAATTCATTACACCCTCATTTTGGTACTTATCCAAATACTGATGTTCAATGGATTACTTATATTTTCCAATCTTATTATTATTTTATCGGTGTTTTCTTATGGGGCGTACAAAATGCGCTTAAACTTGTTGGAGTTACATTTGAAATATTACCTGGTATCGTATGGGTTTTTGAGATTTTACAAGAAATGTTCTTTATTGCGACATCGATTATTTGTATTAAAGAAATTAACAGTAAAAATAAGTTATTGAATATATCATTTATTTGTTTGTTGGTGTTGTTTTTGGGCAATCTATACTACAACAATGTTTTTGGGTTTATAGGCAATAATTTTAGAATGCCAATTCATGCTTTAAGTACTATCTATTTATTTAGATATTTTAATAATAAAGAAAAAACTGATTTATTTATTAGTTTTATGTTGATGATTGGTATGTGTGCCTTTGCTTCTACTGGTACTTTTGCGTTAGTATTTTTCTTATTTGGTTTGTTTTTTGCGCTTGTCGATAGTGAAGATAATTTAATTAAAGATTATGTTGTTGTATGCTTTGTGCCAACTATTAATATCCTGATTACAAAATTAGGACAAAAGTGGTATATACCTCTTGCCGTTTTATTACTATTTGTTGTTGTATGGTATTTAAATGACTTTATTATCAAACTATTTAGAAATGGCAAAGTAAAGTATGGAACTATTGCCTTGGCAACATTGTTGCTGATGATTTTATCATTTACAATTACACATAATTTACTTGATTTTAATGCGTTCCTTAATAATTATAGCGAAATAGCTGATATGTCTTTTGACTATTTCATGTTTAATGATCTTAGACATTATTTATTTAATCCTTTAATATTGATTACTATGTTTTATTATCTAATTAAAAATAGAAAATCAAAGTTTTCTATCCTTTGTTGGGTTTTGATAATAGTTATTTATAATCCATTCACTTGTAGTTTTATGAATAAGATAAACTGGGTTTATTATCGTACTTATGACATTATTATTAACAACTTTACGATTCTATATTTTATTAATTATTTATTAGAAGAAAGTAAGGGTGTTAAGAAGATTGGTACTATCATTGTTTTGGTAGTATCTATCGTGTTATCTACTATTCAAATCCCAATGTATTATCACGAAACTTTTATTCCGGATGATGATTATAATTCTATATATAAGATAGAAAATAGTGAGTTAGAGCTGATTAGAAATATTAGACAAATGATTGATGATTATAATATCAAGAGTCCAAAAATTATTAACCAAACTTTCTTTATGGGTCCGTTTATTAAGGATGCATCATATTTGTTTGGCAAGGAAAAAAGATATGATTATCAAAAATATGATGATACGACTTACGCATTGTATCTAATTTTCTTTCCTCATGATAGTTCCTATGATAATTTCTGGCCAAAGGGCGATGTGGCTGATTATGAAAATTTAAAGAAATATTTGGATGATTGTGATTATGATATATTGATTGTTAATTCAAATACTTTCTTTCATGATGATGATAATCAATATATTCAGTTATCTTCTTATGTGGAAGAATGTGGCTATAGAAAGAGCGAATATAGTACAAGTCAATACGATGTATTCTATTTGAGAGGATAGTATGAAAAAATTATTTTTTAAAATATCTAATGACATTGTTAAATATTGTTTCGCTTTCTTTTGTGCGCTATATGCGATATGTAATATATTGTTTACATATTGGATTAATAATCTTAGCTATTATGAAAAAAGTATTAATATCGGCATAAATATTTTTAATATTGTTTTATTGATTTGTTTTTTGTTTATTTTATATTTATTGATAAAGGAAAATTTTTTTAATATTAATGAGAAATATTTGTTATTAGGATTTTTATTGTTGTGTTTAATAACAGGATTAATATGGATTTTCATAAATGACCCTATTTTAAAGGAACGTGATGATGCTTATAATTGTTTTAATGCTGCACTCTCAATCTATAAAGGATCGTTATCGTCTCTAAAACAAGGTGCATATATTTGTAATTATCCCAATAACTTAGGATTGGTAACATACGATTTGTTACATATTTATTTGTTCGGTGAATATAATTGTTTATATTCAATTAGAATTGTTAATTTGTCGTTTGTCTTGCTAGGCTATTATTCTTTATACAAGATAGGAACTTTAGTATTTAAAAATAATAGAATATTTAATTGTGTCTTGATAATGTTGATGTTTGGAAGCATGCAGTTTGTTTTCTATACCTTTTTTATCTACGGCAACTGCTTGTCTTATGCTTTATCGTTGTCTTCTGTGTGGCTGTTATTAGAGTATTTTGATAAAAGAAAATTGTTAAACTTAATCATTTCAGCAATATGTATAGCTTTAAGTATTTCGATAAAAATGAACAGTTTGATTATTTTAATTGCTGAAATAATCTACCTAATTTTAGATTTTATTAATAATAAAAAATTATTAGTCGTATTATTTTTAGTTTTATCTTTAAGTGGAATTTTTGTTGGAACTAAAGGAGTTCAACATTATTGGGAAAATAAAGCAGGCGTAAACTACGATGAATTGAAGTTGCCTACCATATGTTGGCTTGCATATGGTATGAACTATGATCCAAGGAACCCTGGTCATTATACTAATCAGTTTGAAGTATTTCATGTTGAAAATGGTTATAAGGCAGAGTATACAAGCCTTGAAGCTAAAACATTTATAAATATGTGTTTAGAACATTTTAAAAAGAATCCAGTCGCAGGAATTACTTATTATATAAAGAAATTCATTGTATCTTGGGCTAATCCCCAATATGAGGCTTTTGATCAATATAGAGAATTACACAATAACGATTTTGTCTTAAATGTGATTAGTGGAAGAATAAATGTTGGTTTGAATTATTTTTGGGATACTGTAGCTAATTTGGCATCAATTGGTGTTTTATCGTTTGTAGTATTGAATTTTAAAAAAATCAATTTGAAACAAATGTTACCGGCAGTCATAGTAATTGGTGGTTTCTTCTTTCATTTTATATGGGAAGTTAAGGCTATTTATTTGTATCAATACTATATGTATCTATTGGTATATGCGGCATACGGAATCGCACTGTTGTTAAATAGAACTAATGATTAAAAAGAATGTGAATGATATAATTCTTTAGATGAAAAAGATATTAAAAAAAGAAAACTTATTTACATTTGTGTTTATAATTGTTGCTCTACATCCAATAATAGAATTAGATTATCTTATTGGTGATAAACTTCCTATTCCAAGATTAACAACTATAATTGATTTTTTAGTATTACCGCTTTTAGTAATGCTTGCTTTTTGGCTTAATGAAAAAAACAAAAAGAAAGTAGGGATTTTGTTTGGAATATATGCGATTTTGTTTGGAGTCTATTTCTTAATACATTGTAAAAATGCGATTATAATTCAAGGAAGTATTCATTTAACTGATAATTTCTATTTCAACATTAAAGATGAGATTATCTATACAATTACTTTGTTAATTCCTTTGGTTTATATTTATGTCTTTAATCTTTCAGATATTAAAGAAAATATTTTAAAGAAAGTATCAATAACTTTGTCTTGTGTAACTGCATTACCAATCTTTATTTCTAATTTGTTTGTCTTTGGTAAGTCTACTTATGTTGGTTATACAATTGATAATTTTATAAGTTGGTTTTCTTTGCCATTTACTAGATTTTGGCATCACCCAAGAAGATATGCGACAAAATTCTTTTTTGAAGAAGGAAATACAATTGGTATTTTAATGTTGATGGTTTTACCATTTCTTTATTATTTTTTCTATAAAGAGAAAGATAAGATAAAGAAAACTTTAATCGGTCTATTAATCCTTATCCATAGTTTGGCTATGATTATCTTATCAACAAGATTAGCTACTTATTGTAGTGCTCTAGTACCGGTGGCGATGTTGTGTATTTATATTCTTTTAATGTTATTAAAAAAAGAAAAGCTACAAATTGTTTATGTTGTTTTCTTATTGCTAGTAACATTAATGAGTGCTTTGATAATTCCTTATGGCCCTGCTTATCAAAATCAATTAATTGATGCAGATGATTATGTTTTTATTAAGGGTGATGAGAAACAAAGAACCGAAGGAAAAGATTTATTAAAGGATGCAAATAAGCTTGAAAAATGGAGTGATTCTTGGCGTGATTTTTATATATATATGTTTGAGGATTATCAATTTCTAATGAATGTTACCCCTCCTATTTATTACACTACTTGGTATAGTTATGAACATGATCCTCAGTTCTGGGTAGACTTAATTTTTGATTACGATTTAGAAGAAAGAGTAAATGGTAGACAAATAGAGACTATATTTACTAAATATAAATGGGATGAATTATCTAAGCCTCAAAAGTTAACTGGGTTTGGATATGGTACTTTCATGAGAGGCGGCATTCTTATTGAGAGAGATTTTGTTCAACAATACTATAGTTACGGTCCTATTGGTGTTGTCCTGATTATGGGATTATGGATTCTGTTGTTAGCTTATTGTGGTATTAAATTATTATTTGGTTATAAACAAGGTAAATGGGCTTATCTTAATATAATCACGTTAATGTCTTTATGTTTAGGATATATCAGCTCTTATGTAAGTGGCCATACTTTCGATGAGTTAACTACATCGTTGTTTATAAGCTTATGCTTAGGTTATTTAATTAAAAGTATGAGGATCAATAAAGATGATAAAGTTTATTAATATATTTTCAAAAAAAATAGTGTTGTTTGTCTTTGGAGCGTTCACTTTGTTGTATGTAATTGGCAACATCTTTTTTACGGTTCGTATGGAAAACGAATTGATTAGTAATCTTGTTTCGTTCAATAACGGAATAACAATAGTTAATATCCTATTTTTGTTTGTTTTATTATTTTTAACTTATTATTTAATTAAAAAAGACTTCTTCCATATTAAAGATAAGTATCTTTTATCAATATTTTTATTGGTATCTTTCGTTGCTGGTATTGCATGGATATTTGTAAATGACATTGAATTAAGGGAAATAGATGATGCCTATAATTGTTTTAGAGCTGCAAAAAATATTGCGATTGGTAATCTTGCTCCATTAAGTTATAAATCATATATAAGTGTCTATCCAAATAATATGGGTTTAGTTACTTATCTTTTTATTCATATTAAATTATTTGGTGTTGAAAAAGCTTTATATTCGATAAGAATTGTTAATTTAATATTTGTATTAATTGGATATTTTGCCTTGTATAGAATTACAAATAATATCTTTAATAATAGATTGATAAACTGTGTCCTTGTTTTGTTAATGTTTGGAAGTATGCAATTTGTATTTTATAGTTTCTTTGTATATGGAAACTGTCTATCTTATACAATGGCCTTATTATCAGTGATGTTTCTCTTGGATTATTTTAAGAACACAAAGATATTCAATCTAATTTTTTCTAGTTTATTCATTATTTGTTCTATTTCAATTAAAGAAAATAGTTTGATTATTCTAATTGCAGAAGCTATATTGTTAATTTTATATGTGATTAATACCAAAAAAATAGTAGTATTATTTGTTTTACTGCTAACTTTATTGGGCACTTATGGTGGTACAAGTGGTCTTCAAAAGTTTTGGGGAAATAGAGCTGATATTGACTATGGTGATACCAAATTGCCAACTATTTGTTGGTTTGCATATGGTTTGAATTATGATCAAAGAAGACCTGGCGGTTACTTTAATGAGTTTGAAGTGTATCATGTTGAAAATGGCTATATGCCAGAATTTACAGAAAAACGTGCACAAACTTTTATTGATGGTGTGCTAGAAAACTTTAAAGAAAAGCCTAATGTAGCTTTGCGTTTTTATAGTCAAAAATTTTTATCTTCTTGGGCTAACCCTCAATATGAGACGTTTGATCAATTCCGTGAGTTGAATAATAGTGATTTTGTAAAAAATGTTGTTGGTGGAAAAATCAATTATGTTTTAAATATATTTTGGGATGGTGTGTCTAGTGTTATTGCGCTTGGATTGTTTGCATTTATGATTAAAAAGAGAAAATGTTTAAATCTATATTCAATGATTGTGATGATTATTGTGATAGGTGGTTTCTTGTTTCATACTCTTTGGGAAGTAAAAGCTATATATCTTTATCAATACTTTATGTATTTACTTCCATATGCTGCTTGTGGTTTAGTTTCTTTATTTGATAAAAAGGATAATCATGTTGTTTGATAGAATATTTGTTTTTCTGGGTTTAACATATTTATTTGCCCCTATATTAGTGTTTTTTAATACTTTCTTAAACTTGTGGGGTATTCTTTTTTCAATAATTTTTGTTTACTTTTTCTATAAGCTATACTTATCTTTAATTAGAAAAGAGATTGATTTATTTAATAAAAAAGACATTGTTTATTGTATTATAGCTGTAATTTTGATAATGGCTTGGGTATTTTTATCAGGAATAGGTGGATTTGCCTATCAAAATGATGATTTTTGGGCTAGAAACGCAATATATAGGGATTTGATAAATTATGATTGGCCAGTTATTTATGATTTGTCCTTAGAACCCGATTATGTGGTTAATTTATTAGGTACTGATAAAGTTGCCTTTTCTTATTACTATATCTTTTGGTTGCCTATAGCTTTAATTTCTAAAATATTTAATCTTAGTTGGTTTATAAGTAACCTTCTATTGTATTTTTATGTTGTATTAGGTTTGTTGCTGGTTTTATATTTTTTAAATAGAAAACTTAATAAATGTTCGTATATTGCTTTAATACTTTTAATATTATTTAGCGGTTTAGACATTGTTAGATTTGTGATTAGAAATAATTATTTACCTATAATCGAACATATAGAGTGGTATGGAGATTTCTTCTATCAATATTCATCTAATACAACGCAATTATTTTGGATATTTAATCAATCAGTGCCTATTTGGCTGTTGATGAGTATTTTGTTAAACATTGATGACTATAAGTATTCTATTGGTTTATGTGCATTGGCTTTTGCCTATTCTCCGTGGGCTATGTTTGGTTTATTACCATATATGTTTTATATCCTTATTAAGGATATTAAGGGTTCAATTAATTTTGAAAATGTTTCGATTAGTTTGTTGATGTTAATAATATTTGGAACATTTTATTTCTGTGGTCAAAAAGGAACTAATGCGTTTCATATATCTTTTATGTATTTTCATAATAGCTATAAGGCATATTTAATGTTGATGTTACTTGAGGTAATTATATATTTCTTGTTGATTGGTAAGAACAAATATGAATATTATTATGTGACTTTGTTTTCTTTATTATTAATTCCTTTTGTTCAAGATGAAAGTCTGAACTTTTGTATGAGAGCTTCTATACCTGCTTTGTTTATGCTTATGTATTATGTGATAAGAAGTTTATGTGATAATAATAAAATGTTAAAAAATGTAACTCTAATTGTTTTGATTATTGGTGCTTACACTCCTTTTACAGAAATATATAGAAGTATCGATAATTCTTTAAATTGGCATGAATATATTATTAGAGATGAGATTTATAGTTTTGGTGATACCCATTATAATGGAGATGATAGAGAAGATAGTATTAAGATGATTTCTGATCAATTTTTTGCGTATGATTATCAAGATTCTTTCTTTTTTAAATATTTGGCAAAGAAAGGTTAATTATGAACAACATATATAGATTACTTTCGACAATGATATATCCCCTGTTTGTTTGTGGGATGCTTTTTTATGTTATAAAAAGCAAGTTTTTATATACTTTTAAGAAGAATTTTAAAAATATCTTAATTAATTTGTTAATTATTTTGTTGATTGGTATTGTGGGTATACTAGTCTTCTTTCATTTTGAAAAAGATGCAGTATATGTGTATGATAATGTGGGCTATTATGTTAAAAGTTTAGAGATGCTTCAAATGTTTTGGCAAGAGCCTTCTAAATTATTTTTAAAGGTATTCAATACCATTAATAATAGTGATTATAGTTATCTTCCATCGTTGTTTAATTTTTATGGATTGATGATTAATAATTCATATGCATTTTATTGTGTAATTAACTTTATTATTTTCTTATTACCTACAATAGTTTTGTTATTATTAATGTATTATAAAAACTTTGATAATAAACTAGTTCCTGTATTTACATTTATTGGTTTTTATCCATTATGGTTAACACTGTTCTATGGTAGAGTTGATTGTTTGGGATTGTTTCCATTATTAATTTTCTATATCATTATTTTATTTACCGATTTTGAAAGAATCAATTGGGTAGATACTTTGATTCTAAATATATTAACTTTGTTGTTGATGTTTGAAAGAAGATGGTATTTATACGCACTTGTAGGTGCTTATTTAGCTTATTTAATAAAGGCTATATATAATGCATATCAAAACAAAAAGTACCTAAATAATGCGATTAAATTTGTTTTATCAGGTTTATTAGCTTTAGTGATTTTGTTGGTATTTTTTAATGGTTTCGTACAGAATGTAATGCTTACAAACAATGCTGAAGCATATGCCTACTATAATCATTCTGGCAAACTGCTCGCAGTTATTAATTTTTATTCAATTATTGTTTGTGTTGTTTCTTTGTTTGGATCAATTAAATTATTTAATAATAAAATGTTGTTGATTCAATTATTTATTATGTTGATTATTCCTACAATGATGTTTTGGATAACTCAATCATTTGATTTACATCACTACTTGATTATTTGTTTACCAATATTGTTTTTATTTGTACATGGTTTTGAACAAATTACTATTAAGTATATTAATATAGTGATTATTTTATTGTTGCTTATCCAAACAATATTTATATTTATCCCAACTAGGATACCTGGATTTACTACGGCAAAGAGATTGGCTAATCCTAATCCATATAAAGAAGGATTGTATGATGTGGCTGATTATTTATGCGGTATTTCTAAAGATGAAGGCATTTATGCCTATGTGGCCACTGGGAATAATGAATTTTGTGATGATGCAATTAGAAATGTATTGTTGCCTAATGTTGATTTTCCTAATATGGTTTCATATATATTTGATATTAGAGATGGTTTCCCTAGAGATTTTGGTAATATTAAATACTTCGTCTTGAGCAAACCGATTTTATATTTAAATGAAGATTATCAACATATGTATAAAGTCATTAGTGATGCAATCATGCATGATGAAATAACATCTTCTAATTTCGAAAAAGTGAATGAATTTATGTTGAAGGATAATATAAAAGTATATGTCTATGAACAAGTTGGAGAATATACTGATGAGATGAAGGAATATTTCTATAATAAGATGTTGGAATATTATCCTGATAAGAGTGATTATTATGCTTATATTTTAGAGGAGTAGTTAATGTTATGAAAAAGTTGTTAAACACGTTGTTGATCTTAATAATATCTTCTTTAATAGGTTTTGTATTGTTGACGGCGTCATTTAATTTACCTAACAGTCCCATTCAAAACAATGCAAGCATCTCATCAATATTATTAACACACGAAGGCTTATACCCGGAAAAAGTGGAAGGTATAAAAGCTTCAGAAATGGATAATTATACGGATGCATTAATGATAAATAGTGCATCATTTGATTATGGAGGCTATTCAGTCATTGATAAGGCAGTTGGGATAAATCACTTTCAAGTTGACTGGAGCGATAATCAAATAGTTCATCTTTATGAACATTATAATGACAAGGAAGCTATATGCAGTATAAAATCCTATAGTAGATATTGGCATGGCTATATAACTCTATTAAGGCCTCTTTTGATGATTTGTAACTACTCGTGGATTCGTTTTATTCAATTTATGTTACATATAAGTTTATTATTTGTTTTTGTGACTCTTTTGAAGGGTGAGACAGGCTTATTGAATACTATTAATTTCTTTATTGTATACTTGGTTTTTGCGTGTTTTGTGTTGCCTTATTCATTACAACTATCACAGGTATTTAATATAGCTCTATTTTTTGGAAGCATACTTTTATATAAATATGATTACCTTAAAAAGAAGAACTTATTAGACTATTTCTTCTTAATAATTGGAATTTTCACCTCATATCTTGATTTATTGACATATCCGATTGTAGCATTAGGGATTAATTTGATTATATTAACTCTTTTAGATAAAGATATTAAACCGTCAATGGTTATTAAAAACATTATTATGTGGTTTGTTGGATATGGCGGCATGTGGTTCATGAAGTGGGTATTAGCTTCGCTTGTGTTGAGAGAAAATATATTTTTAGATGCATATAAGGCAATCGTATTTAGATCAAGTGATATTGCCTATGATGTAAAAGTTAATTTGTGTGACACGACATTAGTTAATTTTGATTATATTAATAATAAGATTACATTTTTATTATTCGTATTAACAGTAGTTACTAATGTTGCTTGTACATTTAAGAATAAAAAATTAAAATTTAACATTTATAAAGCGCTTAATTTAATAATCGTGGCTCTATTACCTCTAATTTGGTACTTCGTGCTTAGGGAGCATTCTTTTACTCATCCTTCTTTAGAATTTAGAACCCTCATGCCATTGATGTGGTGTCTTTTGTGTGTACCAAGCTGTTTCTCAAGGGAAGTAGAAAAAAAATAAGATATTAAAGTATAATTATATTTATGGATAAAAAACTAGTTAAAAATTACATATACAACATAGCTTATCAAATTGTTAAGCTATTTTTGCCATTCTTCCTTGTTAAGTACACTTATGCCCATATTGGTGAAAGCACTTTGGGTATCAATGACTTTGCAAGTAATATTTCACAGTGGTTTATTTTGCTTGGCGTATTAGGTGTTAATACCTATGGTAATAGAGAGATTGCCAAGGTAAGAGATAATCGTGAAGAGCTAAGTAGAAATTTCTTTGAAATTCTATCTATGCAATTTATCAATATGATGATTGTGACTGTTCTTTACTTAGGATACACAGTATTCTTTGTGAAAGATTATAAGATTATCTACTACTTAATTTGTCTATCAATGCTATCTAGTGCCTTTGATATTTCGTGGTTCTATTATGGTGTTGAAGACTTTAAAATTGTATCTATTAGAAATATTATCGTTAAGTTAGTTGGTGTTTTATTGATTTTCTCTTTTGTTAAGACACCGAGTGATTTATGGATTTTTACATTGATTAATTCTGGTACTGATTTCTTAGGTCAAATCGCTACTTTCTTTGGTTTAAAGAAGCATATTGATAAGGTACCATTTAGTATTAAAGATGCTTACAAGAAACATTTCGCAGGAACATTCGCGTTGTTTGTGCCTACTATTGCGATTAATGTATATACCCTATTAGATCAAACATTACTTGGAACTTTTGTTGATGATAAGGGACAATTAAATTTATATAAGACATCTCAAAGCTTTGTTAAGATGTTCTTATATTTTGTTACTTCTATTGGCGCCGTTGTTATGCCAAGAATCGCTAACGTCTTTAACAAGAGTAGTAACAAGGATGAAGTAAGCGGCTATATTAATACAACATTTAAGTTAGCTATTATCTTATCTTTACCAATTTTTGTAGCTTTAGAAGTTGTATCTGAATTCTTCTATCCTTGGTATACACCTAAACAAGCTAACGATATGATTTTGTTGGTTAGATTATTAAGTCCAATTATTATCTTTATCTCTTTATCAAATGTCTTTGGTATTCAATATCTAGTACCTACCAATAATACTGCTAAGTATACGAAATCAATTATTGCGGGTGCCGTAGTTAATATGGCTATTAATTTATATACGATTCCAAGATGGGCAGCTGTTGGTGCTTGTATTGGTAGTGTTTGTGCTGAATTTACAGTTACCCTAGTTCAATGGTTATATATGAAGGATGAAATCAAATTAAGTGCTTTCGATACTACTGTTAAGAGTATTATTAGTGCTTTTGTGATGGGTGTTGTTATTTATTTTGTAGGTACAATCTTTGGTGCTAAGATCTATTCTAATGCTTTACAAGCACTAAGTGGAATGCTTGTATATGCGTTTATGTTATATATATTAAAAGAACCTACAGTTGTGAATACTATTAATAAGATTGTTTTTAAAAAGGCTTAAGATGTTAAAAAAGTTATTAACTAAAGAAAAACTATTTAGTTTAATTTTTGTGCTAATTGCGTTGCACCCTTTTTATGAGTTGGACTATTTATTTACAGATAGCCTTCCTTTTAGATTAACTACTTTGGTAAACTTCGTGATATATCCCCTACTTGTTTTTGGTGTTTTCTTATTATGTGAAAAGAACAAAAAACGAGTAATTACTTTTTCTTGTATATATTTAATATTGCTAATCGCTTATTTTATTCCACACTGTATGGTGGGTTTTTATATCCAAGACCATATTCATTTAACTAATCTATATTATTTCACCGTATATGATGAAGTTTTTTATATTGCGACTTTATTAATTCCTTTATGTTTTATATACGCTTATCAATTTTATGATTTAAAGGAAAGAATAATTGAAAACATTTTAATTTGTATGTCGTTTTTTGTGTCAGTGCCGATTGTAATATCAAATTTGTTAATGGTAGGAAAAACCACTTATGGTACCGAAATGGCTGGTAATGTTGTCGATTGGTTTTCGTTTCCTTTTGATGCTACTGTGCATCATCCAAGAAATTACGCAACAAAATTCTTTTTTAAAGAAGGGAATACAATTGGAATCTTGCTTACAATGGTTTTACCTTTAATGTATTATTTCTTTTTAAGAGAAGAGGATAAAAAGAAAAAAACATTTATCGGTATCTTAATCGTTTTTGATAGTTTGACTATGATGATTTTAGGTACACGTGTAGCCGCTTATTGCGCTTTATTGATTCCTGTTACCGTCTTAATCATTCATGTCTTTACAAAAATTATTAAGACAGGAACTTTTAATAAGTGGTTTGCAGTTTTTTGTGTGTTATTAACATTAATGAATGCAGGTATTATTCCTTATTGTCCCGCTTATCAAAACCAACAATTTGATGCTGCCGATTATTCAACATTAAAGATGGATGATTCTATTAGAGAAGGTTATCGTAAGGGTATTGAAGAAGGTGCTGAAGGCTTTGAACCATTTTCTCCTGCTTGGGTGGACTACTATGTTTATATGTTCGAACAATATAAGTTTTTAATGGGTGTTACTCAATCGGTTTATTATGAATATTGGTATGACTATCATGTTGATCCAAAATTTTGGGTTGATTTGATTTTTGATTATGAATTAGAAGATAGAGCTAATGCAAGACAGGTAGAAAAGATTTTCTATAACTATAAGTGGCAATATTTGACAACTCCTCAAAAGTTAACAGGTTTAACCTATAGCTTGTTTATGTGGGGAGGAATTAATATTGAGCAAGACTTCTTGTTACAGGCTTATTCATTTGGATATTTAGGTTTCCCTTTGATTATGGGGCCTTGGATTTGTCTATTACTATATGTTGTTTATAAATTTTTAATAAGTGTTAAATATAAAAAATGGACAATGTTTAATATTGTAACTCTTATGTCTTTATCATTAGGTATAGTAACTTCATATCTATCGGGACATGGTTTAGACCAATTCACTACCAATATGTTTATGACTTTATTGTGTGCTTATTTGATTCAAAATACTAAGAAGGATTCATATGAATAGATTAAGTATTATTGTGCCTGTTTATAATGGTGAGAAGACTATTAAAAGAGCTATTGATTCTTTACTTAAACAAACTGTAGAAGTAGATATTATTGTGGTTAATGATGGTTCTATCGATAATACTGAGAGTGTTGTTAAGGCTTATTCCGAAAGCAATATTCATTATTTCTATAAAGAAAATGGTGGTATTTCTGATGCGAGAAACTTTGGCATTAGTAAAGTAGAAACAGAATTCTTTGGTTTTTTAGATAGCGATGACTATGTAAAAGAAGACATGGCTGAAAAGATGTTATCGGCTATTGGGGATAAGGATATCTGTATGTCCAATTTTACATGGGTTTATGAAGATGGAAAAAGAAAAGAAGCTAAAGATATTGGATATAAAGATAAACATGAAATCATCGAAAAGATGTTTTCTACTTTATGGAATAAGATTTATAGAACCAAGTGGTTTTTAGATACTGATATTAAGTTTCCTACTGGACTTAGATATGAGGATACATCTGTACTAATAAGACTTGCTTATTATATGGATAAGGTGGCTTATGTCGATGAATCTTTTGTGGATTATTATCAAATAAAAGGTTCTATTACGCATACTTTTAATATCAATATCAATGATATGATTGAAGTGTTTAAGGGTTTAAAAGACTTTTATGTAGAGAAGAATGCGTATGAAGAATATAAGCCTGAACTTGAATATCTAACAATTAGATTTTTCTTGGGCAGTTCTTATTTAAGAGCTTGTCGAATCATGGATAAACAAGTTAAGAAAGAAACTTTAGATAAGGGTTGGAATTATTTAACAAGTACATACCCCGCTTTTAAAGATAATAAGTATTTAAAAAATGGTGGTAAGAAAAACAAGTACTTCAGTTTAATTACTAAGAGTACTTATTATATGAATGCGAACATTTTTGGATTATTGTATAAGATTGGTTTGATGAAATGAAAAAGAAAACGGCTATAGACATTTCAATATGTGTATTGATGACATTTGTGTGTCTATTTAGTTTTTTTGATTCCAAGATAGTGGTAAATCTATCTCACGATCTAACCTTTCATTTAAATAGATTTGTTGGTTTAGCTAATGCCTTTGAAGAAGGACAAATATTGCCTAAGATATATCCTTATGCCAATTATGGTTTTGGCTATGCAAGTCCCCTATTTTATTGTGATTTGTTTTTGTATCCTTTTGGTATTTTATATCACTTTGGTTTAAGTGCTATATGGTGTTATAAGCTTTGTATTTTATTTTATACAACATTAGGTAATATCTTTGTGTATTTAATTATTAAAAAGGAAACTAACGATAGAAAGTTATCTTTATTAGCTACTTTCTTATATTTAACATGTAACTATCATTTGATGAATATTTTTGTAAGAGGTGCTTTGGGTGAAGTAGTGGCAATGACTTTTGTTCCTCTTGTGCTATATGCAATATATAAAATCTTAGTTAAACATGAAGACTGTTTTATTTTCCTAGGTATCTCATTTTCATTGTTGGTACAAAGTCACTTAATTAGTTCGTTATTATATGGAATCTTCTTTTTTTGGATGATTGTTGTTTTCGTTATTATAAATAAAAAAGACTTTTCTTTAATTAAGAAAACAATCATTACAATTTTTAAAGGAACAATCTTAGCTTTATTATTGTGTGCTTGGTACTTATTACCAATGTTAGAACAGATGCATAGTCAAACATTTTGGTTAAGTGTTAACAGCCAATATAACAATATAAGTAGCACAATACAAAGTGTCGGTGATGTTTTTAATAGTCTATCATATAAATTTATACCTTCTATCGGTGCTTTATTTATACTATTTAGTCTTGGATATATCTTTGTTAAGAAGAATAGATATATTACTATAATTGTTGTTTATACTCTAATGTGTTATCTAATAATATTAGGAATACTACCTGGTGAATTATTGAATGTTATGCAATTCTATTTTAGATTGTATATCGTTATATTTCCTCTAACTATAATAGTTTCAATCTATGTGTTAAAGGATTTTAAATATAGAAATATATTGATAATGATATCTTCAATATTTTTATTATCAAATGTTGTCATCACTAATATTAAAATGATTAATGATGGTGAATATTATCTTAATAATAATGCAACAGTTGATGAGATTAATTCAGTAACTAACTTTAAATATAATCTTGATTATAATCATGATGAATTAGGTGGCGCAGAGTATCTTCCTTATACAGAATACAAAAACTACAACAATGATTCATTATCGATTAAGTATATTGATGAAAATGAAGAATTTATAGATTATATAAAAGAATATGATAGAGCGTATTCAAAACTAGAATTTACTTGCGATAATCGAGAAGATTTAGAATTATTATTGCCCCTTTCTTATTATAAGGGTTATAGAGCTTATGAATTCATTGATGGTGCTTGGGTGCATAAAAACATAACTTATAGTCCCTTAACTAGAGAAGTATTGATTGAAGCTGAAATTGGAGAACATACATATAAGGTTTTATATGAGGGAACAGTTGTTCAAAAGGCAACATTGGTTATATCTATATTAAGTATTATTGGTGTTGTGGCTTATGGTGTTTTAAAAAGAAAGAATAAAGTAAGATATAATAGATAAACAGGTGGGAATTGAATATGAAAGATAAAAAAGTAGCTGTATTAATACCTTGTTATAACGAAGAGTTAACCGTTGAAAAGACTGTTAGCGATTTTAAGCATGTATTACCTAATGCAGATATCTATGTATATAACAATAATTCAAAGGATAGAACCAAGGAATTAGCTCTTAAGGCTGGCGCTATTGTGAAAGATGAATATAGACAAGGAAAGGGTGCAGTAGTTCGTTCAATGTTTAGAGATATTGAAGCCGATGTTTATATTATGGTTGATGGTGATGATACTTATCCTGCCGAAGAAGTAGAGAGTTTAATTACTCCAGTGCTTGAAGGCAAGGCTGATATGGTAATTGGCGATCGCTTATCTTCTACTTACTATACAGAGAATAAGAGACCTTTCCATAACTTTGGTAATAGTTTAGTTAAGGGTTTAATTAACTTCTTATTTAAGTCTGATTTGAATGATATTATGACAGGCTATAGATCATTCTCTAAGAAGTTTGTTAAGTGCATGCCAGTTATGTCAGATGGTTTCCAAATTGAAACAGAAATGACTATTTTCGCATTAACTAACAATATGCAAGTGGTTAATGTACCTATTACATATAGAGATAGACCAGAAGGGTCTGAGTCTAAACTAAATACTTTCTCTGATGGTTATAAAGTATTATTAACTCTTTTTAATCTATTTAAAGATAATAGACCATTCTTATTCTTTGGTTGCTTATCGTTGATTATCTTTATCTTAGGACTTGTTGTTGGTATTCCTGTTATTGATGAATTTATTAAGACAGCTTATATTACAAAAGTACCTAGTGCAGTATTGGCTGCAGCTTTAATGATTAATTCATTCTTACTATTAAGTGTTGGTATTATCTTGGATGCGATTAAGAATCAAAAGAGATATTTATTTGAATGTCATATGAATGATGTGATGTCTAAATATAAGGAAGATTAATGTATTATATTTTATCTTTATTTTGGTTACTATCAATTAGTGGATTATTAACGCTTGTCTTTAATAGAAAATTTGAAATTGTTTTAACTCTTTCAATGATTCTTGGGACATTGATGTTGTATCCATTTGGTTATATAAATCATATTAGCTATGGTTATTACCTATCGTGGCTTTTTGTGTTGCTGTTTTATGTTTTGTTGATTTATTTATTTGTTAAGAAGAAAAATGATAAACTATTAGAATTTAAAAATAATTATTTTACATATGGTTTACTTTACTTTGTAATCTTTAGTATCTATTGTTTCTTCTTATATAAATATACTGGTTTTGGTAATTGTGATGAGTTTACTCACTGGGGACCTATGTTAAAGGAAACATTGAGACTAGATGGTTTCTATACACAAGATGCATCTAGACTTATTATGCATAAGGATTATCCACCTTTCTTCACTTTATTAGAAGTATTATTCCAAGGCTTTAATGGCTTTAAGTTTCATGAACCTTTTGCGTATATCGCTTTAGAAACTTTTATGTTTTCGATGTTACTTCCAGTGTTTAGCAACTTAAAGAAAAGGGATTGGTTAAAGTCTTTATTAATCTTTATATCAATTATCTTAGTCGGTTTAACATTAGATAAAACAGAGACCGCTAGTGATTATGCTTTTGTTTATAATTCAATTTATGTTGACTGGTGTTTAGCACTATTCTGTACATATGGTATTTATTTAACTTATAAGGAAGAAGGTTGGGGTTTATTTAGGTTTACATATTTAACTTTAGTTTGTGTAACTTTTATTCTAATGAAACAAATGGGATTGGTGTTCTATTTGATTATCCTTATTTATGCCTTCTTTAAAGTAACTTTTATTGATAAAAAATTAGATTTAAAGATGATGCTTAAGGGAATATTCTTTTTAGTAATTATCCCTGTTTTATTCTATATATCGTGGAGTTATGTTGTTAAGTTGTATCAAATCGATGCTCAATTTAAGATTGGCGAATTAAGTATTAATGATTTCTTTAATATCATTAAAGGCAACGCACCTGAAGGCCTGGAATGGAAATATACGGCTTTTAGAAATTATTGTAGTAATTTGTTACATAGACCACTTATTTTACATCCATTTAAAATGAGCTATTTTGTATATGTCGGTTTAATGATGTTAATTATGTTTGTTGCGTTCAGATTTAAGAAAGATGGTTATTTCTTGGCTGGTACATATTTGATTGGTGCTATCGGTTATTCAATTGCTATGTTAATCCTATATACTTTAGCTTTCACAGTGGATGAGGCTCCATACCTTGCATCGTTTGATCGTTATATGGCTTCTTATTTGTATTTTGGAACCACATTGACATTGATGTTGGTAATAGATAAATTTAATAATTATATCTATCAGAATATGATTATTTTAGGTCTTTTATGTTTGTTTGTGGAGCCGAATACATTGAAACATTTGGAAGTAAAAACGGGTGTTGTGGATAAGGATAAATTAACTATTGCGGTTGTTGAACAATTCAATGAAGGGGTTGAATTTAATAGAGAAAATCTTAATGGTTTTAGATTGAAATTTGATCACCTAGGTTTCTTAGATGGCGGTGAAGAAGCCTATTTAAAGCTTGTTGACGCATTAAATAAGGATGATGGTTTGTTCATTATCGGCTATGATGATTATGTTTATGAATACTGGAAAAAAATAGGAATTGAAGATTATATCTTTAATGAACAGTATTATAAATTGAATAAAGAAAGTGGCGATTTGAAGGTATCTTGGGATGCTTACTCGTTTGTCCACTATGTTATTCTTTATTATATGTTAGGTGTATAATACACAAAAGGAAAAGAGGTTACTATGATTAAGTTTAATGTTCCACCTTATATTGAAGGTACTGACAAATATGTTTTAGAAGTAATGCAATCAGGTGAGATTGCTGGTGATAATAAATATACAAAGTTAGATGAGGAAATATTAGCTAAGAAGTTTGGTTCTTTAAAGGTTCATTTAACAACTTCTGGTACAAGTGCACTAGAAATGGCTTGTATGTTAGTTGATATTGGTCCTGGAGATGAAGTAATTGTTCCATCTTATACTTTCTCAAGCACAGCCAATGCGATTGTAATTTTTGGTGGTGTTCCAGTATTTGTGGACATTGATCCAAAGACCATGAATATCGATGCTAATTTAATTGAAGCTGCTATTACCGATAAGACAAAGGCTATCATGGTTGTTCATTATGCTGGTGTTGGCTGTGACATGGAAAAGATTTGTGATATCGCAAAAAGACATAACTTGTACTTATTAGAAGACGCTGCTCAAGTAGTTAACGCCACATATCATGGAAAGTATTTAGGTACTTTTGGTGATGTTGGTTGTTATTCTTTCCATGAAACTAAAAATTATTCTATGGGTGAAGGTGGTGCTGTTTCTATTAATAACCCTGCATTGTTAGATAGATGTGACATCATTAGAGAAAAAGGTACAAATAGAACTCAATTCTTTAATGGCCAAGTAGATAAGTACACTTGGGTTGATAAGGGTTCTAGTTATTTACCTAGCGATATCTTGGCTGCTTATTTATATCCACAATTATTAATCATGGATGAAATGAGACAAGATAGAATTGATAGTTTTAATTATTACTATGAATTATTAACACCACTTAAGGAAACAGGCAAGATTGATTTACCATATATTCCTGAAGGTGTTGTCCATAATGGTCATATGTTCTATATTAAGACTAAGAATTTAGAAGAAAGAAGTGCCTTACAATCTTTCTTAAGAGAAAAAGGTGTGGGTAGTGCTTTCCACTATGTTCCACTACATAGTGCGCCAGAAGGTTTAAGAGTTGGTAGAATGTCTGGTGAAGATAAATACACAACAAAAGAATTTGAAAGATTATTAAGACTTCCTATGTATTACAAACTAGGTAAAGAAAACATTGAATATGTTTGTGATATGATTAAGGATTTTTACAAAGATTAAGGGTAGACAGATGTCTATCTTTATTTTATTTATATGTGTCGCTTAAAACAACATTTGTACATAAATATAATAAAATACTTGCATAAATATGTTATCTAAAATATCATTAGTATGAGGTGAATGGCATGAAAAAGATATCTAAGGAATTATTGGCTAAGATTGTTAAGGAAAAAAGAAGTGAATTAAATATTACACAAAATAGATTAAGTGAATTAAGTCAAATCAATAGAGCGATGTTGTCTCGTATAGAGAACGCTGATTATTTACCTACTATTGAACAATTAGAAAAGTTGGGTGAAGTTTTAAACTTTGATTTTGATGACTTGTTTGAAAAAGAAGTTATTGAAAAAGAAAGATTGGTAAAAGAGCCTTGTAAGATAGCAGTAGCTGGTACTGGTTATGTTGGTTTATCATTGGCTGTTTTATTAGCTCAACATAATAAAGTAACTGCAGTTGATATTATTCCTGAGAAGGTTGATATGATCAATAATAAGAAGTCTCCAATTCAGGATGATTATATTGAGGAATATTTAGCTACTAAAGAATTAAATTTAAAGGCCACATTAGATGCTAAGGAAGCATATAGTGATGCTGAATATGTAATTGTAGCTGCTCCTACAAATTATGATCCTAAACGAAATTATTTTGATACTAGTGCAGTAGAGAAGGTAATTGATTTAGTAATGGAATATAATCCAAATGCTTATATCGTTATTAAGTCAACAGTTCCTGTAGGTTACGCAGAGCGTATTAGAAAAGAAAAGAACAATGATCATATTATGTTCTCTCCTGAATTCTTAAGAGAATCAAAGGCTTTATATGATAACTTATATCCAAGTAGAATCATTGTAGGTTGTGATGAAAAGACTAAGGATGCTGCAGTTAAGTTCTCTTATTTATTAAAAGATGGGGCTTTGAAGAAAGATATTAATACTTTATTTATGGGCTTTACAGAAGCTGAAGCAGTTAAATTGTTCTCTAATACATATTTAGCTTTAAGAGTATCTTATTTTAATGAATTGGATACTTATGCTGAGTCTAAGAACTTAAATACTAAGGAAATTATCGATGGTGTATGTTTGGATCCAAGAATTGGCACTCATTATAATAATCCATCATTTGGTTATGGTGGCTATTGTTTACCTAAGGATACTAAACAATTGTTGGCTAACTTTAAGGATGTTCCTGAAAATCTAATTGAAGCTATTGTTGAATCAAATAGAACAAGAAAAGATTTTATTGCGGATAGAGTATTAGATAAGGCTGGCGCTTATGGTAATAGTGAAGAATATAGTGCTGATAAGGAACACGATGTAGTTGTTGGTGTCTATCGTTTAACTATGAAATCTAATTCTGATAACTTTAGACAATCTTCTATTCAAGGTGTTATGAAAAGAATTAAAGCTAAGGGTGCTACTGTTATTATCTATGAACCAACTTTAGAGGATGGAGAAACTTTCTTTGGATCTAAGGTAGTTAATAATTTAAAAAAGTTTAAGAAACAATCTAACGCGATTATTGCGAATAGATATGATTCTTGTTTAGATGATGTGGCAGATAAAGTGTATACAAGAGATTTATATAAGAGGGATTAATATGAATTTTGTAAAAAAGCACAAAGAAAAAATATTGTTCATATTAATTTGGCTTGTGGTTGTTATGTTTGACTACAAATATGGGGAGGCATATTTAGATTCGGATATGGCTTCTGAAATGGTCCTAGCAAAACAACTTAACACCGAAGGTGTTCTACTTAGCAAAAATTGGTATTATTCAACTGAATTAAGAATATTTGGAAATGCTCAATTATTTAGAATATTCTTATTATTGTTTCCAAACAATTGGAGGTTGGTTAGAATACTTAGCCAATCTATCTTGATTCTGTTTACAGGCCTATCTTATATTTATTTAGTTTCAATACTTAAAAGCAAAAGAAGCATATGGTTTGGGATGATAACAATGATGCCGTTTGGCTTTTGGTACATGTGGCACGGTGTATTTGATGGTTTCTATCTAATTTGGATAATCCTATACAATTTTTGTGCAGGCTTGATATTTAAATATAGTATCGAAAACAAGAAAAAGATTACGTTGTTATTTATCGTGTTTCTTTCGTTTTTGATTGGACTCCAAAGCGTAAGAGGGCTATTGAATCTTTTAATTCCTCTACTATTGTCGAGTTTATTGTTGATTTATTTATATACCTTTGAAGGCGGCAATGTTCCACTTGATATCAAGAGATTATTCTCTGTTTCACTTATTTCTTGTGCAAGTTCATCTTTAGGATATGTTGCTAATTCTTTGTATTTAAGTAGAATTTATAGCTATGCGAATCAAAACTTACAATATTGGGAGGAGTTCTCAATAAATAAAATCAATACAATTATTAGTGATTTTCTAATGATGTGGGGTTATCCGACTAGTTTTCTTAAAGAAGCAAAAGTAGCATTGTTCTCTTTGAATGGATTAATGAGTTTGACTGGTATTATTCTTTTGTTTTGTGTTATTTACTTAATTTTTAAAGAAATTAAGATGTTAAAAACAACGGAATTAAAGAAACAAATTATTGTGATTACTAGCTTAATGTCTATAGCTATTCCACTTATGATGTTTTCATTTTTTCACTATGAAAATTCAAGTTATTTTTTGCCGTCAACAGGATTAATGATAGCTGGCTTTCAGGTTGGTTTAGATAGTTTTGACAAAAATCGTTATAAAAACTTGATATTTACTTTATTATTTATTTGCATAGTTATTGGTAGTATCAATACTTGCTCGTTATTTATAAAGAATCCTCAACGAAACTACGAAAATCAAATATATGTATCTGAATTATTAAAAGAAAAAGGGTATACAAAGTGTATTGGTGAATTCTGGGAAGGCGGTAATGTTATTACAGAATTATCAAACGGATTTGTAGAATCATGGGTTATTGATAACTTTATAGATAAAGGAGCCAGTAAGTGGTTACAATCAAAATCTCATTTCGAGAATATTCCTAAAGGTAAGGCTGCTATAATAGTAAGCCCATCTACGTGTGATGAATATAATTACAATCCATTTGCATACGATAAGTCCGAAATTTTGTATGTTGATGATGATTATATAGTGCTTGGAGTTGAAGATGTTGAAAATTGGTTTGAAAGTTAATTATAATTTATAGGATGAGTAACTTATTTAAAAAGAAGAATTTCTATATACTAGCATCAATATTCGTATTGATGCTTTTCGCATATATTACCTACAAGACACCTCTAGCTGGCGATGATTGGGGCTATGCACTTAATGGGAGTATGGGTACTCCTATCAAGACTGCATTGGACTTTTATAATTCTTGGTCAGGACGTTTCTTTAGTGAATTATGGGGAATGGTGGTTCCTTGTAATAAATGGATATGGAATATTGTAAATCCTTTGTTGTTCATGGGTATCTTTATTTGTATCTATAAATTAGCCTATATAAAAAACAAGCCAATCATGTGTAGTTTATTAATATTAGCTATCATGTTAAGTGTTGATGATAATTTAAGAATGGAAACGTATTCTTGGATTATGGGTACTACTTATATAATTCCACTATTTTTATCATTACTTTATTTTGTGGTTGTTGATAATCTTTTAAAGAATGAGGTCTATGACTGGAAGCTAATTACTTTTGCGATCGTTGATAATTTATTCTTATTTATTATTGGCCTAATGATGGAAAACATTGCGGCTACTATGATAGTTGGAATTGTATTCGTACTTGGATATGCTTTCTTTAATAAAAGAAAAGCGCTTAAGTATTTAATACCAAATCTATTATTTAGTATTTTAAGTTTTGTGATTATGAGAATGTCTCCAGGTAGTGCAAGTCGATTAAATGGTGAACATGCCACATGGGCTAAGATGACATTGTTAGAAAAGTTGTCTAATGGTTATCCAAATTTCTTGAATATGACTTTTATTCAAAATAATTATGCGATTGCGTTGTTTTCTATTTGTTTAATTTTATTGATTTGTTTCTCAAGGAAAAAGAATAAGTTAAATAAAATAGTTCCTTTATTAATATTGAACGTTGGTGTTATAACTGTATTTTCTTTTGTCTTTACAGATAAATTGATTATTCCTAATTCAATCTATTCATCTATCTTCTGGCCAGTATATATTATTAATGCCTTTTATGTGTTGTTTACATATTTAGATAATGACTATAGAAAGTATAAAGCGTTATTTATGTTGATGTTTGCAGGATGTAATGCATTAGTAATGCTATATTCACCGATTTATGGATCTAGAAGTGCTATTTATACTGTCTATTATTTGATTGTTGTTTCTATACTTGTATTAGATTTTGTTAACATTAATAAACATCATATTAAAACTATTATATTAATTGTGTTGGTTTTAATAATTGCAGATAGAACAAGAGAATATATTTATAAATATCGTTTAGTTGGTATTAAGCAAAACGAAAGACTAGAAATTATTAAGTATTACCAACAACATTCAGAAGTAGAGGAAGCTTGGATTCCTAGATTCCCTGTTTATACAGTGCATGGGGCTGATATCGAAATTGGTGATACTTATCATTTTGAAACATTTAAAGACTATTATAAATTGCCACAAAGTGCAGATAAGATAATATTTTATTACGAAGGAGAACAGTGATATGAAGGGTATTATTCTTGCAGGAGGAAGTGGAACTAGACTTTATCCGCTAACTAAAGTTACAAGTAAACAATTGTTGCCTATATATGATAAGCCTATGATTTACTATCCACTTAGTACTTTGATGTTGTCTGGTATAAGAGATATTTTGATTATTTCTACACCTGTTGATACACCAAGATTTGAGGCTTTATTAGGTGATGGTAAATATTTTGGTTTAAGTCTAAAGTATGCTGTTCAAGAAAGCCCTGATGGTTTAACTCAAGCGTTTATAATCGGTGAAGAATTCATTGGTGATGACAGTTGTGCAATGGTTCTTGGTGATAATATTTTCTATGGAAATGGTTTTTCTAATTTGCTAGTAGGAGCTAGAGAAAAAGCCGAGAATGGTATGGCTACTGTCTTCGGTTATTATGTTAATGATCCTGAGAGATTTGGCGTTGTTGAATTTGATGAAAATGGTAAAGCCTTATCTATTGAAGAAAAACCAAGTAATCCTAAATCTAATTATGCGGTAACTGGTTTATATTTCTATCCTAAGGGTGTTAGCGAGATGGCAAAGGAAGTAAAGCCGTCTTCTAGAGGCGAATTAGAAATTACCACATTGAATCAATTGTTTTTAGACAAAGACGAATTAAATGTTGAAATCTTTGGTAGAGGTTATACATGGTTAGATACTGGTACAATGGATTCTTTGGCTGAAGCTTGTAACTTTGTAAGAACGATTCAAAATTTACAAGGTGTTGGTATTAGTGTTATTGAAGAAATCGCTTATAAGAATGGTTGGATTGATAAGGAACAACTACTAAAGTCTGCAGATAGTTATGGTAAATCAGAATATGGCAAGCATTTAAGAAAAGTTGCCGAAGAAAGAAGATATTCCGATAGAAAAATATGAATATTATCAAAGGAAAAAAGAAATGAAAAGAATTATTAGGGAAAATATCGATATCTTATTATTTTCTATTGCACTATTGTTTATAGAGTTATTATTAAGATTATATGTTGGTTTTGATTTAAGTAAACAACCTTTCATATTTGATTTAGCCTACATCATATTATTTGATGGTTTGTTAATGTTGTTAAAATCTAAACCAAGAAGAATTATTGAAATTATATTTATCTTGATTATATCTATATATAGTTTTGCACAAGAAATTCATGATAATTTCTTTTCATCATTTTTTAGAATTAGCAAAATTAACATCCTTGGAGAGTTACCTCAAGTTGCTGGAGAAGTAGGAGCAAAAGTTGATTTTAAGTCTTTTCTTATATTTTTAGTATTGCTTATATTTATAACTTTGATAATTGTTCTTAAAAATACTAGCGACTCTTTTTCATATAAAAAACAACTACTAATTGTTATTTTGTGTATAGCAATGTTTAATCTGATAATTTTCGGAATGAATAAAAAGTTGGAAAAAGAAATTATAAATGATGGTTGGAATAATTGGAACAATGATATGTATTTAAGAGAGACAATATCTTCTAGTAAACGATACTGTGATAGATTTGGCATTTATGATTACATATTTAATGATATTAAACACGAAATAAAGAAAAATGAAAATAATGTTTTGAGCATTGAAGATATCAATGAGATAGATGCTTATGTTGAAGAATCATATATAAATACAAATGTTAATAAATATACAGGTGTGTATAAGGATAAGAATCTTGTTTTGGTATTGGCTGAATCTTTAAATAATTTTCCGATTGACGAAGAGATAACACCTACTTTGTATAAAATAGCAAACGAAGGGTTCTATTTTGATAACTATTATGCTCCTTTATATCAAGGTTCAACAAGTGATAGTGAATTTATAAGTCAAACTTCTATGTTACCGTCTTTGGCTGGAGTTACTTGTTATACATATGGATCAAATGCTTATCCATATAGCTTAGCAAATCTATTCAAGAATAATGGATATAATGTTGATAGTTTTCATTCATCTTATGCATCATATTATAATAGAGAAACCTTTCATCAATCTTTAGGATTTGATACATTTTATGGTATTGAGACATTAAGCATTCCTTATCCACTTTATTTTCAAGTTGGACAAAACTGGATAGAAGATTCCGTTTTAATGAACTATTCTTTAAATAGAACAAATACTGATGAAAAATTTTATGATTTTATAATTAGTGCCAGTGGACATATGCCTTATGTATATAGAGATGAGAATGATTACAATCTAAATGAATTAAACAATAATCCTAGATTTAGTGGATTATCTGAGGAGACAAAACATTATTTAGCAAGCCAAATGAATTTAGATAAAGGTCTTCAACAGTTATTGATTGATTTGGAAGATAAAGGAATATTAAATGATACTATAATCGCTGTTTATGGTGATCATTATCCATATGGCATCACTGATGATAACGCAAAACAAGAGGTTATCTATAGTGGTGAATATGGTTATGAAAAATATAGAGTGCCATTTATTATTTATGATCCAAGTGGGGATGCCGAGGCTCAAACCAATCATACTTTAGGTTCAACTTTTGATATTTATCCCACATTGTGTAATTTGTTTGGATTGGATTATACAAATGCTTTTGTAATGGGGGTTGATTTATTGGGCGATAATAAACACGAAGTTCCTTTTATGGATGGAAGCATACTAACTGATGATTTTTACTATAATGCAGAAACTGGCGGCATCGATTTCTTTAATGGTGAAACAGACAATTATAAAGAAATTATAAATAGCGTAAAGAAACGATTTGAAATTGGTAAAAAAGTGGTTACTGGAGATTACTATGCTAAGAAACAAGACGGAGAATAATCAATAAGCTTTATTGATATAATGTTTAATGATGAAAAAGCTATCTGTTATTGTCCCTGTATACAATGTTGAAAAGTATCTAGATAAGTGTCTAGATTCTTTAGCCAATCAACAAAAGGGCGTAAGTAATATGGCAAAGGAAGTAAAACCTTCATTAATTGGAGAATTTGAAATTACTACTTTAAATCAAATGTATTTAGAGAATAATAGTTTGAATGTTGAAATCTTCGGCAGAGGATATACATGGTTAGACACTGGTACTATGGATTCTTTAGCTGAAGCGTGTAATTTTGTAAGAACAGTTCAAAACTTGCAAGGAGTGGGTATAAGTGTTATCGAAGAGATTGCTTATAAGAATGGCTGGACTAGTAAGGAACAACTACTAAAGTCTGCAGATAGTTATGGTAAATCAGAATATGGCAAGCATTTAAGAAAAGTTGCTGAAGAAAGAAGATATTCTGATAGAAAGAAATAATTTATGAACAGTCGATTTACAAAATATTTTAAACAAAACAAACCACTTTTATGTATATATTCAATAATTAGTGTTTTAATAGTATTGTTCTATTTTTTATTTGCATTTGTATTAAAAAAGCCATTCATATTAGGAAATGACCAGTGGTTTCAATATAATATCTTTTACAAAGAATGGATTGATTTGGTAATTGAATTCATAAAAGGTAAGGGATTGCCGATGTATTCTTGGAATATGTATCTTGGCACAGATTTTTATAGTGCTATGGGTTATTACTGCACAGGAGACATATTTTTACCGCTATTATTATTGTTTAGAAATAAAATTGAAATTGGTTTAATTGTAGAAATTATTATTTGTGTTTATATCGCAGCAAGTTTGATGTATATACTTTTAAAAAATGCAGAATATGCAAAATTTCAACGCTAGTATACATCCCGCTCGTGTATGCATTTGGTGGGCAAGCATTCCAATTTGTAGAAAATTATATGTTTTATCGATTCTACGCATTCCTACCACTATTGTTTATTGGATTATTAAATTATTTTAAAGATAATAAGCCAATTATATTTATAATTGCCTCATCTATACTGTTTTTACAAAGTTCTTACTTGATGTTTCCAACATTAATTTTCTTATTTATGATTTCGATAATGATCGAAATTAAATTTAAGAAATCATTTAAAAATATCTTGATAGATTTTTTCTCTTTATTCGGCTATTTAATTGTTGGCTTTATGATTGGTTCTATGATTACATTGCCTTCTATGATATACATTTTTAATAATTCAAGAGTAGGTGTTAATGAAACAAATGATTTGTTTTGGCAAAGAAATGTTTATGCAGGATTATGGTCTTCATTAACAATATATATCCCCTGGGCCCTTGATACGATTTTTAAAACTAGTAATAGTTGTCACGAAAACTCTTACTCTTTATTCATTACATTGGTACCTTTGTTGTCATGTGTTGATTTTGTTACAAGAAAAGAAAATAAAAATGAATTAGTTCTTTTAATTGTATTAGTTCTATGTGTAGGTTATAGACCATTGTCATCTTTTATGCACGGATTCTCGGAACCTTCATTAAGGTGGACTTTTCTAGTGGAACTTTATATTCTTGTTCTAGCGGCAATGGGTTTAGAGAAATGTGATAGAAAAAAATCCACGATTATCTGTGTTGTCTATATGCTTGGATTAATAATTCAATTGTATTTAATGTATAAAAGAAATTATATTGATTATTGGAATGTAAGAACTAATTTAAATATAATCTATGCTTGCATAATATTGAACATAATAATGATTATCGCTTTTGATATTAAAAAAAGCATCGCCATGATACTATCTATTTTGGAGTTGGTTGCGTTTTTATCTTGCAATTTCTATATTAATACAACTGTAGGTGGAGGCTTTATATTAAATGATGTTATTAAGAACGAAGATATTAATTATTTTAAAACTTTAGATGAAGATGAATACCGTTATTATCATAATTACAAGAATAACAATCCGCCTGAGATATTAAACCAAAATAAATCCTTAGTTTATGGTTTTATGTCTACTTCAACTTATAATTCTATGTACGACTATAAAACAGAAACATTTTCAAAACTTAGTAAATCCACTATTATATCTAATTCTTTAAGTATGGGTTGGGTATTAGAATGTGATGATCCATACGCAAATACCATGTTAGGTGTTAAGTATTATATTGTATATAAGGAAGATGAATTACCTAAAGAATTAGAATTTGAATATGCTTATAATTTAGATTACTTAATGGTATATAAGAACTTAAACTATAAGGGTTTTGGTTATACTTCAAGTAAACTAAAATACACAAAAGATTTTAATGATACAAAAGATTTTTATGACTATATCTTGGTCGATGATGAAACAATTGATATATCTAAGTATAAAGATATAAGTGAAGTTAAATTAAATATTACTGAAAGATATAAGAATTACTTTAAGGCTAATATTGATTTAGATAACGATAATATCTTGTTAATACCTATTCCAAATAATAAGGGTTGGAATATCAAAGTTAATGGAGAAAAAGTTACACCAATATCTGTTAATGGTGGTTTCATTGGTTTGGAATTAAACGCTGGACATAACGATATAGAAATGAACTTTATGTCACCTTATTTTAAGACTGGTTTAATTTTAAGCTTTATTGGACTTGCAGCTCTTATTGTTGTTATTAAAAGGGAAAAATAGAAAGTCTTTATTGATATAATGTTTAATGATGAAAAAGTTATCTGTTATAGTACCTGTATATAATGTTGAAAAGTATCTAGATAAGTGTCTAGATTCTTTAGTTAACCAAGAAATAGATGACTACGAAGTAATAGTAGTAAATGATGGTACTAAGGATAATAGTCAATTAATAATTGATAAATATGTTAAGGATTATCCTTTAATTGTTAAATCATATATTAAAGAAAATGGTGGTCTAAGTGATGCGAGAAACTATGGAATTAAATATGCTAGTGGAGAGTATATAACTTTCTTAGATAGTGATGACTATATTGAATATGATACTTATAATAATATGTTAGAACTAGCTTATAAGGGTAATCATGATTTAGTAGTAGCGGATCTTGAATATGTTTGGGAAGATAATTCAAAAGAACCCTTTATAAAAGAAGGATTAAATAGAGTAAGTGATAATGATATTAAGAGTTTATTCTTATCTCCATTATTTTCTTGGAATAAGATGTATCGCAAATCGTTGTTTGATAAATTAGAATGTAAGTATCCAGTAGGCCTATGGTATGAGGACATACCGGTTACTCTTAAGTTCTTTTCTAGTATTAAGAGCGTTGGCTGTTATAACAACGTTGGTTATCACTACCTACAAAGAAACACTTCAATACTTGGTTCTTCATATAATGATAAGATGTATGACATCTTTACAATCTTTGAGAGTGTAATCAAGGATTTTAAGGGAAGAAAAAAATATGAAGAATTCTATGATGAACTAGAATATTTGTTTATTGAACATTTCTTAGTCTATGGTGCTTTTAGATTCTTAAGAACAGAACATTATAAGGAACTGATGGAAAAGGCATTTGGTTTTGTGAAAGAATATTTCCCAGACTATATGCATAATAAATATATAAAGACTTTAGGTAAGAAGAATGTAATCTTCTTAAGAACTAATAATAAAGCCACAATGTCTTTTTGGCACAGGTATCTAACAAAATGAGTAAAGTAAGTATTATTGTCCCTATCTACAATGTAGAAAAATATGTAAGCAAGTGTCTTGATTCACTGACAAGACAAACTTTTTCTGATATTGAAATTTTAGCTGTTTCTGATGGTTCGCCAGATAATAGTAAGGAAATTGTTTTAAAGTATGCTGAAAAAGATAAAAGAGTTAAGTTTATTGAAAAAGAAAATGGTGGCTATGGCAGTGTTCTAGAAACAGCTATAGCTCGTATTGAATCAGAATATTTCATGGTATGTGATCCTGATGATTGGCTAAGTGATGATGCGGTAGAAGTGTTGGTAAATACTTTAACTAAGAATGGTGTTGATATGGTTGTTGGTTGTAAGTATCTTGTTTATAACGACAATGAAGAAAAGATTTATACTGATTCAGTAATTCATTCAGTAAATATCAATACTGAATTTGATAAAGTATATACTGATTTAACTAGTTTCTATTATCTAGATCCAAGTCCTCATGCCAAACTATACAAGACAAGTATTTGTAAGGGTATTAAGTTACCTCACAAGGTAAGTTTTACTGATTTACTTTTATATACTTATGCGTTAGAGAATGCTGAAAAGGCAATCTATATTAAAGATGCCTTATCATACTATTTAATCGATAGACCAGGTAATAGTATGTCTACTTTTAAGGATAAGACTTTCTATGATCATTATGTAATTATGAGTGAGCTATTTAATTATGCTCATGATGGCAATAATAAGATGTTATATGCAAGAACATATATTCAATTTAGATATGCGTTGAGTCAACTTGTTGAACATGGTGCTGATAGTGCTAAGTTAAAGTATTTCAATGAATATTGGAATATATATAAGACTTTAATCAGACATAAGAAAGATGTTATGAATAATTATCCAAAAGATGGTACTTTATCTAAATTAAAATGTGCTTTCTTATTGAGTGGTTTATTTGAAAAAACAATGTTGAAGGATTTAATGGGGGCTAAATAAGATGAAAGTAAGTGTTATAGTTCCTGTATATAATGTAGAAAAATACATTGAGAAATGTTTATTGTCAATTCAGAATCAAACTTTTACTGATTTTGAATGTTTGGTAATCAATGATGGTACTAAGGATAATTCGATTGAAGTAGCTAAAAAGGTTGTAGGCAATGATCCACGTTTTAGATTTTTTGATAAGGAAAATGGTGGATTGAGCGATGCAAGAAACTTTGGTATTGAAAAGGCTAGTGGTGAATATCTATGTTTCATCGATAGTGATGACTATATTCATGAAGAATTATTAGAACTAACATATATGATGGGTAAAGAGTATGATAGTGATATCGTATGTTTTGATATGTACTATGTTTATGATAATGGTTCTTTAGAATATTCTTGGGGCTCTAATTATAAGGGCGTTTCTAATTATAGAGATAATAAAGAAATTATATTCTCTAATAATAGTGCGAATAATAAATTATATAAGGCTTCTTTTATGAGAGATAAGAGATTCTTTAAGGGCATGTGGTATGAGGATTTGGCTGTGATTCCAACATGGATTGCCCAGGCAAATAATATGGCTCATGTTTATAAGCCTTTATATTATTATGTTCAAAGAGAAGGTTCGATTACTCATAAGGCTGATATTAGAATCTTTGATATTTATAAGGCTATTTCTATGGTTAAGGAAAAGTTGCAACTAGGTGCTTATGAAGTAAGAGGTTTATATTTTGAAAACTGTTTGGTTATGACAACTCTTCGTATTAAAGAGATTAATGATAAGGCAACTAGAATTGATTATTATAAGAAGAATATTGAGCATTTAGAAGAACAATATCCTAATTGGTATTGTGATGTTAAGAAGGAAAAGGATTTTAATTTTAAACAAAGATTAATCTTCTTCTTGCTTCATTTGAAATTATTTGGTTTAGTAGAAAGAGCATACAACAAATGAGAAAAGTTTTAAACTTATTGTATGAAAATGTTAGTTTATTAGTTTTTGGGATAATTATTACATACTTATGTGTAACAAGTTTTTTTAATACTTGTTATATATCTTTAGACTGGAATGAATATACATTTTATTTGTCTGATAAACCTGTTAGAAATTTAGTTATTGTTGT
>URCJ01000004.1 GCA_900546285.1 uncultured Solobacterium sp. | reverse complement strand
GTGGTTCATCAAATCATGGTGGTTCTTCTAATAATGGAGGAGGCAGTCAGAATACAACACCTGCACCAGCTCCAAGTGCTAATCAGTCTGCAAGAGGGCTTGCAATTGCGAATAAGGCATTAACACGTCAGGGCTATATGTATGTGTGGGGTGGATGTCACTCTATGAGTCAGATTGCAAACCCTAACTGGACTAAGTTCGACTGTTCAGGTCTAGTTAACTGGGCTCATTATCAGGCTGGTGTTAATATTGGATCAAATACGACCAAGACATTATGTGGTGTAGGAACACAGGTAGATCGTGGTTCTATGCAGGCTGGTGATATTATTTTATTTAGTTCAAATGGTTCATATTCTGGTGTTCATCATGTCGGTATCTATATTGGTGGTAATCGTATGGTACATGCCCCTTCAAGTGGTAAACCAGTACAGGTTGCAACATTAGGAAATGGTTATTGGCAAAGAGAATTTTACCAGGCAAGAAGATGTTATTAATTAGTGTCGAAAACCCCATAGGCTTGCTTATGGGATGAAAGCCACATAATTAAAAGAATTAAGATTAATAGAATCAAAGTATTGAATAGTGGAATCAAAATAGTATAAAATAAACATAAGGGAGATTGATTATACTTCCATATCGTAAGATAGAAATTTACCGTTAATGTGGTCGTTGGACTGCTTGGTAATAGAAGTTCTTACTTAAATAGATTTATACTTGTATTCCAAAGTCTGAAAATGATGTACTATTACAAGCTAAACTTGGTAGTAAACCCCACTGGCTTGCCTGTGGGAGTAGTCAGCTAAGAATAGAAGGTAGCTTTTATCTTGGCATAGGTTGTTTGTTCCTTCTATATGGCCTATATCGGGCGATTGGTAAACCTGCTATGAGTTTAGTCTTAACTATCATTTCGCTTGGTACAAGGGTTTTATTAGCCTATATCCTATCTTCTATAGTTGGTGTTGTTGGTATCTGGTGGTCAGTTCCTATTGGCTGGTTCTTGGCTGATTTGTTTGGTTTTGGATACTATATTCTAAATAAAAAGAAATTATTAATCTAAATAATTATTTTGAATACTCTTTAAATATTCAACGTATTGATAAGCGATTGTCTCATCGCTTATTTTTATTTCATTGCCGTAGGCTAGAATCTTAGAAAAGAAGATTTGATTAATTGATACAAACAAAGTAGCTTTATTCTTGTTGATGATAACGCCAGGGAAGTCATCAAGAAGTCTGTTTATTGTTTTTGGGCACGAATCTGGGCTCGAATCTGATATGGTGATATTTACCTTAGTAGTTTCTTTAGTATAAAAAGAATTACTTGATTCATTGATATGACTTATAATCTTTTTGGTTGGAATGTTTATGTTATCTAATGTATCTTTAATAAGAACATCTTTAATATTATCAAAACGATAATGGTATATCTTAGTGCTGTCTTGATAATGAAAATAGAAATAATAATAGTCATTGGCACGATGGATAAAGATGGGAAAGACATCTTGAATTTGATTATTCTTGGTAGTGATACTTATCATCTTATGAGTTCTAATAGCTTCTAAAATATCTTCCATCTTTGGAAGCAGCTTTTGAGTCTTTTGAGTATTTGTATATTTAATTTCTTCTAATAGTTTTTCTTCATCGCTAGAAATAAATGAATATAACTTATTGTTTAGATCGTTTTTAAAAGATGTATCTAGATTCTTTAATGAATTGATAGAATCCTGAATTATTTTAATTTCAGATAGATTAAAGGGACAATCTAATAGATAATAACCATTATCATATTCAACATTAATGTCGCATTCATTAAGTATCTTAAAATCATCATAAAGAGTCTTACGATTATCTACTCTAATATTCTTGTGTTCAAGTAAAGAAATGATTTCATCTAAACTTAAATGCTTGTCAAAGTTTGAATTTTTCTTTAATATTTCAATCAAATATAATATTCTTTTCTTATTATTCTTTTCCATAACCCAATTATAGTATTGTCCAATTATTTGGACAATGACAAATTGTATTCATTATATATTAATGACACAAGGAGGAAGAAAAGATGTACGTGTTATGGACTTTGATGATTGGATGGGGCTTTTATTTAAATAAGATGGAGATTCTTGCGATACTCTTGTTTCTAATGTTTCTATTATTAAGTGATACAAGAAAAATTTGCTGGCGCTATATTAGTATTGCGATTATTACATTAGTATTTAATATTATAGTTTTCAATCTAGGATATTTTGATAAGAATCTCATATCTTACACTTTCCTAATAACTGAAGCACTAGTAAGTGCTAACTTATCAGAATATCTAGGCAGATTAAATGTGAATAGTCTTATGGAAATTTATCTTTTTGTTTCAGTAAGTTTCCTAACATTTGTAGGTATAACAATTTTATTATCAAGTGTAACAAGCGATTATATCTATATTCATAATCTATATGTCTATAACGCTTTAATCTTTGTACCTTCCTTCTTGTTGATGAGTATACAAATGGTTAAGAAAATAACAGGTTCTCGTATTAAAATGAGAGTATGGAATCATTAAAAGAATTATATAGAATAGGTCCGGGACCCTCTAGCTCCCATACATTAGGTGTTAGAAATGCTTGTTTATATTACATGGATAAATATAACAAGGATGAATATACAGTTACTTTATATGGCTCTCTTGCCCTAACAGGAAGGGGTCATATGTCAGATAAGATTATTGAGGATACTTTTAAGCCTAAGAAAGTTACTATTATTTTTAAAAACGAGAGTTATGATGAAAATCCTAATACAATGGTTTTTGAAGAGGGTACTAGTGATGAGCTTGTAATTTATTCTACAGGTGGTGGTGCTATAAAAGTAAAAGGGATTGAGAGTATTGTTGATCCAAATGTCTATCCTCATAATTCACTTAATTCGATTAATGAATTTTGTTTACATAATGATTTAGATTATGCAGGCTATATTTATTGTTTCGAACCTAATATTAAAGAATATCTATTAGAAGTAGCTAAACAGATGATTGCGGAAATCGATAATGGTTTAGCTACAAGTGGTGATTTGCCAGGACCTTTAAAGCTTAAAAGAGTAGCTGCTTCTTTAAATAATGAGGCTAAGAAATGTAGTGATGAAGCTATTAAAGAAAAATTATTTTTAAGTTCTTATGCTTATGCAGCTTTAGAAGAAAATGCATGTGGTAAGATTGTGGTTACAGCACCAACTTTAGGAAGTTGCGGTGTCTTAAGTTCGGTTTTATATAAATACTATAAAAAGGGATTTGAATTAAGTGACTTAGCTGATGGCTTAGCAGTTGCCGGCTTATTTGGCAATTTGATTAAGACTAATGCTTCTATTTCGGGTGCTGTTGGAGGTTGCCAAGCTGAAATAGGCAGTGCTACTGCTATGGCTAGTGCTTTCGCCTCATATTTAGAAAAATTACCAGCTAAATCAATTGAATATGCGGCCGAGATTGCCATTGAACATAATCTTGGACTAACATGTGATCCGGTTGGTGGTTATGTACAAGTACCTTGTATTGAAAGAAATGGTATTGGTGCTTTAAGAGCTATTGATTCTATGTTGTATGCGAAATATTTAAGTCATATTAAAGACAATATTGTAAGCTTTGATATGATTGTTGAGACTATGAAGTATACAGGGCAAAAGATTGCGATGGAATTAAGGGAAACTTCTCTTGGTGGTCTAGCTGAGGTTGTTCCTTGTAAGAAACCTGAAGGATGTTAAATAAAAGGAAACGAATTGTTTCCTTTTATTTAACGTAAATTGTTTTAATTACTGGTGGATTAACTGGTCTATCGTTGAAGCTTGTCTTAACACTTGCAAGTTCATCTAAGACTTCAAAACCTTCTACCATATCACCGAATGCTGCGTATTGACCATCTAAGAATGGTGTATCTACGTGGCAAATAAAGAATTGTGATGATGCACTGTTTGGATCTTGAGCACGTGCCATAGAGATAGTGCCTCTTTTGTGCTTATGATTATTCACAACACCATTGCCAATGAATTCGCCCTTGATTTCTTCATCAGAGCCACCAATACCAGTACCTTCAGGGTCACCACCTTGAATCATAAAATCTTTGATAATACGGTGGAAGATTAAACCATCATAGAATCCTTCGTTAGCTAATTTTTCCATATTAGCACAAGTGATAGGAGCATTTTCTGGATCTAATTCAAACTTCATCACTTTTCCATCGTTCATTTCAATTACTAACATTTTCATATCCTCCTATATTATCTTAAACTATCTTTTCAATTTACAAAAGTTGTATTATATTACTATGAGGGTAAAAAATATGTTTTTTAAGAAGAATAAAGAATTGTCAATTTTCAAAGACGCTGTATTTGCGGTATCTGGTCTAGCTAAGGCAGATAATGATCCAAGTACTATTAATGCTACTATTGGCTCTTTATGTGGTGAAGATGGCAAGATTGCGTGTTTTAAGAGTGTCTACAAATGTTATGATGAACTAACAAGTGCTGAAAAGACAGCTTATGCGAAAAGTCCATGTGGCAATCCTGACTTTAGAGAAGCTATTACTAAATTCGTTTTAGAAGATAAGTGTAATGGTGAGGCAGTTGCGGTTGCAGGTGGTACTGGTGGTATCGCTCTAGCCTTAGATTTATGTCTAAATGAAGATGATACAGTTATTATCCCTGAGATTGCTTGGGGCAACTATAGACAAATGTTGGTTGAAAGAAATCTTAAAGCCTTAGTTTATGATCCGTATGATGTAGATCAGCTGTGTTCATTAATTAAGGAGAATGAAAGACCTTTTGTGGTAATTAATTCACCATGTGAAAATCCATGTGGTTTATCTTATTCATATGAAGAATGGAAGAAGATCACTAAGACTTTAAATGAAACAAAGGAAGCAATCTTACTTAATGATATAGCTTATATTGATTATGCATATAGTAAAGATTATAAAGATTATTTAGCTTTGATTGGTGAGATGGGTGAGCATGTTTTAACTTTTGTGGCAGCTTCTTGTTCAAAGACTTTCTCTTATTATGGCCAAAGACTTGGTGCTCTAATCATTATTAATAAAGATAAAGAGTTTGTAGACTTGTTTATTAATCAATGTGAGAAGCATATTAGAACTACATATGGTAGCTGTAATAATGGCTCAATGATTGCGATTACTAATGTCTTGAATAATCATTTTGATGAATTTAAAGCTGAATTAAATGAATACCGTAATCTTTTGAAACAACGTACTGACTTATTCATCAAAGAAAGTAATGAAGTAGGTTTGAATCTATATCCATATAATGATGGTTTCTTTGTGACTATTAAGTATGATAATGAATTTAGAGATAAGCTACATGCTCTATTAATTGAAAACCATATCTATTGTGTAAAGGTTAATAAGGGTATTAGAGTTGGTCTATGTTCAACACCACTTGATAAGGTTAGTGGTTTAGCTAAAAAGATCAAAGATATTGAATTAAGTATTTAAACAAACAATGGTGAGCATGTGCTCACCATTGTTAATCTTTAATCATTATTTTCAGTGTAGATATATAGTTTCTTATAATGATTGTTGATTTTTACTATGTTTTTAAGATCTTCCAAGAAAATATCATAATAAATTTTCGAAACTAGTTTTTCCATGGTTAATTTCTCACAAATAATATTTTCCAATATATTAATATCATTAGTTGTATGTTTTTCTTTATAGTAATTAAAAACATTTTTAAGAATTGAACTTTTTATATATTTTTTATCATTTTCAACAATATCTAAAATCACATTATTTGCACCTATTTTTTCTAATGAATTAAACAAGAAAATATAGTTAAAATCAAGAATAAGAGGACTCTTTTTTCTAACGTATTCAAAACATTTAATGGCATCTTGATATTTAGAAGTATAAAAATTTATTATCCCAAATCTTTTGATGGTTTTTAAATAGACTGTATCGGGTAAATATTCTCTAATATTTTCAATTTCCAAAGCGTTTTTTAAATGATTATAGGCATTTTCGTGTCTATCGAGATTAAGTTCGCAACAAGCTAAGTTAGAATATATTGAAAATAGTTCTACCTTATTTTTAATATTAGAATTTAATTCATCTTTATATTTTTCATAGATACATACAAGGTTGTAATTATCAATATCGTAGTAGATATTGTCAAAAAAGAAAATCGGCTTATCTTGTAGGCCCTTTCCATATACAGAATATTTTTTAAATTCTTCATTATAATAATATTCAAAACTTAACTTATATAAAATATAATCTGAGATTGTCCTTAAATCACCTTTCAAATAAGGATAAACATCTTTAATTAAATCGATATATGATATATCAATATCGAAGCTGTCTTTATATATTTTAAGGGCAGTTATAGGAAGAAGCGAAAGTTCATTAATATAGATATATTTTTGATACTTAATATTAAAATGAATAATCTTTTCTTCTAATTGTAAAAGTCTTTTATAAGGAACCCTATTGATACTATTTATAAAACTTACAATGAGTTCAGATAATTCTATATAAGGATTTTCATCCGATAAAAAATCATAGCCTAATTTATTCGCAAATTTTTCATAAAAAGAAATGTTCTTAATGGGAACACCATTTTCGATTCTTTGAACAGTACTAGCTGAGACAACATCATAACTTAAGTCTTCTCTAGAAAAACCACTTATATTTCTATAATGTTTAAAGATGCCACCTAGTGTTTCTAAATCAATTACCCCTGTATCCATGTCTCTATTTTATTAAAGATTTGACTAATTTTTTATAAATTGCGAATAAAATTCTTAATTTAGTTCTTTTTATTCAAAAATTAAACAAATTTTTAAAATAATTAAGTATATTGAAGTCAAATAAAGGAGAAAATTCATTATGAAATCGAAGCAAAAATTAATCATTTTACTAATGATTACAATTCTTTTCTTGCCAACTGAATTTGGTGATTATGCTAAAGAACCAAAAAATGTAAACTTAAAATGTGAATGTCAAGGAAGGTGTTGGTAATAACTATGAAAAAACTAATTCAATTATCAATGATAACTAGTTTATTATTTACAAATCCACATAATATTATCAACAACATTGAAAGAAGGGCATTTGTTGCGGAAGTGACGGTGAAAGAGTATTGGGAAAATGGAGTATTAATTAATGAAATCAGAGAATTAATATCTTCTTCAAAGAAAGGTGAACTTGCTCTTTCTATTACATACGATAGACGAGATGAAAATAAAACGGGCTTTGTCTATTATTGTTATGGTGGAAAATTTGGATATTGCAATATTGAATAAAAAGGAGTGTAAAATGATGAGAAAATTATTTATTATGCTTGTTGGCTTTTTCTTAATTATACAGCCAACAACTGTTATGGCTTGTGAAGAAACTATAGATGATGAACGCTATGCTAAGCCTATGCTATATGTGGCAGATGAAGAAGAATTTTGGATTGATCCAGAATATGAAATGGAACTCTTTATAAATTCTAAAACTTTAGCATCAGCAAGAGCCTCTACTAAATTGAGTATTTTAAGATTAACTCAAACTGATTCTAGATGGGCGAATGATCCACTTAATGGTTGCCCTGGTACAACTATAAAATCAAGCGGATGTGCACTTGTTTCTATGACTATGGTTTATAATTTTATCAAAATAAAAAGTGTAAAGCCTTCATATATTAATAATAATTATGTTGTTTGTCCTATGAATTGGGAACAAATTCCAAAAAATTTGGGTTTCTCTAGAGTTGCACATGGTTATGCTAACAGTTCAAATGCATTGTCTACTTTTAAACCTTATTTAAATAATGGCAATCCGATAATTATACAAGTTAATAATTCGAATAATGATGCGCATTTTATGGTGGTTTATGGTTATGATTCGAATGGAACTATTTATATTAATGATCCTGATTCTACTGATTTTAAGACATTAAAAGACTCTGAAGATTCAGGTTGGAAATTAAGATATTATCATGTTTTTAAATAATTTATGAAAAAATATATAATTTTAATAATTACTTTAACAATTTGCTTAGTTTCATGTTCCAACAAAACAGTCTTAGAAGAATATACCGGAGAATATTTTGATTATAGTGATTATTATACCTATCTTCATTATCATGGTTTTGTGGTCGATTCAATGAAAAGCAAAGATAACTTTTATACATATACAATTGGTGATAATGAATATGAAATGATTATCTTGAACAATATCAAATATAGTTTAAAGGCTTATCCTATAAATTTACTGTTTAAAGATAAAGAGGGAAGCATTAACTTATATGATAAGTACTATGTATTTGATAACTTATTGTTAAGTAAAAACACTGATAAGAGAATCGTTGAATGTTTAAAAAAATCACCAATAAAGAAAATGGAACTAGATTATTATAAAGATGGAAAAATATTTACTATCGATGAATTCTTAGAATATCTTTCCTTGGATGTTGAAAGTGTTGAAGAATTTAGCGATGATACTATTCTAAATGCTTATAAATGTGTAGAAGTTACATTTAAAGATGGTTCTAATATCCTTTTAAAACAAATTGATGAAGATTATCTAGATGTAGTAAGAAACAATATAGATGATAAGCTTGTGATGTTGCATGATACAGGATGTGTTAGTGATTTATATTGTATTAACGATGATGATTATATCTGGATACAGAATCTAATGTTGAAGGTTGTTAAGGATAATGGTGGTATTGAAGAAAAATTTAGATCAATGAATTATTAAATAATGGTGAGCATGTGCTCACCATTATTAATACTTATTGTTTATTTCTATTCGCATCAAGCCAATACTGTAAGATACGAACAGCTGCCTGTTGATCGATAATCTTCTTTCTCTTTTTACGGGACATATCAAAGTTATTGATTAAGAATTCATGAGAATCTTTAGTAGTATTTCTTTCATCTTGAAGAACACACTTAATGCCAGTTTCTTCTTCTAAGACTCTAGCAAAATCAGCACATAATTGAGCTTTAGGACCTACATCATCGTTTTCTAATAGGGGATAACCCACTACAATTAAGTCTGGTGTATATTCCTTTTCAAAGAAGTCTAATAACTTATCAAAACATTCATCATAATCATCTGGTTTAAAACGAATGGTTTTAACAGCTTGGGCGATGACGCCTGTATCGCTTTTGGAAATGCCACATGTAACACTTCCTAAATCTAATCCTATGTATTTCATATAACTATTCTACCATTCTTATTCATCAACATGGGCAAGTCCCATTTCAATGATTTTATAAACATGATCATCATCTAATGAATAATAGATTGTTTGACCATCTCTTCTATTTTTAATTAATTTTGAGTGCTTAAGATTCTTTAATTGATGAGAAATAGCTGATTGGTTCATGTTTAATTCATTAGCTATTTCATTAACACTAGCTTCTTTTTCTTGTAGTAACAACAAGATTCTAATTCTTGTTGAATCACCAAATACCTTGAATAATTCTGCTAGATTATAAATATTATCTTCACTAATCATAGTCTTTTAACATTTAACGCTCTTATCGCATTAAGCACACAAATTACCATAACACCTACATCCGCAAAGATGGCAATCCACATATTGGTAATACCAATTGCGGTTAGGATTAAACATGCTACCTTTATACCAATCGCAAAGAAGATGTTTTCATAGACAATTCTCATGCATTTCTTGGCAATCTTGATAGCCTTAGCAATCTTTAAAGGATCATCGTCCATTAAGACTACATCAGCTGCTTCAATTGCCGCATCAGAACCTAAGGCACCCATCGCAATACCAATGTCAGCTAAGCTTAAGACTGGGGCATCATTGATACCATCACCCACAAAGGCTAATACTTCATCTTCTTTTTTATCTTTTAATAGTTCTTCAACCTTAGATACCTTATCTTGAGGTAAAAGTTCACTATAAACTCTATCGATATTTAATTTTTTGGCAACATTTTCACCTACATGTCTTTCATCACCTGTCAACATTACTGTTAATCTGATGCCAATTTTCTTTAATTCAGAAATCGCTTTTTCACTTGTTGACTTAATCACATCACCGATATGAATATGACCCTTATAATGATTATCTAATGCTAGATGAACAATTGTTCCTTCATCATGGCATTCAATGATAGAAACACCATATTCACTCATTAGCTTCTCATTACCAATAAGAACCGTTTTATCATCAATAATAGCCTTAATACCCTTACCAGGAATTTCCTTTACTGACTTAACTCTTGATTTATCAAGAGGTTTACCATATTCTTTAATGATAGATTTACCAATAGGGTGGGTAGTAAAGATTTCACCATGGGCTGCATAATCAAGCAATTCTTCCTTACTAAATTCATTGTTGTGAATGGTAGTTACTTCAAATATACCCTTAGTCATAGTTCCTGTCTTGTCAAAGGCTACAATCTTAACCTTAGATAATTGTTCAAGATAGTTGGAACCTTTTACAAGTACACCTTGGGAACTAGCACCACCAATACCTCCAAAGAAAGACAATGGGATAGAGATGACGATGGCGCAAGGACATGATACAACAAGGAAAGTAAGAGCTCTTATTAACCATGTTGACCAATTATAACCATTGCCTAAGATAAGTCCATTCACAAGAGGAGGCAATATCGCAACAGCCAAAGCACTATAACATACAATTGGTGTATAGTAATGGGCAAACTTTGTGATAAAGTTTTCTGACTTTGATTTAGCGCTTGTGGCGTTTTCAACTAAATCTAGAATCTTAGATACAGTTGATTCGCCAAAGTCCTTAGTAGTCTTAATCTTTAAAGGTGATTCCATGTTGATACAGCCTGAAATTACCTCATCATTAACTTTTACACTTCTAGGCTTTGATTCACCTGTCAAGGCACTAGTATTAAGTGAAGAAGTACCTTCAACTACAATACCATCCAAGGGAATCTTTTCACCAACTACAACTGTAATAATATCGCCAATTGCCACTTCATCAGGATCAACTTTAACAAGTTCTCCATCTTTTTCGATATTGGCATAGTCAGGTCTAATATCCATTAAATTTGAGATATTCTTACGTGACTTTCCAACAGCATAGCTTTGGAAAAGTTCACCAATTTGATAGAACAACATAACGGCAACGGCCTCAGGATATTCACCTAGGCCAATGGCACCTACTGTGGCTACTGCCATCAAGAAGTTTTCGTCAAATACTTGTTTGTTTAGGATACCATGTAGTGCACCTTTTAATACATCATAGCCAACTATTAGATATGGAATTAAATATAGAAAGAAATCTAAATAAGGATTCTCTATATTAACAATTCTTAATGCAACATAGAAGACTAGGGCACTAATTATCCTATATAGATTTTTCTTTTGTTTCTTGGTCATCTTATAAATAAATCTCGCAATCGTCTTCTACAGCCTTGCAGTTTTTAAGTACAGCTGCCATTGTTTCCTTAACATCAGCACCATCTTCAAATTCTACGATCATCTTTAATGTCATAAAATTAACCACTGCATCCTTAACACCAGCAGTCTTCTTAGCTGCTTCTTCCATCTTGTTTGCACAGTTTGCACAATCTACTTCAATCTTATAAGTCTTTTTCATATTTCTTTTTCCTCCATTTAATATATGAACATTCATTCATATATTAATATATCATATAGTTATTACTAGTCAATATCTTTAATTAAAAAAGTTGGTTTTTAATACCAACTTATTTCTTTGGAGCAAGTGCTCTTGAAGTGATTGAATTAAACACGAACATATCAGGACGATTACGTGATTCACTGAATTCAAACTTAATTCCTTCGTTATTATAGATTCTTGATGTGATCATTGGTAAACAATTAAAATCTCCTAATTCAAGATACTTTTCATCAAGAGGAGTAGCTTCTACCATAGTAATCTTTCTTTTAATAGTAGCTATTTCCATTCCTAAACTTTTGGAATAATAATTAAATAATGATTTCTCCGCAATCTTTTCATTCATCTGGCCAACAACATCTTTTCTTAATAAAGAAGTATCAATCATCTTGGCGACATCGTCAATATATCTAACTCTTTGAATCAAATAGACTTGTATGCCTTTTGGAAAACCAGTTTTTTGAGCTAAGTGTTCATCTATCGTTAATTCTTCAAAAGCTATAACTTTATTTCTTACGCTAAAGCCATATCTTTTGCCTGTGGCATAAACACCTTCAGCATCTGTAATAAGATAATCATATTTTGGTTGATTATCACTACTAGAATGAATCACTCTAACACCCTTGCCATGATGAGGTTGAACATAACCTTCCATGGTTAAATGGGAAATTGCTCTTCTTACTGTATTCCTGGAACAGTCGTATATTTGAATTAAAGTATTCTCAGAAGGCAAATAAGATCCTTCATTATATTCACCTGAATCTATTCTCTTTTTTAATGACTTATATATTTGTTCATACTTTGATTTTGGCATATTTACACCTCTTTTAATTAGTTTATATTATCAAATAACAAGTGGAATTTCAATAAAAACATGTTTAAACAAGAGAAAAATGCAAAGGCTTACAAAAATACTAAAAAAGTACTTGAACTTGTTTAAACATGTTGGTATTATGAAGGCGTAAAAATAAGCGGAGGATTGAAAAATGAAGATGCAAGAAGGCTTTCTTTGGGGCGGTGCAACTGCAGCTAACCAATGTGAAGGTGCCTACAACGAAGGTGGCAGGGGCTTATCTAGTGTTGACGTTGTACCATTTGGTGAAGATCGAATGAAAGTAGCCAAAGGTCAAATGAGGATGCTAGAGTGTGATGATAAGCATATCTATCCATCTCACAAGGCAATCGATATGTATCATCACTTTAAGGAAGACATTAAAATGTTTGCAGAAATGGGCTTTAAGTGTTATAGATTATCTATTGCCTGGACACGTATCTTGCCAAATGGTGATGATGAAATACCCAACATTGAAGGACTAAGATTCTATCATGAAGTATTTGACGAATGCCTAAAGTATGATATTGAACCACTAGTTACTATTTGTCACTTTGATACACCAATCGCTTTGATTAAAAAGTATGGTGGTTGGAAAGATCGTAGGATGATTGATGCATTTCTACACTTATGTGAGATTCTGTTCAAGAATTATGGTGATAAGGTAAAGTATTGGTTAACATTTAATGAAATCAATATGTTACTTCATATGCCATTTATGGGTGCAGGTATCGTCTTTGAAGAAGGTGAAGATGAAGAGTTAGTTAAATATCAAGCAGCTCATCATGAATTAATCGCTAGTGCTAAGGCTGTTAAGTTAGCTCATGAAATGATGCCTAAGGCTAAAGTTGGTTGTATGTTGGCTGCTGGTCAATTCTATCCATATACTTGTAAACCGGATGATGTTTATACAGCAATGGAAAGAGATCGTGATAACTATTTCTTTATTGATGTCCAAGCACGTGGTGAGTATCCTGTATGGGCGCTTAAGAGAATGGAAAAGGCTGGCATTAAGATTAAAATGGAAGAGGGCGACAGCGAAGTTCTAAAAATGGGAACAGTGGACTTTATCAGCTTTAGCTATTATTGTAGCCGTTGTATTTCAAATGATCCTGAAATCTTAAAGAATCATGCAAGAGGTAATGCGGTAATTAGTGCGGTAGTTAATCCATATTTGAAGGCAAGTGACTGGGGTTGGCAAATTGATCCACTTGGCTTAAGACTTACCTTAAATATCTTATATGATCGTTACAGCAAACCACTGTTCATTGTAGAAAATGGATTGGGTGCTAATGATGTTGTTGAAGAAGATGGTTCTATTCATGATGAATATCGAATCGATTATATGAGAGAACATATCAAGGCAATGTTAGATGCGGTTAATAAAGATGGTATTCCAGTAATGGGTTATACTTCTTGGGGTTGTATCGATTTAGTTTCAGCATCAACTGGTGAAATGAAGAAAAGATATGGCATGATATATGTGAATAAACAAAATGATGGAAGCGGTGATTTAAAGAGAATAAAGAAGGATAGCTTCTATTGGTATAAAAAAGTAATTGAAACAAATGTAGAAATTTTATGAGTTATAAACAATTAGCGAGCGATATTATTGAGAATATCGGTGGTAAATCAAATGTTAAATCTGTTGTACACTGTGCAACTAGATTACGTTTTACTTTAAACGATGAAACTAAGGCAAATACTGATAAAATCAGTAACTTAAATGGCGTTTTAAAGGTCGTGAATGCTGGTGGCCAATACCAAATCGTTATTGGACCAGATGTTCCTCAAGTTTATCAAGAGGTAGTTACACTTGGTGGCTTCGAGTCACATGATGAGGTTGAAGCTGACGAGGAAGACAAACGTTCTAAGTTATCTAAAGTATTAGAAGGTATCGCAAGTATCTTCCAACCAATCATTCCAGCTATTACTGGTGCTGGTCTATTAAAGGCGGTAATGGCATTATGTTCAACATTTGGCTGGTTAAAGGGTGGCAGTCAAACTTATGTCATCTTAAATGCGATTGCGGATGCTGCATTCTACTTCTTACCTTTAATTCTAGCTGCTTCTTGTGCTAAGAAATTTAAGAGTAACCAAGGAACTGCAATGGCACTAGGTGGTGTTCTTGTTTATCCACAATTAACAAGTCTAATGAGTGGTATTTCAGCTACTAACAAGGCTATTGCGGCTGCTGGCTCATATGAAGCTGCCTTAGCTGCTGGTACAATTGTAGAAGGTGCTGCTACATCTATTAAATTATTTGGCTTTATTCCGGTACAAGTAGTTACAAGTTATGCATCAAGTGTAATTCCAATTATCTTGGGCGTATGGGTGATGTCATATGTTGAAAAGTTTATGCAAAAGTATTGTCCAAAGGCTGTTAAGTTCTTCTTTGTGCCATTCTTCTCGTTGACTATTGGTGCTATCTTAACATTATCATTACTTGGTCCTATTGGTACTTGGGCATCAGAACTTATTCAAATCTTCTTCACATGGTTAAAGAATACTGCTCCTTGGATTGTTCCTACTGTTGTTGGTATCTTCTCACCATTCCTTGTTATGACTGGTACTCACTATGGTTTAATTCCAATTGGTACAAACAACTTAACAACTGCCGGCCATGATGCGGTTGTTGGTCCTGGTATGTTGGTTTCAAATACTGCACAAGGTGCTGCTGGTTTAGCTGTTGCCCTAAGAAGTAAGAATCCTGATACTAAGCAATTAGCTTCTTCTGCTGGTCTTACTGGTGTTTTGGGTATTACTGAACCTGTATTATATGGTGTTAACTTAAAATATATGTTCCCACTATATGCAGCTATGATTGGTGGTGGTGTAGGCGGCCTATTCTTAGGTCTTACTGGTGTAGAAAGATTTGGCGCTGGCTCTCCTGGCTTACTTGTTCTTCCAGTTTATATTCCAACTGAACAAGCATTAGCTCTAGGCTATACAATGAACAACTTTATCTTCGCTGTAATTGGTGTCTTAATTGCGATGGCTGTATCATTTATCTCTTGTTGGATCATGTTTGGCATTTGGGCAAAACAAGGTAAGTTAGATCCAAAAGAATTAGGTGAAACTAAGAAAGTTGATAATAATATTTATGCTCCAGTTGAAGGTGAAACAGTAGAACTTAGTAAAGTAGAAGATGAAGTGTTCTCATCACTTGCGATGGGTAATGGTATTGCGATTAATCCAAGTAAGGGTGAAGTGAAGGCTCCTGTTGATGGTGAGGTTAGTGTATTGTTCCCTACAGGACATGCGATTGGTATTAAGGGTGATAATGGTGCTGAAGTACTTATTCATGTTGGTATGGATACAGTAACATTAAATGGTGAAGGCTTTGATATAAAGGTTAAACAAGGTGATCGTGTTAAAAAGGGTCAAGTGCTTGTAAACTTCGATATCGATTTCATCAAGTCTAAAAACTTATCTACAATTACTCCTGTTGTTGTGACAAATACTAGTTCATTAAAAGAGGTTAAACCTCATGATGCTGGTAAGGTTACAAATGATGATGTAATTATTAATATTAAGTAAAATGGTGACAATATGTCACCATTTTTAATACAATTATCTTATGAATATTATAGATTACTTAAAATGGCGTGGCGACTTATCGTTGAAGGCTTCTCCCTTTAATGAAGTAGATAATTTAGTTATTAGTCAAATGGCTTATACCGGATTTGATGAATACTTTAAATTGAAGGATTCTTATACTATTTCTGAATTATCTAATTTATTTTTCAATGACCATACTGATGAAGAAATCATGGCATCAAAGAGTTTTGTGAAGTTGGCTCCCTTTGTCTTAAGGGAAATGGCTAATTCTATAAGATTTAAAGATTGTCTAGTCCATGATTTTGTGTCTACTGTGAATGAGGAAACATTTGAACAATTCTGTTGTTTCCAAGTAGATTTATCAGATCACACAACTTACGTGGCCTTTAGAGGAACAGATGATACGATTGTAGGTTGGCATGAGGATTTTTGTATGTCTTTTGAGATTGTTCCTGCTCAAGTTGCTGCTAAAGAATATATACAAAAACTAAGCCCTTATCGTAAATATCGAATTGGTGGTCATTCAAAGGGTGGGGCACTTGCCTTATATGCTGGTTTAAATGCACCTAGAAAAGGTAAGAATATCATTAATGTCTATTCTAATGATGGACCTGGTTTAAATCGTAAATATTTAAGTAAGGAAGAATTAGAAGGCTATGAGAATATCAAGAATAAGATTATTAAGATTGTGCCTGAATTTGATTTCTTTGGTGTCTTGTTCTCAAAAGACTATATTACTAAAGTGGTTAAATCGGATGCAGTGATGTTACTTCAACATTCTGCTATGTCATGGCAAGTTGTAGGAACTAAATTTGTAGAAACTACTTTATCTGAAGAATCAAAGATGATTGAAGTAAATTATAGGGAATTTTTGGATAATGCCACTGAGGAAGAATGCAAGGTATTTACTGAAGAAATGTTTGATGTTCTAAGGGATGCTGGTGTTGATACAGTGTCTGAATTTATCGAGGGTGGTTTACCATTATTTGTTAAGACTCTTTATGATATTTCTAATATGAATAAAAAGAGTAAGGCTTTTGCCAAGAGTATCTTTGATGCTTTCATTAAAGGATATGGTTCAGGTGTCAGCGAAAAGGTCAAGACTGCCAAGGATAATTTGATGGAGTCGGTAATAGAAAAAGAGAAATCACTTAAGGAGCGTTTCTCTAAATAATCTATATATATAGGCATTCAATTCTTGGATGCTTTTTTTGTTGATCTTGCAAACCATACGATCATAGGTATATAGTCCATTTTCTTCTTCCTCTACATCACTTAATTGAGTTAATACGCTTCCTGCTAGTCCCTTTTTAATAGATGGAATAATCATGTTGGCATACATATCAATGAGTTTATTAGTTAATTCTTTTTCGTCATTAGAAGAACCATAGCCATAGTTAGCTTTACGTTTAGTAAAAGTGTGTCCTTCGACATGTCTTTTAATACCGCCGTATTCGCTTAAGAAAAGTATTTGATTGGTCTTACTTGTAAGAACTTTGTTTCTAAAGTAGATATGATATGAATCAAAGTCACTGTCAAGGGTCTTATACCAGCCAGAACAAGTATCAAAGGGTCTATATTTGTCTAATTGTTTAAGTTCCTTAAAGACTTGACTACTTCTTTGTTGGCCCCATGATTCATTGTAGATGGTCCAGGCTACAATACATGGGTGGTTGTATAACTGTTTAATTGTTTCTTTTGAATGCTCGATAAAGAAATTCAATCTAGCTTCATCGACATTAATGTTGTCATTTCTGGTCACAAAACCGATGGTTGGTAAGAAGATGTTCTTAAGGAAGTTAACATCACCACTGTTGACCATGTCTTGCATGACTAACATACCTTCTTTGTCACAATAATAATAGAATGCTTCATCTTCTACTTTGATATGTTTTCTAAGCATATTAAAGCCTAGTTCTTTCATTCTTCTTATATCGTTTAAATATTCTTTAGTATCCTTAGGTGAATAGATACCATCACTGAAGTAGCCCTGGTCTAAGACACCATTTAGATATATAGGTTCCTTATTTAAACATAGATATTTATGATTGTTGATAGTTTCAACACCTATTTCTCTGATGCCAACATAGGTCTGCACGGTATCATAATTAGTTTTGATTGTAACGGTATATAAGACAGGTTGTTTAATTGTCCAATTTTGGTATTTGATATTTTTTAAATCAACATGTAAGTGCTGTGATTTAGAGATATAGGCAACCGTGTCTTCATCGAAGGTAATGCTGATGCAGTATTCATTATCAGTATCTACATAGAAGTCGATTGAATCGATCGTGGTATCAATCTTGATTGATCTTATTTCTTCTTTTGTAGGTACTGTTTCCATCCATACGGTTTTCCAAATGCCAGAGATACTTGTATACCACATGCCACTTGGTTTGTTTGATTGTTTGCCGTATGGATAGAAGGTGTCGGTGTTATCACTGACTTCGACTCTTAAGATATTGTGATTACTTATATAATCTGTAATATCGAAGATAAAGGCTAAATAGCCACCAATATGTTCACCAATAAAATGATCGTTTAAATATACTAAAGCCTTATTGTCTACAGCCCCAAAATGAAGTATTAGTCTTTTGTCTGTTAAATCATCATTAAAGTCAAATTCCTTAATATAAACTAATTTATCTTCATGTTCCTTGATTGGATACATAGATAAAAGAGACTCCTTAGGATAAGGGACTATTATAGGCTTATTATTTAATGTCCATTGTCCGTTTAGACAATGAAATGATGTTCTTTTAAATTGGGGACGAGGATACTCTAACATGATTTCATTATATAATTAAAAAGAAGATGTTGGGTTTGTTAGATAGAAAAAAACGCTTATATAAGGGCGAAATTGTTGATTTAGTCGAAAGGGCTAGGGTCTCTGAGAAGACCTCTTTTGATGGAGTTCCTACAGTCTTTTATGATATATATGTGTCAGGTTTTAAAACCGGCAAATGCGACCTAAGGTTAAAGAATGATGGTTTTATGTACTATTATGGTAATGTTGGTTACAATATCAAAGAGTCATATAGGGGTCATCATTATGCTTATTATGCTTGTAAGGTTTTGTTTAAAATCGCAAAAGAGGAATTTGGGATGAAAGAGTTAATCATTACTTGTAATCCTGATAATGATGCTTCTTATAAAACGTTAAAAAGATTAGGGGGTAAGCTTGTTGAGATAGCTCAAATTCCCTATGATCATGAGTTGTATGAAAAAGGAGATAGATTTAAGTGTATATTTCGCTTTAAATTATAGTTATTATGGAAAAATTAGAAACATTTACTGAAGTATTATTGTCTTTAAAAGATAAGGAAGTACTTACTACTAATAAAAAGGATCGTTATATCTTAAAGAAAGATAAGATTTATGTTTATAGAGAGGGAACTTCTTTTGTGTTGACTTTAGAAGATTTTAAAGACTTATATAATGAAAAAACCTTCTTCGTTTTTAAGGAAGAAGGCACTTATATCGATAATGATAAGGATGAAGCTTATTATCGTTATTATCGTAAATAATTAATTATTCTTAAAGAATAAACCAATTGCACCACCAACAAGGCCACCAATGATGTGGGTGATGTGGGAGATTGAGTCAGTTACTGTAAGCATTGAAGTAACTTCACCACCAATCCACAATATCGCAACTAATATTAGAGTAATAGGGATGCCCCTATCTTTTCCAGTTATAGAAGCAAGCAAGATAAACGCAAAGACAACACCACTCGCTCCAAGTAACATTACACCAGGTTGGAAGATATTGTTACAGATGCCGGTAACTAGAGCGGTAACTATGATGACAATGATTAGACGGTCGTGGTATTTTTCTTCTAACATTGGTCCTAGTAATAAGATATAAATCATATTACTGATTAAATGATCAAAGTCAGCATGACCGAAGATGTGTCCTATTAATCTTACATAAGTTAATGGATCTAATAAAGATGACGAGTAGGTAGAAAATAATAATACCGTACTATCACCGTTAGTTATCATTTGTAAGAATAATGCTAGGAAACAAATAAGTGTGAATGTTAGCGTTATTGGCGCATTAAAATATATTTTAAGTTTTCTCATGCCCTTATTATATTGCACAAAAACTTAAGTGAGACTAAAATTAAAACATGAGTAAAAAAGTATCTTTAGTATTAGAAGGCGGCGGAATGCGTGGCGCCTACACTGCCGGATGTTTATCTTGGCTTATAGATGAGGGGATTGAATTTGATTATGCCTATGGTATTTCTACAGGTGCAGTTCACCTAACATCTTTTTTAATGAAAAATGAGCATTTTCTTTTTGAGATGGCAACAGAAATTATTGCCCATCCATCACTTGTGGGAATTAGATCTTTATTAAGGGAAGGAAATTTTGTTGGGTATGAGTATCTATTTTCACATTTTCTAAGAGATGGTTTACACTTTGATATCAAGGACATCATTGGTAAGACTAAAACATTAGCTAGATATGGTGTCTATGATATGGAAAAGGGCGAGACTATTTATGTTGATTTAAAGGATATGAACATGGACTTATTGAAGGCTGCTTGTTCACTTCCTATTCTTGGTAAGCCTATTGTGGTTAATGGTCATAAGTATTTAGATGGTGGTATCACTAAGATGATTCCAATCGAAGAAGCTGTTAAGGATGGCTGCAGTGATCATTTGATTATCACAACTAAGCCATATGACTATGTTAGAAAACCTGCTAAGCCATTTATTGTGAATCTTATGAAGAATAAGTATAAGGATTGTCCTGAAATCAGTGTTGATTATAAAAATAGACATCTTAACTATAATAAACAAATCGAACTTATTGAGAATTTAGAGAAAGATGGTCATGCCTTATATCGTTATCCTACAGAGACTGTTAATGTTACTAGACTAAAGGGCGATAAAAAAGATCTTATCGCTTTATATGAACTAGGTCGTAAGGATATGGAAGCTAGTAGGGAAGAAATCTACAAATTAATTAAATAATGAAGAATATTATTTTAGTTTTATTACTTATCTTGTTTGGCTGTTCAAATGAACAAGTAAGTAATACAGTTACATATATTGAACCAGTTAAAGACGGAAATCTCTTTGACTTTTTAAATGCGGATACAAAGTCTTTGTTGAAGGATGTTAATAATGGCCTAGATGTAGAAAATACGACTTTAAAGAATCTTGGTAAGGATTTACCTGATTATAATTTAGATACTATTGATGGTGATGTTGTTAAATTAAGTGATTATAAGAATTCTAAATTAGTTATTGAAGTAGTATCAATATATTGTAGCCATTGTAAGGAACAGGCCTTGAATAATAATCCTTATATTGTGTCTAATCATAGTGATGTAACTTTTATTACTTACTTCGTGAATGGTGATATAGATAGCATTTCAGCTTTTTATAAGGAAATAGGCGTTGAACATAATAATCCTAATGAGCTTATTACTATCAAAAATGAAAAACTTAATGATTATATGAGCCAAAACTATAGTTTTAATGCGACTCCTACATATTTCTTCTTTAATAAGGGTAAGATGACTTGGTGTAATGTGGGTACGATTGATAAGGAAGATTTTGAGTCATTATATGAATTCGCGTTTAATACCAAGTTTGATATCAACTTATTAACTACAGAAGATGGAAAATCGATATTTGACTATCTTAGAACTGTTGATGATGTGAAAAATGATATTGATGAAGATAAGTACAACAAGTTAGTGTCTTTGGATAATGATGAAAAGACTACTTATTTAACTTTGAAACATATTGGCCAAACTTTTGATTTCAATAATCAATATAATGATGAATCTAATTTTAGAAGTGAAATAGATTTTAATGTTGATTATACAAAAGATAAGATAGCTTTTATTATGATGAGTGCTTATGATGAAGAATTAATTAATACTATTAATTCTTTTTATGAAACTAATAAGGATATTAAAGTCTTTGTGATTAATACAAGCGATACGGATAATGAAAAGATTGCGGATGAATTAAAAGCTCCTTTAGCTTCTATTATGAACAAGATTCCTAAATTCTTAGATAGTGGAGAATTAGGTAATTATCCAAGTGTCTTATTTGTTCAAGATTCTATTATTACTGGTATCTATTCTAATTTTGATACTATTGATAATCTTAATAGCGCTAAGGAATTGTTCCTTGGAACAGATAGTATTGCGATTGCAAAATAAAAGAGGTATCCATAATTCTTGATATTATGGGTAACCTCCTTTTCTTATTGCATATAGTTGAAGTAATATTCATCAAAGCTTAAGCCACTTTCATAGATCTTAGTAGCTAAATCAACACCGACATAACGATACATATTAGGTACTTCGCTATGGGCTGTGAATGCTGATTTTCCTTCTGGGAATCTTTGAATGAAGCCGTATTCATGGGCATGTTGTTGTAGCCATGTATATACTTTACAATCCTTGAAAGCACTAGCCTTAGGGTTTTCACTAGCTAGGACATAAACAGCTAGTCCTGTTTGCATATCACTATAACCTGCTTCGAAATTTACATCATCATCAATATGAAGTTGTTTCTGTTTTTCATAAGAGATATAGCCTTGATATGCATAGATGGCCATGCTTAAATCTTCTTTTCTAATTGCTTCACACATTTCGGTATAAGCTAATAAGGCTCTTGATTCAAGTTCTACACCAGGTACCGCATGAAGCGAATTGATTTCCACTCTTTTTACTGGTTCGTATTCACCGATATAAGATTTAGTAGAAACATAAGTTTCAATACTTTCAGGATCACTTACGTTAATTACATTCTCATATGGTTTTAGATAATCACCACTTACTGTGAAACTATTTTCTGAGTTCTCATGTCTTAGACAATCATCAATATAATCTTCGATTGAATCTAATTTTTCAAAGACGAATAATGGTTTTAAATCATAATCTTTTAAGTTAGCGAATAATAATTCTAATTCTTCATCAGTATATTCTTTCTTTTCCTTTAAAGATTCATATAATTCAAAATATGATTCATCTAAATAATCACACATTGTATATAGTCTTAGATACTTCTTATTAAATGAATCATTAGAAACTTCGCTATTTAGATAATCACTATAATATTCATTCTTTAAGATATCTTTACGTAGACCTTTTTTATAAATAGCGCTGATTGCAGTGTCATCATAACCTAATGCTTCTAGTTTGTTGGTATTGATGAAATGAGGAATCTTGTAGATAGATAGCCCAATCAATAACACAACACATACCAGGGCAATGAAACGTCCGTTTAATCTTCTTTTCTTTTTCTTCACCGTCATTGTTTAACCTCCTTAAAAGGAACTCTATCGGTATCACACACAAAAGTCATTTTTTCTTTCGTTACAGGATGAGTGATTGTTAGTCTATATGAGTGTAGGGCAATTTGTTGTCCTACTTTAGCATCCTTGTTGTAACGTTGATCTCCCCATAGTGGGTGATTACGGCTTGAGAACTGTACTCTTATTTGATGAGATCTACCAGTATGCAGATTGACTTTTACTAAGGCTAGATTATCTTTTCTTTTAAGTACTTGATAATCTAACTTAGCATCCTTACCTTTTTTATCAACCTTTACCATATTGGTCTTCTCGTCTTTTAAGAGCTTATCTTCAAAAATACCTTTATCATCTAGACCATTATCATAGACTACTGCTAGATATTCTTTCTTAAACTTATGTGCTTGAATATCGCTAGATAATCTTGAGGCAGCTTTACTAGTTTTCGCAAAGATACAAACACCACTTACCGGTCTATCTAGTCTATGTAACAAAGCACAATAGACATTACCTGGTTTGTTGTATTTTTCTTTTAGATAATCCTTGCACATTGTAAGTAGATCTAAATCATTAGAACTATCTAGCTGCATTGGTACATTTATTGGCTTATCTACTACCAACAAATGATTGTCTTCATAGATTACCTTTAATTTCATTTGGTCCACCTTGTTGTAAAGCCACATGGTAAGAAGAAGTCGATGTCTTTCATCTTGACACCTATTTCTTGACCTAGTGGTAATGGACCATCTAAATAACTTCTAAGTACATTCTCGATGGTTGTACAAGAATAGCCTGTTGTATAAGTATTAACGATTAAAAATAGTGGGTCATCACTTAATAGTTTGGCAGCTTCTTCAATTAATGGTCCAATTTGTTCCTCAAACTTGAAAATTTCATTGTTTGGACCTCTACCATAAGAAGGTGGGTCCATGATAATGCCATCGTATTTTCTTCCTCTTCTAACTTCTCTTTTCATGAACTTTAGACAATCTTCAACGATATATCTAATGCATGTATTTTGTAAGTTAGATAGGTCTCTGTTTTCCTTAGCCCATTCAACCATACCCTTAGAAGCATCAACATGGACTACTTCACTAATGCCAGCACTTGCGGCAACTGTTGTTGCTGCACCAGAGTAGGCAAATAAATTCAATACCTTAGCATCAGGTCTATCTTTTAACTTATCGTAAATAAAGTCCCAATTGGCAGCTTGTTCTGGAAAGATTCCAGTGTGTTTAAAATTGGTTGGCGATACTTTAAAAGTTAGGTCTTTATAATGAATATGCCATTTTTCAGGTAGTTTCTTCTTAAATTCCCAATAACCACCACCAGTCTTAGAACGATGGTAGATAGCGTCAGCTTTATCCCAAAGCTCAGGTTTTTGTTTCTTCCAGATAGCCATTGGATCTGGTCTTCTTAAAATGTAGGGACCCCAAACTTCAAGTTTCTCACAGTCACCTGCATCTAAAAGATAATAATCTTTAATATTTTCACTGTATAACATAAGACAATTTTATAACATCAAGCCAACAATTAAAACTGTTGTATAATAATGTGCATGATTAAAAAATGTATTAATGAAGACGCAAGAAAATTATTAGATTATTTATATCTAGATAAGGTAATGAATTTGTTCGCCATTGGCGATATTTTAAACTTTGGGGTTGATAGTGAAACTATGGATGTTTGGGTAGATGAGGATGAAAAGGGTATTAAGACTATCTATCTAAAGTATTTAAGTAATATGGTTATTTCGTCAAATAGTGATGAGTTTGATAATGACTTTGTAGCTAAGTTGATTGAAGAATATGGCCATATGAACTTTAATGGCAAAACTAGTGTTTTATCTAAGGTTAACTTTCCTGAAGGCTATGTAAGAAAACCATGCTATTTCGCTAGTATTGAAAATGTTAATGAAGAATTTTTAAATAATGATGAAGATATTAGAAGAATTGGCTTAGATGAGGCGAAGGCTTATCATTTGGTACAAACATCTATCTTTGGTAATCATCTAAAGTTTGAAGATATTAAGAACAATTTGGAACATCCCAAGAGTGCTAGATATTATGCTTTATATAAAGATGGAAATATCGTAAGTATTGGCGCTAGTACGGCAGAATGCGAGGGTTTGGCAATGATTGTTTCGGTTGGAACAATTGAAAGTGAACGTAAAAAGGGTTATGCCTCAAAGCTTGTGGCTAAGTTAAGTAATGATTTATTAAAGGAAAATAAAATGCCGTGTCTTTTCTACAATAATCCAGATGCGGCAAGTGTATATATGAGAATTGGATATAAGAAAGTGGGAGAATTTACAATCTGTGGTTAGTTATTCTAGTTTAAATGATAAACAAAAAGAGGCAGTTATCGATGATTCTAAGCATTTAAGAATTATTGCGGGTGCAGGAAGTGGTAAGACACGTGTTTTGACAATGCGTATCGCTTATTTGATTGAACAAAAACATATTAATCCTAAGAATGTTTTGGCAATTACTTTTACTAATAAAGCTGCCAATGAGATGAAAAATAGAATTAGTGAGATGTTGGGTGAAGCAGGAGATGGTGCTTTTATTTCAACAATTCACTCTTTATGTGTGCGTATTTTAAAAGAGGAAATTGGTGTTTTTGGCTATCCTAAGAACTTTACTATTGTAGACGGGGACGATCAAAAAACTATTTTGAAAGAGGCTTATAAGGAATTTAACATCGATAAGAAGGACTTATCTTATGGTAGTGCCTTGGATTATATTGCCAATTGTAAGTATGAAGAATTGTCTTATGAAAAGGCAATGGATCAAGCCTATGGTGAGAAGAAACTAGTTGATAAGGCTAATGTCTATAAGTATTATGATGAGCGATTAAAGTCATTGTATGCCCTAGATTTTGATGATTTAATTCTTTTTACAGTTAGATTATTTAAGTTACATAAGGATATCTTAAAGAAATGGTCATCTAAGTTTATTTATATTCATGTCGATGAGTTCCAGGATATTGATAAGACTCAATATGAATTAATTAAATTGTTATCTTCAACTCATGACAATGTTTATGTAGTGGGCGATCCTGACCAAACTATTTATACTTGGCGTGGTGCTGATGTTAATATCATTGTGAATTTTGATAAGGATTTTAAGAATACTAAGACGATTATTTTGAACCAGAATTATCGTTCTACTAATAATATCCTAGAAGGAGCTAACTCGCTTATTAAATATAATAAGTCACGTGTTCCTAAGGACTTGTTTTCTGAGAATGGTGATGGTGATAAGATTGTTCATAAGACTTTGCCAGATGAAACAAGTGAGGCTTATTATATTGTAAGTTGTATCCAAAGTTTGTTGAAACAGGGCTATGAATATAATGATATTGCGATCTTATATCGTTCTAACTACTTGTCAAGAGAAGTGGAAAAGGTTTTTATTGAGAATAGAATTCCTTATGTTATCTATGGTGGTATACGTTTCTATGAAAGAATGGAAGTTAAGGATATCTTATCTTACTTAAGGCTTATTGTGACTGGTGATGATTTGGCTTTCCAAAGAGTTATTAATCAACCAAAAAGAGGTATTGGTCAAAAGTCTATTGATGCTATCTTTTCTCTTGCGAAAGAAAATAATATTTCCATGTATGAGGTAGTTAAACAGGGCCTATTCGCAAAGAATCAAAGCGTTTTAGAGTCTTTTGTAGATATGGTTGAAAGATGGAAGTCTTCTTTAGATGGCAAACCATTAGAAGAAGTATTAACCGATGTCTTTGAGCAATCTGGTTATCGTTCAATGTTGGAGAAAGAGAATGAGACAGAACGTATTGAAAATGTTAAGTCTTTGATTGATGATATTAAGGATTATCAAGAGACTTATCCAGGTAGTACTTTAGCTGATTATCTTTCTATGATTTCTTTATATACTGATAAGGCTAATACTGATGGTTCAGCTTCAGTTAGTTTGATGACTATTCATGCATCTAAGGGTCTTGAGTTCAAGGTTGTCTTTGTGGTTGGCTTATCAGAAGGTATTTTCCCAAGTGAGCGTACCATGTTGGAACAAAAGGGTGTTGAAGAAGAAAGAAGACTTGCTTATGTAGCTTATACAAGAGCTAAGGAGAAGTTGACTTTAACGGATACTTCATCTTTCTCATATGTTGTCAATAGTGCTAAGACTACTAGTAGATTTGTTAATGAGGTTGATGAAAAGTATATTGAACACTTGGATAAGCCGGTTGTTAAGCAACAAAGTGTCTTTGATGTACCATTTACTACTAAGATTTCTTCTATTGAGCCTAAAAAGGAAGCGCCTAGAAGACCATCAAGATATCGTAAGAGTGATGTGGTTATTCATAAGATTTTTGGTGAGGGTGTTGTGGTTAAGTGCAATGGTGATTTTGTGACTGTTGCCTTCTCTTATCCTCATGGTACTAAGACAATTAAGGCTGATCATCCTTCAATTAGAAAGAAGACTGCGAATGAATATAACTAAGGCTAATATTGATGATTTAGCTTCTATTATGGAAATAGTAATAGAAGCTAAAGCTTATCTTAAAAGCCAAAACATAGACCAGTGGCAGGATGGTTATCCTAATGAAGAAGGGCTGCTTTTAGATATTCAAAATGATTCTTTATATATAGTAAAAGATAATGATTTAATAATTGGTGTCTTTTGTGTGGGTGACTATGAACCTACTTATGATGTTATTTATAATGGTGAATGGTCAACAAATAAGGATTATGTAGTAGTCCATCGTTTTGCGGTAAGAAACAAATATAAGGGCAAGGGTGTTGCCAAATATATCTTCGATTATGTAAAAAGTAAGTATGACTATATTAGGGTAGATACTCATCCTGATAATAAGAACATGATTAAGTGTCTTTATAATAACGGTTTTACTTATAGGGGAGAGATTTTCTTAAATACTACAGGATTTAACCTAAGAAATGCCTATGATTATTTATCTAATTAGTCTTATATATCTTATAGTAATTACTTTTATAAAGGATCCTTTTACTTATAACTATTCAATGATGAGTGGCAATTTTTATGGTTATCTATTTGTGATGGGCTTAAGTATTTTGTTGGGTTTGTCTTTATATAAGACTTCTGTTGCCTTGAAAAAGAAAAGTATCTTATGTTTATTAGCACCTCTTGTTGCCTCTGTTTTTCCTTATGTAGAAGGTAGGGGTGATGTTTTTTCTAATATGCATGAAGTGTGCGCTTATTTATCTTTGGGTTTGATACTATATGTTACTTATTTCAATATTATCAATTACCGTATATATAGTTTAAAGAAGAGTAAATATTGTCTAAAGATATTAGGAATAACGATGTTTATTGATACTATTTATTACTTTGATTCTTTTAGAGTTTATAGTATTCATGAGCTTATTTTACTTAGTGTGATAATTTTAATTCATCTTTTTATCTATTATGATGTTAAAAAAGAGAATTAATGTGTTATCATATTTAGGTATCCCCGAATGGCGGAATGGCAGACGCGCACGACTCAAAATCGTGTTGGAAACAGTGTGGGTTCAAGTCCCACTTTGGGGACCATTTAACAAATTAATGTTCTAGCTTGCTAGGGCATTTTTTTATGTTTTTGGTTTAAAATTAAGATATGGAATTAGAAGAACTAAAATTAACAGACAAGAGGATGAATATATGTAAGCGTCTTGATTTAAAAGATAGCGATGATATCTTACATTATTATCCTTTTAAATATGAAGAGTTTAATTTAACTCATTATGCAGATTTTAAAGAAGGTGAGAGGGTAGTCTTTGAGGCTGAATTAATATCAAGGCCTACAACCTTTAGGTTTAAAGGCAAGATGTCTAAGACTTCTTTTAGAGTTTTATATGAGGAAGAAGAATTACTAATAACTATTTTTAATAGGCCTTGGGTTAGTACTAATAATGAACATAAATTGACAATTGTTGGTAAGTATGAGGGTAAAAATAAAGTTACGGCTTCTAATTTTTATACTAAGGATATAAATGAAATCTTAGGTATTACACCTGTTTATTCTGTAAAAGAAGGTATTAAACAAAATGAGATAAAGAATTTAGTTAACTATACTTTTAAGAAAGTGAAGACTGTTGATGATTTAGTTCCTAAGCATCTACTTAATAAGCATTATTTAATCGATTTGTATGAAGCTTTATATAGTATTCATAATCCAAGTGATGTGTATGAATTAAAGAAGGCTTTAGCGCGTTTAAAGTATGATGAGTTCTTACGTTTTTATTTGTCTTTAGGAATATTGAATGGTGACGATAATGTGGTGCTTAAGGATGCTAAGACGTTTGATGTAGAAAAGATAAATTCATTTATTAAGGATTTACCATATTCATTAACAAGTGATCAAAAGACTAGTATTCAAGCTATCTTAAATGATTTAAGAAGTGATAGACCAATGTATAGACTATTACAGGGTGAAGTGGGTAGTGGTAAGACTGTTGTGGCTTTTATTGGATTATATGCCAATTATTTGGCTGGGTATCAGGGTGCTTTGATGGCTCCTACTGAAATACTTGCGAAACAACATTATTTATCTTTTAGGAAGATGTTTAAGGATGTTAGAGTTGAATTACTTGTGGGTAATGGCAGTGAGAATAAAAAGATTAAAGAAATGTTGGCAAATGGTGAAATAGATGTAGTCATTGGAACTCATGCCTTATTTAGTGAAGACGTAGAATTTAATAAGTTGGGTTTGGTTATCACTGATGAGCAACATCGTTTTGGCGTAAAACAAAGAAGATCTTTAAAGGAAAAGGGCGATAATGTTGATGTGTTGATGATGTCAGCTACTCCAATACCACGTACTTTAGCTTCTTCTTTATATGGAAATATGGATATATCTTCTATTATGAGTATGCCAAGTGGCAGAAAGGGTTGTGATACTTATTTGATTAAGAAAAATAGTATTGTCGATATTCTTGATGATTTAAAAAGACAATTAGATTTAGGTAAACAAATCTATATCGTGGCATCTAGCATTGAAGCTAGTGATTCTTTTAAGGGTAAGGATGTAAATAGCTTATATGAGAGTCTAATTGATGTGTTTAAGCCCTATAGTGTTGGCTTACTCCATGGTAAGAAAACAAGTGAAGAGAAGGATGAAATACTTGAGAATTTTAGAAATAATAAGATTCAAGTACTTGTTTCTACTACGGTAATTGAAGTAGGTATCAATGTGCCTAATGCGACAGTAATGGTTATTTATGATGCGGATAGATTTGGTCTAAGTCAGATTCATCAATTAAGAGGTAGGGTTCAAAGAGGAAATGATAAGGGAACTTGTTACTTGCTGACTAATAGTAATGAGGCTGAGACTTTGAAAAGACTAGAAGTCTTAGTTAAGACTAATGATGGTTTTAAGATTAGTGAACAAGACTTAATGTTAAGAGGACCTGGTGATATCTTGGGTACAAGACAATCGGGTTTGCCTACTTTTATCTTGGGTAATTTATTTAGTGATACTAACTTTATTGAGGCTAGTAAAGAGGATGCTAAAGAAATTATGAATAATTTGGATAATGATGAGAATAAAATGTTTTATGATGATGTTATAAGAGTGATGGGCTCAATTGTTGGGGATTAATGTATAATACTTGTATGACTATTTTTGATTTTTTAGATGACATCGGAATCGTACACAATGATTCAAAGTTAATTGAACAAGCTTTTATTCACTCTTCTTATGTTAATGAGCATAAGGGCAAGTGCCATGACAACGAGAGATTAGAATTTATGGGAGATGCTGTTTTACAAATTTATTCAGCAGAAAGGCTTTATGCCATTGATCCTCCTTTAAAAGAGGGAATTATGTCTACAAGAAGAGCTAATCTTGTATGCGAAAAGGGTTTGGCAAAGGTTGTTCGCAAGTTTGGATTAAACAAATATTTAAAGCTTGGTCAGGGTGAAGAGAAGACTGGCGGTAGAGACCGTGATTCAGTTATTTCAGATATGTTTGAGGCTTTTATTGGTGCCGTTTATTTGGATACTGATATTAAGAATACTTATAAGCTTCTTGATTATTTAATGTTGGATTTTGTCAAAGAGATTGATGAAACAACTTTTGACTATAAGACAAAGCTTCAAGAATATGTACAAGCTGATTCTAGAAAATCAATTAATTATGAGCTTGTTTATGCCAAAGGACCTAGTAATAAGCCAGAATTTAAGATTGCCGTTAAGATTGGTGGTCTTGTATATGGTACCGGTATTGGTAGCAGTAAGAAGGAAGCTCAAAAGAATGCAGCCAAGGATGCGTTGGAAAAATTAGCTGGAAATGAATAAATTTAATATAGATACTTTTTTAAGTGAGAAAAATTATGATGAAGAGATTTGTGAATTGTTCAAGTCTTTTAATGTGGTCGATTCTTTATATAAAAGAAACAAAGACTCTTTGATTCTAAAGATTGAAAATGAAAAGATATTGCCTCTTGAGATAGTAAGAGAATTAGCTGCTTATTTTAAGGCGTTTGGTTTTTCTCATGTTCGTTTATATTTTAATGTCAAAGATGATGAATTAAGTCATAAGGAAATCAATATCATTGTTCAGGGTTTTAAGGATAGTTATCATGCCTTTAATAATGCCCTTGTTGTTAGAAATGATAATGGTTTTACCTTATCTTATATTGATGATGATGCATATGAAAAGGATAGAGAATTTATTGATGATTTAAAATTGTTCTTTTATGACTTGGGTTATCGTAAGCCTATTGAGATGGAACTTAAACATATTGATGAAGAGCCAGAGATAGAGGTTAGAAAGCCTTTGGAAGTGGTATCAAGTAATGATTCTAAACCTTCTTTTAATAGTGATAATAATTCTGATGGCAAGCCAAAGTTTAATAATTATAAAAGAAAGACCGTTGAATATAAACCTGTTATCATCGATGATTTGGATGATGTTGCCTATAATGTTAAATTAAGTGCTCAAATTTTTAAGATTGATGAGCGAACTACTAGAACTGGTATTATTATTCAAATGATTTATCTTAAGGATACAACTAATGCCTGTATCGCTAAGATGATGGAGGGCAAGCGTTTTTCTAAGGATGATCTTAAGAATAATAAAGAGGGTAAGTGGTGTACTGTTTATGGTAACTATCGTTTTAATACTTTCTCTAATGATTATGAATTTGAGGTTGATGCGATTGAATATATCGATGATCCTAATCCTTTAGTTGATGATGAAGAAGAAAAAAGAATTGAACTTCATGCTCATACTAAGTTAAGTGAAATGGATGGTGTATCTTCACCTACTGATTTGGTCAAGGCTGCTTATAAGTATGGTCATAAGGCAGTTGCGATTACTGATCATTTGGATTTACAGGGTTTCCATGAGGCTTTTTTGACTTATAAGGGCATAAAAAAGGGTGCTGATAAGGATACTTTTGATTTCAAACTTTTATATGGTTGTGAGATGAATATGGTTTATCCTGAATTAAGGATTGTTTATAACAGTAATGATGATTTATTGTTGGATCAAGAATATGTAGTATTTGACTTGGAGACAACTGGTTTATCTACGCGTTATGATCATATTATTGAGTTTGGTGCTGTTTTAATGTATAAGGGTCAGGTTAAAGAAGAACGTGACTTCTTTGTGAAACCACCTTTTAAGTTAAGCGAAACAATTAAGAATTTAACTAATATTTCTGATAGTGATGTCGAAAACGCAAGAACTTTTGAAGAATGTAAGGATGAAATCTTAGATTTTATTAAGGGTAGAGTTTTAGTTGCCCATAATGCATCATTTGACTATGGTTTTTTGAATGCTGAATTAGACCGTTTAGGCTTGCCTAAGCTTGAGAATCCGGTTATTGATACATTAGACTTATCTAGGTCTTTATTTAAGACAAGACGTGCTTTTAGATTAGGCAAGATTGCGAAACAATATGGGGTTCCGTATGATGAAGAAGTAGCTCATAGAGCTAATTATGATGCGGAAGTATTAGCTGGTGTCTTTAATTTGATGTTGAAGGATTTGACTAAGGCTAATGTTAAGACTTTAAATCAATTGAAGGCTTATCAGGGCGAAGATGCTTTTGTAAAGAGTAGAGCTTTCCATACAACGGTTTTATGTAAGAATAAGGCTGGTTTAAAGTCTTTGTTTAAGCTTGTTTCTATTTCTAATACTGATCAATTGGCTGTTTTTGGTAAGGCTAATAGTAAGGATAGTAGTTCTGATTTTATTGCGGAACCTAGAATCTTTAAACAAACCCTTGATGAGTATCGTAAGGATTTGCTTATTGGTTCGGCTTGTTTAAATGGTGAAGTTTTTGAGATAGCTTCAACAAGATCTAAGGAAGAGCTTGCTAAGGCTATATCTTTTTATGATTACATTGAGGTACAGCCATTAGAGAACTATAGTTACTTATATAGAGATCGTGAGTCTTTTACTAAGGAACGTTTAAAGGATTACTTAAGGGATATTATTACTGAGGCAAGAAGACAAAATAAGATTGTGGTTGCTACAGGTGATGTTCACTATATTAAAAAAGAAGAGAAGATATTAAGGGATGTATATATTTCAGCACAAGCAATTGGTGGAGCGCATCATCCTTTGTATCTATTTGATAAGGAGAAAAGGGCAAAACAAGTAAGTCCTGATCAACATTTCCGTAATACAAAAGAGATGCTTGATTGTTTTGCGTGGTTAGAGGATGAAAAGCTAATTAGGGAATTAGTTATTGAAAATCCTTTGAAGATAAGTGAAATGTGTGAAAATATCACTCCTTTCTCTGATGAATTAAGGCCTCCTAGAGTTCTTGATGCGATAAAGAAGGCTAAGGAGTGTCATATTGTTGAAGAGCCTTTTGTGCATACTGATGAGGTTATTTCGGCTGATGATTATTTGACTCGCCTTGTTTATTATCAGGCTGAGGTTTTATATGGTAAGGATTATGACCAATTTATTGTTGATCGTATTAAGAAAGAATTGGATGCGATTATCGGTAATGGTTATGGTGTTATTTATTATACTTGTCACTTGATGGTTAAGCGTTCAAATGATGATGGTTATATTGTAGGTTCAAGAGGTTCTGTTGGTTCTTCTTTGGTAGCTACTTTAAGTGGTATTACTGAGGTTAACCCACTTCCTCCACATTATGTATGTCCTAAGTGCCATCATTTTGAGTGGATTAAGGACGCAGCTAGTGGTTATGACGTAGAAGATAAGACATGTCCAGAGTGTGGTGAGATCATGAAGGGTAATGGTCAAAATATTCCGTTTGAGACTTTCATGGGTTTTAATGGCGATAAGGTTCCCGATATCGATTTAAACTTCTCTGGTGATTATCAGCCTCGTGCTCACTTGTTTACAAGAGAGATTTTTGGTAAGGATAATGTCTTTAGAGCTGGTACTATTTCTACGGTTGCTGATAAGACAGCCTTTGGTTATGTGTCAGGATATTGTGAAGAAAAGGGTATTACTAATATGAGTAGGGCCCAAAAGGATAGACTTGCCAGTGGTTGTGCTGGTGTTAAGCGTACTACGGGTCAGCATGCTGGTGGTATCGTTGTACTTCCAGATACGATGGAGATTGAGGATGTTACGCCTATTCAATATCCTGCCAATGATAAGGAAGCACCTTGGAAGTCAACTCACTTTGAATATCATGATTATTCAGATAATATCTTAAAGTTTGATATTTTAGGGCATGTTGATCCTACGGCTATGCGTCTTTTTGAGAATGTTTCTGGTATTGATGTTAAGACGATTCCGATGAATGATGCAAGAGTGTTGTCATTGTTCTCTAGTTCTAAGGAATTAAATATTATTAATCCTAATTATCATGAGGAAACAGGTGCTTGTGGTCTTCCTGAATTTGGTACTTTGAATACTCGTAATACTATTGAAGAAACTCGTCCTAAGGTATTCTCGGATCTTGTGCAGATTTCTGGTTTGTCACATGGTACCGATGTATGGCGTGGTAATGCCCAAGAGCTTATTCATCAAGGTATTGCCCTAAGAGATGTTATTGGTTGTCGTGATGATATCATGGGTACTTTGATGAGTTATAATCTTGAGCCTTTGACTTCGTTTACTTTGATGGAGAAGGTAAGAAAGGGTAAGGGTTTAACACCTGAAGAAGAAAAGCTGATGGAGGAGCATAATGTTCCTAGATGGTATATCGAGTCTTGTAAGAAGATTAAGTATATGTTCCCTAAGGCCCATGCTGTTGCCTATTGTATTATGGCGGTCAGAGTTGCTTGGTTTAAAGTTTATTATCCTGAGTATTATTATGTTTCTTACTTTACACTTAGATGTGATGCCTATGAGCTTGAGACGATGTTGAAGGATGCTGATAGCATTTATGCTCGTATGAAGGAACTACAGGCTAAGATGAATTCTAGGGAGAATCCTATTTCTAAAAAGGAGAAGGATATTTTCAATACTATTGAAGTATGTTATGAGATGGTATCTAGAGGGTATCGTTTGATTAATATCGATTTATATAAGTCTTTAGCAACTGAATTTAGAGTTAATCCTGATAATAATCATGAGATTATTCCACCGTTTACTATTATTGATGGTCTTGGTGCCAACGTTGCGATTAGTATTGTGGAGGCTAGGGAGAAGATGCCTTTCTTGTCTAAGGAAGACTTGAGTGATCGTACACAGTTGTCGAATACTTTAATTAAGAAGTTAGATGATTTGCATGTCTTAGATGACTTGGATGATTCTAACCAGGTATCGTTGTTTTAAAAAGTTCTGGTTATCAGAACTTTTTAAGTAATTAAAAAACGGTGGCCTCGAGGACTTTATGGTTACGGGGTACCGTTTCTATATTCATATTATCATATTCTAATTTTTTTAAATATATAATGTAAACATTTACATTCATTGAAATTAATTACATTGTTATTTATAATGTTTTTCTAGGAGAGTACTAGTTTTATGAAAAATGAATATGTTAAACAAGCTTATGAATATGTATGCAAGTATGCACCTGGTGAAACACAATTCTTGAATGCAGTTAAGGAAGTGTTTGAGTCATTAGAGCCATTCTATGATGTTCATCCAGAGCTTGCGAGTAAGAAATATTTAGAGAGAATTGCAGAACCTTGTAGAGTAATTGAATTCAAGGTTGAGTGGATAGATGATAATGGTGATGTTCAAGTAAATCGTGGTTATCGTGTTCAAAATAATAATGCGATTGGTCCTTTTAAGGGTGGTTTACGTTTTAATGAGAATGTTAATCTTTCAATTTTAAAGTCTTTGGCTTTTGAACAAACATTTAAGAATGCCTTAACTGGTTGTCCTATGGGTGGAGGAAAGGGCGGTAGTAACTTTGATCCTCATGGTAAGTCACCTGCTGAAATTAAAAGATTCTGTGAAGCGTTTATGGATCAACTATATCCTTTCATTGGCTCAAAGACTGATGTTCCTGCTGGTGATATTGGTGTAAGTGGTGTTGAAATTGGTTATATGATTGATCAATATTTAAAGTATCGTAGTGATATTGGCACTTTAACTGGTAAACCTTTAGACAAAGGTGGTTTAAAGGGTAGAACTGAGGCTACAGGTTATGGTTTATGTTATTTCACTGAAGAGATGTTAAATGACCATGGTTTAAGCTTTAAGGATAAGAAAGTAATTGTATCTGGTTCTGGTAATGTATCTACTTATGCATGTGCTAAGGCAAGTGAATTAGGTGGTACTGTTATTGGAATGTCTGATAGAAACGGTTATATTGTTGATGAAAAGGGTATTGATTATAAGTTATTGATAAAGGCTAAGGAAAATCGTCAATCAATTGAAAATTACTTAAAGTATTCTGATACTGCTAAGTATTATCCAAATTCTAGTGATTTGTTTAAGATTAAGTGTGATATTTGTCTTCCTTGTGCTACTCAAAACGAAATTAATTTAGATAGTGCAAAAACACTAGTAGAAAATGGTTGTTTGTGTGTAAGCGAGGGTGCTAATATGCCTACAACTCTTGAAGCTACAACTTATCTACAAGAACATGATGTCTTATTTGGTCCAGCTAAGGCTGCTAATGCGGGTGGTGTTGGTTGTAGTTATTTTGAGATGGTTCAAAATGAAGAAGGCACCAAGTGGGAATTTGAGAAGACTGATGCTAAGTTAAAAGAGATGATGGTTAATATTTACCATAATGTAGCTAACACTGCGAAAGAATATGGTCAAGAAGGTAATCTTGTAGTTGGCGCCAATATCTTTGGTTTTGTTACAGTTATTAATAAAATGGATTAAGCTTATGTTAATATCATATTAAGGAGTGCGAGGCTTAAATTTTCCCTTGAAAGCTGACTAACGATTATGTGGGGTGCGCTAATTTTAGCGGTGGGGGCCCACGGCATTTCTTTGAAGGAAGTTCATTGCGAATTTCCTTTTTTCTTTATTTTCGATATATTAAGAAAATTCACTAATTTTGAGTAAATTAATGGTTTTGTCGAAAAAATACATATTAATAAGTGGCAGGTTCTCTCTAACCCTGCATCTTTAAACATTAAAAAAAGCCTTTAGTTATAAGGCTTTCAATAACTTTTAATGGCAGGGGTGGAGAGGATCGAACTCCCATCAACGGTTTTGGAGACCGGTATACTACCATTGTACCACACCCCTATGCGCCTAATCATTCTAGCATTTTTTACTTTCAAATGTAAAGGAAAAAAGGTAAAATTATAAAAGTAACAAGGAGAATTTTAATATGATAGACTATACTGAAGGTTCAGGTAAACAATACCATACAGCAGTAGGAGTGGGAGATGTTGGACGTTATGTTATTCTTCCAGGAGATCCTAAGCGTTGTGAAAAGATTGCAAAACATTTTGATGATGCAAAGTTAGTTGCTGATTCAAGAGAATATATTACATATACTGGCTATTTAAATGGTGAGAAGGTTTCTGTAACTTCTACTGGTATTGGAGGTCCTAGTGCTTCTATTGCCATGGAAGAATTAATTAAATGTGGTGCCGATACATTTATTAGAGTTGGTACATGTGGTGGTATCGAATTAGATGTAGTTGGTGGTGATGTTGTTATCGCAAGTGGTGCTATTAGAATGGAAGGTACTTCTAAGGAATATGCACCAATCGAATTCCCAGCTGTAGCTGATTTTGAGGTTACTAATGCTTTATATAATGCCGCTAACAAATTAGGTTATAGAAACCATGTTGGTGTTGTAGAGTGTAAGGATGCTTTCTTTGGCCAACATGAACCAGAGAAGATGCCTGTAAGTTATGAATTAATTAATAAGTGGGATGCTTGGAAAAAGCTTCATACTTTGGCAAGTGAAATGGAATCAGCTGCTTTATTTATTTGTGCTTCAGCAAGAAAAGTAAGATGTGGTAGTTGTTTCTTAGTTGTGGCTAATCAAGAGCGTGCATTGGCAGGATTAGATAATCCTCAATGTCATGATACAGAGGCAGCAATTTGTGTAGCTGTTGAGGCTATTAAGGAGTTAATTGAAAAAGATAGAAAATAAGGAGACGTAAAATATTGAAAGATCGCAAGAAAATATTTTTAAAAACTTTAAATGAAAATCTACAGGAGAAATCCCACGAGTCACTCGTGGCGGTTTTTCCTGTTTTATTATTAGTGTTATTTAATGGTTTGTTTATCATACCCATTAATAATGGCTTATTATTACAGTTTGTGTTTGGCTCATTACTTGTAATGCTGGGTATGATTTTCTTTAACCTAGGCGCTGAAAAGTCTATGAGCCATATCGGTGAGCTTGTTGGCTCTAGTTTAGTTAAGACTAAAAAGATAGGATTAATTGTTCCCATTATCTTCTTGTTAGGTTTTATGATCACAATATCAGAACCCGACTTACAAGTATTAGCACACCAGGTTACATCGATTCCAAATAGTATTTTGATTGCAACTGTTGCGATAGGCGTAGGTTTCTTTTTAGCCTTAGCCATCTTAAGAATCTTGTTTGGCTGGTCATTGTCTAAGATGTTGATTGGACTATATGCGATAGTATTGATCTTATCAGCTTTTATTCCTAAATCATTTTTATCAGTAGCCTTTGATTCAGGTGGTGTAACAACAGGGCCAATGACAGTACCTTTTATTATGGCGCTTGGTTTAGGTATTAGTTCGGTAAGAAGTGATAATAAGGCTGAAGATGATAGCTTTGGTTTGGTTGCCTTATGTTCAATTGGACCGATTTTAATGGTTATGATCTTAAGCTTATTCTTTAGCGGTGATTTGAATGTTTCTATTGAAAAAGCGTTATATCCAATGGATACTTATGAACTAAAGACTATTTTCTTACAAGCTTTCCCAACTTATATGAAAGAGATTGGTGTTGCTTTATTGCCAATTGTGATGTTTTTTGAGATTTATAACTTTATTTTCTTGAAAGTATCTAAGGAAACACACATCAAGATTGGCATGGGCTTGTTATATACATATATCGGTTTATTCTTATTTATGTGTGGAGCTAATGTAGGTTTTGTGTCGATGGGCAATTATATTGGTAGTATGTTACCTTCATATTTAATTATTCCCTTTGGCATGATTATTGGTTTCTTGATTGTAAGAGTAGAACCTGCTGTAGCAATTTTAACTAAGCAAGTTGAACAAATTACCGAGGGCGCTATTTCTGAAAGAGTGATGTTATTTTCTTTGTCAGTAGGTGTTTCTTTGGCAATTGGCCTATCACTAACAAGAATCATCTTTGATTTCTCTATTATGTATATTATGGTGCCTGGTTTGTTGATAGCTTTAGTGTTAACTTTCTTTGTGCCTAATATCTTTACAGCTATTGCGTTTGACTCGGGTGGTGTTGCCTCAGGTCCGATGACGGCTACTTTCTTATTACCTTTAGCACAGGGTGCTTGTATCTTACAAGGTAAGGATATCGCCTTGTATGGGTTTGGTGTTGTAGCTTTGGTTGCTTTGGCACCACTGATTACAATTCAATTATTGGGTTTGATTTATAAGTTTAAACAAAGTCATGTTAAGAGTGAAGTCTTTGAGAATAAGATTTTGGAAATGTTTGAGAATTATGATGATAAGGACATCATTGAGTTTTAACCTATGGAAGTATATTTAATGTTTACAATTTGTGATAAGAGTCGAAGAAACGAATTCTTAGAACAATATAAAAAATTACATATTGAGAGGTCATATATCGCCTCTTGTGAGGGTTTGGCTTCTTTTGATATTATCGATTATCTTGGTCTTCAACAAAGTAAGAAGTCTTTAATTATTTCTTTTGTGACTGTAGATAACTTTAAGAAAGTTAAGAGAAATTTAATTAATAGATTAGATATTGATAGACCAGGCAATGGTGTGGTGTTTATTTGTCCATTATCTTCTTTTGGAGGTAAGCGAGAGCTTAATTTATGTTTACAGGGGCAAAAGATTAGTGAAAGGAAGGAAACAATGAAAGATAACAAGTTTGAATTGATTGTAACTATTGCCAATAGTGGCTATTCTAATACAATTATGACTACTGCTAGGAAAAATGGTGCCAAGGGTGGTACTTTAATTCATGGTAAGAGTGCTGGTAATAATGAAATAGATAATTTTTTAGGTGTATCATTAGTAGCGGAGAAAGAAATTATTTTGATTGTTACTGGCAAGAAAGATAAAAACCAGATAATGTCTTCAATTATCGAAGAATGTGGTATTGAGACTAAGGCTGGTGCTGTATGTTTCTCATTACCAGTAGATGATCTATGTGGTTTTAGTTTGTTAGATGAGTGATTCTTTTAAGTATTTTATTTCAGTATTTTTATATGGAACCATGGGCTACTTTCTATCTTTGATAGATGTAAGTGGTGAATTCACAGTTCTTGTTAGAGGTGGCCTTGGTTCTTTATTTGTGTTACTTATAATGTTTTTTAGGAAACAAAAGATTGATTTAGAAGGAATAAAAAAGAATATTTTATTTTTAATTCTTTCTGGTATCAGTTTGGGATTAAACGAGATGTTTTTGTTTAATGGCTATAAGTACGCCGTATCACTTACATCTCTTGGTAACTATACAGCACCAATTAGTGTAATTGTGATTTCAGCTTTATTCTTAAAAGAAAAGATAAGCTTTAAACAAGCACTATGTATTGTATTTTCTTTTATTGGTGTCTTATGTTTATCAGGTATCTTTACTGAGAATAATGTTGATATTACAGGATTAATCTATGGTTTATTAGCTTCAATTGGTTTTGTAGCTTTAGTGTTTTTTAATAAGAAACTAGAGGATATTGATCCTTATGATAAGACTTTTATGCAGTTGGCCTTTAGTTTCTTAACTGTTTTGCCTTTTGCGTTAATTAATAAGTCAATTCCTACATCATTTGATTTAAAGACAATACTGGTATTAATGATGCTTGGAACAATTCATACAGGTTTTGCCTATATTCTTTATTTTGATGCGATTAAGACCCTATCTCCTGTCTATATTGCGACAATTGGTTATGTAGAACCGGTTATGTCAGTGTTGACTGGTGCGTTGCTACTTAGTGAGCCTATGAATATTTATAGTGTAATTGGGGCAATCTTAATTATTGGATCAGCTTGTGTTTGTCAAATTGTGTCTGATAAAAGTGTATAATCAAGTCATGAAGAAAGAATATATTACTATTCCCAATATTGTGACATCATTAAGGCTTTTAGGAGCATTAATTATTTTGTTTCTAAAGCCTTTTTCTTTATCATTCTTTATAATTTACTTCATCGCTGGTTTTACTGACTGTATCGATGGCTTCTTGGCTCGTAAGTTAAATTCGGTTAGCGAATTTGGTTCTAAATTAGATAGTGTTTGTGATTTAACCTTTTACTCAGCCCTAGCTATTAAGATTATGCCAAGGCTTCTAGAACTTTTACCAACTTATATTTGGTACTTTGTGTTGGTGGTTGTAATAATTAGGATAATCATCTATTCTTTTGGCGCTTTTAAGCATAAACAGTTAGTTAGTAATCATACTTATTTGAATAAGACTACTAATGTTTTAATTTATTTTTTACCTTTGGTTATAAGTTTTAATTGCTTAGAACCTTATGCCTGGATTTTGTTAGGTGTTTCGATGGTTGCGGCGATCGAAGAGTTTGTTAAAGTAATTTTTCAAAAAGATTTAAATTGCTAGTACAAATAATACAGATGTGTAGTACAATTAATACAGATAAGACAGTCTGTATTTTTTAATGTCTTATCATAATCAAGGAAAGATGAGGATTATATAAATGTCTGAAAAAGATTTTCTAAGTCAATTTTCTTCCGATGGCAAAAAGCCTGATAGCTATAAGGAAGAAGTTAGGGTTAAGGTAGAAAAGCCTAAGAAACAAATTGATCCAAAGGTATTTATTATCACTGGAGTTGTTGTTGTAGTATTGGGTGTTCTATCTTATTTCTTGTTTTTTGCGCCAAAGATTGAAATGCCAAACTTTATGGGTCAAACCAAAAATGATGTGGCAGCTTGGGTAAAACAACAAGGTATTACAACAAGTGGTATTGTCTTTAAGGATGAATACAACTTTGATAATGATGAGGATGTAATCCTTGGTCAATCTATCGAAGCTGGTAAGAAGATTAAAAATGATGCCAAGATTACATTTACTATTTCTAAGGGCGCTGATCCTGATGAAAAGGTAAGTGTTCCTGATATTAAGAATATGACAAAGTCAGAGATTGAATCTTGGATTAAAGAAAATAAATTAACTAAGGCTAAGATTACTACTACTTATAATGAAACAGTAGAAAAAGATAAGGTAATCAGTTATGAAGTTAAGGGTGTTGATGAGGCTGACTTTACAAGATCATCAACTATGAACATTTCAGTATCTAAGGGGCCTCAACCTGCAGGTACTGTTACAGTTACTGATTTTAAGGATAAGCATTATGCAGAAGTGGAATCTTGGGCTAAGACTAATAAGATTAACTTAGAGAAGGTTGAAGTATATAACGATAAGGTTGAATCTGGTAAGGTTATTTCTCAATCTGTGGCAGCTAATAAGACTATGAAACAAAATGAGACTTTAACAATTACTGTTTCTAAGGGTAAGGGTGTTAAGGTTCCTGATATCTATAAAATGAATAAGGAAGAAATTGAAGCTTGGGCAGCTAAGAATGGCATTGTACCAACTGTAACTACTAAGTATTCAAATAGTGATAGTCATGTATTATCTGCAAATGTTAAAGCTGGTCAAACTATTTCAAGTAGCGATGATGTACAAATTACATTAAATGCAGGCAAGTACTTCTATGCTGATGTAGAGGGTTTGAATAAGGTTTTGACAGCAGGCGCTTATGCAAATAGATTAGAAGATTGGTGTAACGAAAAACGTTCAAAGGGTATTGATGCCTATGCTGGTAACTGGTCTGAGTCTTCTGCGGTTTATTCAGAAACTTATGCGAAGGGTCAAATCGTATCATATGAAATCTCTTCTTATTCAAATGGTGGTAAGTACGATATTAACGATCGTTTACCATTGGATGTAAGATTCAGTATCGTTGTATCAAAGGGCTTGTTCTATAAGGTGGGCAAGGCATTTGAGACTGGTTCAAGCAGTGAATATGCGACAGTTAATGATTTAATTAAATATTTAGCTGAAAAGAATATTACATTTGTCTTAGCTAATGATATTTCTACTGGTGATTATGATATGCCTGCTAGAATTGCTGGTATTGGTTTAAATAGTGAAATCTATGATGATGCATCTTATACTATTGAAAAAGTTACAGACGGAAATTATTGGAAGGTCAAGAGTGCTCCAACTCCTACACCTGGTGCGTAAGAAAGGAAGGTTATATGAATTTCTTTAATAGAGCAATTAAAAATGTTACAAGAAAGGCTTCTAAATCAATATTATTAGTGCTTACATTCTTACTTGTAGGTACTCTTGTAATTGTTGGTTTAGGTGTTTCTAATGCGGCTGGTCAAGCTAAGATTTTGACTCGTCAAAAGATGAGAGCGGTTGCGACAATGCAAGTTGATTATCAAGCTTACTATAACTATGTAGAGTCTTTGGAAGATGAAGATGAGATTAATAAAGCTTATAAGAACTATCCAAGTGTTACATTAGGTGAAGTAAAAGATATCTTAAAGGATAGTAGAGTAAAGACTGCTAATGCGATGAATAATGGCCAAGCTTATGGTGATGGTGTTCTTGATTATGTACATTTAAATAATGATGCCGAGAGTAATATGGGCGGTGGTCAGTCTTGTTATTATGACGCTGATGGTACTGAGCACTGTGAGGAGTATCAAGAACCATCATATTTCATCAAGGCTAATTATTTCCCTAATATGATTGAATTTGAAGATGGTGACTATAAGGTAGTTGAGGGTAGTTTCTATACTCAAGAAGATATTGATAAGTCTAATAAAGTATGTTTAATTTCTAAGGCTTTAGCTGAACAAAATGGTTTAAAAGTAGGTGATACTTTTACTTATTATGCGATTAGTAAAACTGATGTTAAGATGTATTCTTCTCAAGGAATCGATTTAACTGAGAGTGATTATTTGGTTGAATTGAAGATTATTGGTATCTATGAACATAATAAGCCTATCACTCCTGATAGTCCAAATTATAAGTGGACTTCACCATATGAGAATCCAGATAATATGATTCTAATGCCAGGTACTACTTTGAGTAATATTACTTTGCCTCTTAATCAAAAGTCATTTGATTATTATGCATCACAAAATCCAGATGATGAATACTATAAGGATCCTTCTAATAGACCACAGGCAGATGATACATCTAAGGTTCAATTAGGTACTGTTACCTTATTATTAAACGATCCACTTGAAGTAGATAAGTTTGTAGAAGATTATAAGGATACTTTAGGTGATTATAAGAAGATTAGTGTTGATAATGAAGAATTCAATAAGTTATCTAAACCACTTGATACATTAAGTATTTATGCTTCGTTCATTGTATGGTTAGTAGTTATTAATGCGGTAGTTATTATCACATTAATTACAGCACTAACATTAAAGACTAGAGAATATGAAATTGGTGTTTTATTGTCAATTGGTGCAAGTAAATTTAAAGTAGTTGCTCAATTCTTTGTAGAATTAGCTTTAGTTGCCTTACTTGGATTCACACTTTCAATTGGTACTGGTAGTTTAATCGCTAATAAGGTTGGTCAAACAGTACTTGAATATCAAATTACTTCTAGTGGTGTTAATGAAGAAAATGACGATGATAATTTCTACAATTATGATTCTATTTGGAATGATAACTACAATAGTGATGTTACTTTAGAAGATTTAGTAAGTAACTATAATGTTTCTATTTCACCAGTTATTATTGCGGAAATCTATGTAGTGGGTCTAGCGATTGTACTAGTTTCTATCTTGATTCCTTCAATGATGATTATGCGTTTTAATCCTAAGAAGATTTTAATGAACCAAAACTAAGGAGGCCAATATGTCAGAAATTTTAAAATTAGAAGATATTAATTATTCATATATTGATGGTGGCTACGAAAGACAAATTCTTAAAGACTTAAGCTATACTTTCGAGTCAGGTAATTTCTATACTATCTTAGGTCCTTCTGGTAGTGGTAAGACAACACTTCTATCTCTTATTGCAGGACTTGATGAACCAAAGAGTGGCAAGATTTATTTTAATGGTGAAGATGTTGAGAAAATGGGTTTGGCTAAGTATAGAAGAAATGCGATTGCGATCGTCTTCCAACAATATAACTTAATCAGTTATTTGACAGCTGCTGAAAATGTAATGGTGGCTATGGAAGAGACCGATAATAAGGTTCCAAAGGATAAAAAGGAAGTAGCCTATAATCTATTAGAAAAGTTTGGTATTGTGAGAACTAAGGCTGATAGAATGGTTGGTCAATTGTCAGGTGGTGAGCAACAACGTGTGGCTATCGCAAGATCTTTGGCAAGTAATGTTAACTTGATTTTTGCGGATGAACCTACTGGTAACTTGGATACAGCTACTGAAAAAGAAATTATTGATGTGTTTAAGGACCTTGCTCATAACTTTGGTAAGACAATTATCGTAGTTACACACTCTGATGAGGTTGCGAGAATGTCAGATAAGTGTTTATTACTAAAGGATGGTAAATTGAATAATTTGAATTAGGAGATGTGAATGTTTCTTATTAATCTACAAGGAAAAGAAACAATCTATGAACAAATTAAGTCTCAAATAATTAAGTTTATTAATGCAGGTGTCTTAAAGCCAAATGATAAGCTACCTTCGGTAAGAGAATTGGCAAGTGATTTGGGAATTAATCCAAATACGGTTCAAAAGGCTTACCAAGAACTTGAACAAGATGGTTACATTTATTCAGTGTTCAAGAAAGGTAGCTTTGTGGCTGATACAACTGCTGTTAATTCAGATGCCGAAGAAGTTTATTTTTTATTGAATAAGCTGAAGGAAAATGGTTATCGAAAAGAGACGGTATTAAATGCTGTTGAAGAAGTATTTGGGAGTTAGATGATGTTAGAGATTAAAAATGTAACAAAGGCTTTTAAGGATAAAAGCGTTTTAGATGATGTTTCTTTAAATATTGATCATGGCTCTATTTTCGGTCTAGTAGGTGTTAATGGAGCAGGTAAGTCTACTCTTTTAAGAAGTATTGCCGGTATCTATTCTTTAGATGATGGTTTGGTGCTTTTTGAAGGTTTGGATACACATGTAGATGTAGAAATTAGAAAGAGAATCTTTCTAATTTCCGATGATCCTTATTATCCTTATGGTTCTAATATTAAGAGTTTAAAGATGTTTTATAAGGGTTTCTATGACTTTGATGAGGAAGTATACCAAAAGTATTTAAACTTATTTAAGTTAAGTGAAACTGACAATATTTCTAACTTTTCTAAGGGTATGAAAAGACAGGCTTTATTGTTGATTGCCTTGGCTTGTAAGCCAGAATTGTTATTGTTGGATGAGGCTTTTGATGGTCTAGATCCCATTGTAAGAGTTCATATCAAGAATGCCTTGAGTGATTTGATTGAGGATAATAATTCTTTGATTATTATTTCTTCTCATAACTTAAAGGAATTAGAAGATATATGTGATTCATATGGCATTTTAGAGAATGGTCATATTGAGACTTATGGTGATTTATTAGAGTCTAAGGCTAATATTAATAAGTATCAATTAGCTTTTAAGGAAGAAGTTGATATTGAAATGTTTAAGGGCTTTGACGTGTTGTACAAGAATATGGAAGGTAGAATTATTACTCTTGTTATTAAGGGTAATAGAGAGGATGTGTCTAAGAAGTTGGAGGCATTGAATCCTTTGATTCTCGATGTGTTGAATGTTAACTTTGAGGAATTGTTCATATATGAACATACAGGAGCTTTAAATGTTAAATAAGAATTATTTTATTTATTTATTTAAGTCAAAGAAGCATCTATTTTTAATAACTTGTATCTTGCAGGCTATTATTTCTTTCTCTTTTGTGGGAAAGTTAGATACTCATATGTCTGTATTTAGTCCTTTATTGTTTAATTATGTACTTGGGGCAGCTACGGCTTTTATCTTGCCATTATTTATCTTTTCATATGTGCATAATAAGAAGGCTGTAGATACTTATTTCTCATTAAACATGTCTCGTAATACGATGTTATTTACAGGCCTTGTTTATTGTTTTGTGGCAGCATTTGCCCCATATGTCTTATCACTAATAATTACACTTATTAATTGTATTGTTAGTAATATGCAAGCGTCTTTAATAAATGTCTTATATTTATTGTTGACTGCATGTATTACTTATTTGATGGTAATTGTCTTTAATACCTTTATATACTTTTTGGCTAATTCAATTACTGATGGATTTGTAATCTTGATTGCCTATTATGCCATACCGTTGATGATTTTATTTGCAGGTGAAGCGTTTACCTCTTCTTATTTAGTTGGTGTAAACGTGTTGACTGATTCTCTATATAAAATACTTATTTATTTATCACCAATCGCCTTAAGCGTTGTTGAATATACATCGATAACATTTGGTGGTTATGTATATGAATATCTAGTTTCATCATATGTGGTTACTGTGGTCTATATTGTATTATTCACTTTCTTATTATTTAAGTCATTTAATAATAGAAAGGTAGAAAGAGCTGGTAATTATTCTGATGGTTTCTTTGCCTATCCGTTTATTATTAGTTTCTATACAATCATCTGTTTATTTATAATCGCTTCAGGTAGAATCATTAATGATGTCTATGGAACTGTTATCTTGTATGCCTTATTATTTGCAGCTTACTTTATAGGAAACTTTGTATATAAGAGAAAGTTTAGTTTATCTAAGCTACAAGTATTGTTGTTTGTAGGTGGTGTTATTTTGTCATTAGGTTTTAACTATAGCTGTGAAAAGACTAATGGCTTTGGCTTATCTAGAATATATAAATTTGATTATGATAAGATGACCTATGATTATTATTCTGGCTATATCGGCGACGATAATGAATCTGAATATTATGATTTCTTTAAGAGTCTAAATGATGAGGATAAGTCTTATATGGAATCTGGTTCCTTTAGTTTGTCGGTGGTTACTTCAACTAAGAATCACGAACTAATTGATATGATGGAATCTTATCGTGATTATATCCTTGATAATTATCTAAAGACTGATTATTATGAGTACTATCATCCTTTTATCATTACTTATAATGATAATAAAGATGGTATTACTTCAAATTATGGCATGAATGCCTTGAAGTTTGATGATTTCATCAAGTTGGCTAAGGATAAAGATACCGATGTAACTGTTTGGGATAATTATGGCAATTCTTATCGTTTAATATATGATAACGGTGAGTTCCACTTAGTAAGTACCGAACTATATTCTCTTTATGATAATTTAGGATATGATGCAGGTAATGCAGCTATCGAAAAAAGTATAAAAGAAGACAACTAGTCTTCTTTTTGCTAGAATTGAAATATGTATAAAAAGACAATTTATGAGTTCAATTCTAATTTAGCCTCAAAAGAATCTATTCCAGGTGGTGGCAGTGCCAGTGCTTTAGTTGGAGCCTTATCTGCTTCTTTAGCCAATATGGCTATTGAGCTTACTTATGGTAAGAAGAAGTATCTTGAATATGAGGAACAATTGAGGGAAATATCTATTGAATTAAAAAACTTGAGTGAGAAGTTGCTGGAGGCAATCAATGATGATGCTAAGGCTTTTTATCCTTTGAGTAGATGTTATTCTATGGATAAGTCTGATCCCGAATATATGATTAAATTGGAAAAGTGTTTACAGGATGCGGCAATTCCGCCTTTGTCTATTATGAAATATAGTGCTAGGGTAATTGAACTTGATAGTATTTTAAAGGATATTACTTCAAAGATTATGGTATCGGATGTGGGTACTTCAGTGTCTTTGGCTTTAGGCACTTTAAGAGGTGCTTATTTAAATGTTTTAGTTAACACAAGGCTTATGAAAGATAAGGAATATGCGACTAATCTTGAACAATTGAGTGAAAAGATGCTTGTTAAGTATTCAGTTTTGGCAAATCAAACATATAATGATGTTTTAGAAAGAATATAGAATGGCAAATATATTAAGTGGTAAAGAGGTAGCTAAGGCTATTGATGAAGAAAGCCTTCTTTTAAAGGGCGATAAAAAGCTTACTTTAGCTTTATTTAAAGTAGGAAATAAGAATAATGATTCTTCTTATGAAAGAGGAATTTTTAAGAAGTGTGAGAAGCTTGGAATTGAAGTTAGAGAATTTAACTTCGAGCCCGATGTAGCTAGTGAATTTTTTTATAATACGTTAGATAAAGTAAACAACAATGAAAATGTAGATGCAATCTTAATCTTTAGACCATTACCATTTGATGAAAGAGATATTAATAAATACTTATCTATCAAAAAGGATGTTGATGCTTGTTTAGATTTGTCTTTAGCATCTTGTTTTTTAGATAATGACGAGGCCTTTAAACCATGTACGGCTGAATCGGTGATGAGAATCTTGAAATATTACAATATCGAATTAAGTGGTAAAAAGGTTGTGGTACTTGGTAGATCTGCTGTTATTGGTAAGCCTGTTAGTATGATGTTACTAAAAGAAAACGCAACGGTTACGATTGTGCATAGTAAAAGCCTTGACGTTGAAAAGATATGTAGAGAAGCTGATATCTTGATTTGCGCAACAGGTAAGATGGAATCAGTGACTAAGGATTATGTTAATAGTAAGCAAACCATTATTGATGTTGGCTTAAATTATAATGAGGCTAAACATAAATTGTGTGGTGATGTCTTGTTTGATGAGGTGGAACCACTTGTTAAGAATATTACCCCAGTACCTGGTGGGGTTGGTGCTTTGACTACTTCGATTCTTTTAAATCATGTAGTTAAGACAATTAAATAAATAGTTCAACAATTAGAACTGTTATAACACACATTGAAGCTACACCCATTAGTTTCATGCCTTTAATTGAAGCGATGATACCAACAACTAACGAAATAGCTCCTGCAATAGGAGAATTGGTAGCTTCGATAATAGCCGGGAAAGTCATTACAGCTAGAGTTACATAAGGGACATAATATAAAAATGATTTAAGAAAGGGATTTGTAATCTCTTTTCTTATTAGTAACATAGGAATTGCTCTTATGATAAAAGTTGTAAGAACCATGATAAAAATATAGATCCAGGTATTATGCATCTTCTTGTCCTCTTGGCGCTATTTTAGCTACTGTTAGTGATACTAATATTGTTAGGATGATGGTTCTTGAACCACTATCTAAGTTTTTTAAGATTGGTAAATAATATGTGCTTAAAAAGCTTAATATAAATGATGTCATAACGGCTATTTTAACAGCTTTGTCTTCTTTACAAGGTGGAATGATTATGGCGATAAACATGCCATATAAAGCTACCGATAAGCCTGATATGATTCTATCTGGTAGGATATTACCGGCTAAGATACCACATAGAGTTCCTAAGCCCCATAGTGTTGTAGCAGGTAGTATTGCGCCAAAGGTGTATTCAGGTATAATCTTTTTACTTTTAGCTACAGTGATCGCAAAGATTTCATCAGTGATATAGAAACTTAAAATAAGTCTATGCAGTAATGTGATGTTTTCATCACATCTTTGAGATAAGACAGCAGACATTAATAGATATCTTAAAGAGGCAATGATAGTCATTATTATCATGTGTATATAGGTAGCATTAGTTGCTATTACCATAAAGCCTGCATATTCGCCTGCTGAGGCGTTTGTCAAAAGTGATGCGATAAGTCCTTGTATGGGTTTGATTCCTACGTTACCCGCAAAAACACCTAATGAGAAGGCAACTGCAAAATATCCAAATCCAATAGGTAAACCGTCTTTAAGGCCTTGCCTAAAATAACTTTGGTCCATGTTTAAAATTATAACGCTAAGAAGTATAATTTGTTCGAGGTATTTAAATTTATGAAAATTGGAATGATTATTGCGATTGAAAAGGAATTAAAGAGTTTCCTTGAAAGCAATTACGAAGTGGAAACGCTTTGTGTAAAAAACAGAGTAGTCTATAAGACTAAGATTAATGATAATGAATTATATGTTATTAAGTCAGGTTGTGGACAGATTGATGCAGCTAGTGCTTGTCAATTTTTGATTGATATGTTCGAAGTGGAGATCATGTTAAATTATGGTGTTACTGGTGCTTTAGTGGAAGGACTTGCTGTATCTGATTTGTTTGTAGTAAAGGGTGCAATCAATCATGATTTTGATACATCTTGTATTGATGATGTCTTGCCTCATCAATACTTAGATGTGGATAGTGTGGCTTTACCTTTGGATAATGATTTGATTACTTTGGCTTTTAGTATTAAGCCTGATTTAAGAATTTGTAACTGTGCTAGTGGTGATCGTTTTATCGAAAGGTTAGAAGATAAGAATAATTTAGCGAAGCTTGATTGTGTAATTTGCGATATGGAAATTGCTGGTATTACTAGAACTTGTATGTTAAATAATGTAAGAGTTTTATCAATTAAATGTATCTCAGATACGATTGATGGTGATGGTCAAATGTTTGTGGAAAATGTGTCTAAGGCTAGTGCCAAGGCCTTTGATTTGATTGATAAAATCATGAAGGCTTTATAAACAAAAGACCTATTAGGTGATAGAATAGAAATGTGAATTTTTGAGTAAGTACTCAAAAAAGCATATATATGCAATAGGAGAAACAAATGTATAAGATTTTAGCAAAAGATTCACTTAATCCTACTGTATCAAGAATGACAGTAGAGGCACCATTTGTAGCTAAGAAGGCTAAGGCTGGCCAATTTATTATTTTAAGAGTAAGTGAAACAGGTGAGAGAATCCCTCTAACAATTGCGGACAGTAATCCAGAAACTGGTGCTGTTACAATCATTTATCAAATCGTTGGAGCTACTACTTTAGAGCTTGATCAAAAGAAGGTTGGCGAAGAGTTGACTGACTTTGTGGGTCCTTTAGGTGTTCCAACTGAGGTTGAAGGATTGAAGGATGTATGTGTTGTCGGCGGTGGTGTAGGCTGTGCTATCGCTTTACCAGTTGCAAAGGCTTTAAAGGAAGCTGGTTGCAACGTTACTAGTATTATCGGTTTTAGAAACAAGGACTTATTGATTCTTGAAGATGAATTTAAGGCTGTATCTAATGAATTGATCGTTATGACTGATGATGGTTCTTATGCACGTCAGGGTAATGTAACAGTTCCTTTGAAGGAAATGTTAGATGCTGGTAAGCATTTTGATAAAGTTATTACAATTGGACCACTTATCATGATGAAGTTTGTAGTAATTACTTGTAAGGAATTCAATGTACCAGTTGATTGTTCAATGAATCCTATCATGATTGATGGTACTGGTATGTGCGGTGGTTGCCGTTTAACTTTAAATATTGATGGTAAGAAGGTTACTAAGTTTGCATGTGTTGATGGTCCAGATTTCAATGGTTATGAAATTGATTTTGATGAGGCTATGAGTAGAGGTAGAATGTATTCTACTTTTGAAAGACACAAATATGATGAAGCATGTAACTTATTTAAGAAGGGAGCTTAGTAATTATGCCTAATATGAAATTAGAAAAGAATCCAATGCCTATTCAAGACCCTATTGAAAGAGGTCATAACTTTAAGGAAGTTGCTTTGGGTTATACTGAAGAAATCGCTCTTGATGAAGCTGAAAGATGTTTAAATTGTCGTAATCCTAGATGTGTTGAGGGTTGTCCTGTAAATATCCATATTCCTGAATTCATTACTAAGATTAAGGAAAAGGATTATGAAGGTGCTTATAATGTAATTTCATTATCATCTTCTTTACCTGCAGTTTGTGGTAGAGTTTGTCCACAAGAAACTCAATGTGAATCTAAGTGTGTTAGAGGTATCAAGGGTGAACCTGTTGGTATCGGTAGACTTGAAAGATTTATTGCTGATTATCATTTAGCTCATGATCATGAGGTTGTAAAACCTGCTTCTAATGGTCATAGAGTTGCGGTTGTTGGTTCTGGTCCTAGTGGTTTAACTTGTGCTGGTGACTTAGCTAAGAAGGGTTATGAAGTAACAATTTTCGAAGCTTTACATACTGCTGGTGGTGTTCTTGTTTATGGTATTCCTGAGTTCAGACTTCCTAAGTCAATTGTTTCTAAGGAAGTTGATAACTTAAAGAAGTTAGGTGTTACTGTTGATACTAACGTAGTTATTGGTAAGTCAATTACTGTTGATGAATTATTAGAAGAATATGAAGCTGTATATATTGGTTCTGGTGCTGGTCTTCCTTCATTTATGAATATTCCAGGTGAATCTTTAAATGGTGTTTATTCTGCAAATGAATTCTTAACTAGATCAAATCTTATGAAGGCTTATGAGAGTGATCCTGTTACTCCTATTATGAAGGGTGGCAAGGTTGCAATCGTTGGTGGTGGTAACGTTGCGATGGATGCTGCCAGAACCGCTTTAAGACTTGGTGCTGAAAAGGTTTATGTAATTTATAGAAGATCTTTAGAAGAACTTCCTGCTAGAAAAGAAGAAGTTGAACATGCTATGGAAGAGGGTATCGACTTCAAATTATTGAATAATCCAGTTGAAATCCTTGGTTATCATAATCCTGATGATCCTCGTGATCCTAAGAATAACTTCGTTACTGGTATCAAGTGCATTAAGATGGAACTTGGTGAACCTGATGCGAGTGGTAGAAGAAGACCAATTGAGATTCCTGGTTCTGAATTTGAATTAGAAGTTGATACTGTAGTTATTTCTATCGGTACTTCTCCTAACCCTCTAATTAAGTCAACTACTAGTGGTCTAGAAGTTACTAAGAAGGGTGGTATCATCGTTGATGATGGCGGTAAGACTACTAAGGATAAGGTTTATGCTGGTGGTGATGCTGTTACAGGTGCTGCAACAGTTATCTCAGCTATGGGTGCTGGTAAGTTGGCTGCTAAGTCAATTGACGAATACTTAAGCAAATAAATCAAATTAAAAGCTTGATTGAATTAAATCAAACTTTTTCTATACTTTCGAATAATTGTTCTAAGATACTTATGCCTTTTTCGATATTATCCTTGTTGAAACAAGAATAATTGACAATCAGGGTATGAGTATCTTTCTTTTCATGCATGAAATGAGATAAAGGATATATCTTTATCTTTAATGTTTTAGCAATTTCAAGTACTTTTTCATCACTTACCTTATAAGGATAGGTAATTAGTACATGTAATCCTAAGTCTGCTTCTTTTAGAATGAGATTGTGTTTGTTACTTAGTATACTTATCTTATCGACAAAAGCATTCCTAATATCCTGATATCTTTTCTTTTTCTTATTTAAATATCTTTCGTAAGCACCCGAACTTATAAATTCGGCTAGAATTAATTGTTCTAACTTTGAGACATTACATTTAAAAGTAGACATCTTGTTTTCGTATTCATTAGCAAGTCTTTTAGGAAGTACCATATAGGCTATTCTAAAACCAGGATTAAGAGTTAATGAGAAGGTGTTTAAATAGACAATATTATTATCATCTAAGGTGAATAGAGGGTTGATTAGTTTGCCCTTGAGTCTTAATTCAACATCGTAATCATCTTCAATAATAATAGAATCATTATCTTTGACCCACTTAATCAGTTCATAGCGTCTAGATATGGGCATAACGATACCACTTGGATAGTGGTGATTGGTTGATACATGGACGATATCAACCTTTGATTTCTTTAATTCAGAGATGTTAATACCATTTTCATCTAATTTAATGTATTTATATTTAAGATCATTTAATTTATAGATTGAAGAAATATTTTGGTAACCGGGATCTTCTAGTCCATATTTTATCTTTCTACCAAAGAAATTGATTAGATTATTATAGGAATTATCACTTCCTGAGGTGATGATTACTTGTTTATAGGAAACATTCATTGCCAAGTTATTATTAAGATAATTGGCTATCGCTTTTCTTAAGGGCTGTTCACCAAAACTTTGAGGTTTATTAAATAATAATTCTTTGTTGTCATTCAAGATTTTACGTTCTATCTTTTGCCAATTAGAAAACGGGAAGTTCAAGATATCGCCATTGTTGTTTCTAAAGTCAAAGATATATTCATCATTTTTTTGTTCGATGAGTATATCGTTTCTTATTTCATGTTTTGTGAGGATGTCAATATCGGATACAAAGTAGCCAACTCTTTCTTTACTATAGATGTAGCCTTCACTTTCTAATTGCTCTAGAGCAGTGGCTACTGTGATTAGCGAAACATTAAAGGCTTCACTTAGTTTTCTTTTTGAGGGTATTTTAAAGTTTGGTAGCCACTGTTTGTGTTTGATTTTATCGATTACATATTCATAGATTTCTAAATATAATATCTTTTTCATCTGGTCTTATTAAAATATTCAAAACTGGTTATTTCTATATAACCAACACTATTATATACTTCCTATTGAGGTGATGATTATGAAAAAGAATTCAGTGTTAAAAATATCAATGGTTGGTCTAATGGCGGCCTTATGTTATGTAGCTTTTACCTTCCTACAAATTAAGATTCCAACTCCTGTTGGTTATACTTCTTTCCATTTAGGAAATACTTTCTGCGTGCTAGCTGCTTTGTTGTTGGGTGGTTTACCAGGAGGACTTGCAGGAGCTATTGGTATGGGTATTGGTGATATCTTAGATCCTGTTTATATCGCAGTAGCTCCTAAAACTCTTGTTTTGAAGATGGGTATTGGTTTAGTTACTGGTTATTTTGCCCATAGGGTTTATAAGATTAATAAGAAAAGTGGTAAGGATTTAAGAGTTGCTGTCTTTAAATCTTGTACCTTCGGTATGATTTTCAATTGTCTTGGTGAGCCTTTATTTTCTTATGTTTATTATTTGATTATTTTAAAGAATGCTCAAAAGGCGATTACTTATTTAGCTTTTGCGAAGTTTGTGACTACTTTTGTCAATGCGGTATTGGCTATAATTATTGCGTCTTTAATCTATTTGGCATTATATCCAAGACTTAAAGAAAGTGGTTTACTAGATAAGGTTAGTCCTGAAGAGTAATTTACACATTTTATAAAAATAGTGTTATATTAATTACATGAATTATATGTTGACTAGAAATTGTTGTTGTTGTAAGGAGTATATGCAAATATAACAATTTTCTTGTCGACTTTTTTAATTTATGTTTTATATTAGGGATTTTCGATAAGAAGATCTCTTTTTGTTTATTAGGAGGTTTGTATGATTAAACAAAATATTACAGAATTAATCGGTAAGACACCGTTGGTGGAACTTAAGAAATATGAAGAATTAGTAGGGGCTAAGGCTAATATTATCGCTAAACTTGAATATTTAAATCCAGCAGGTTCTATTAAAGATAGAGTAGCTTTATCTATTATTGAAGATTATGAAGAAAGAGGTTTATTAAAGAAGGGTTCTACGATTATTGAACCAACAAGCGGTAATACAGGTATTGGTTTATCTATGATTTGTGCTTATAAGGGTTATCGTTTGATCATAACATTGCCTGATACGATGTCTAAGGAAAGAATTGATCTAATGAGGGCTTATGGTGCTGAGGTTATTTTGACTGATGGCAAAAAGGGTATGCAGGGTGCTATTGATAAGGCTAATGAATTACATGCAAGCATAGCTAATTCAATTATTGCAGGTCAATTTGAAAATAGTGCTAATCCTTTAGCTCACTATAAGACTACAGGTCCTGAGATTTATGAAGACACTGATGGTAAGGTAGATATTACGGTGGCTGGTATTGGAACAGGTGGCACTATTACTGGTATTGGTAAGTATCTTAAGGAACAAAATGAAAATGTTGAGATAGTTGGTGTAGAACCTTTTGATTCGCCAGTATTGACTAAGGGAACAAGTGGTCCTCATAAGCTTCAGGGTATTGGTGCTGGTTTTGTGCCTGATACATTGGACAGGGATGTTTATGATAGGGTTGTTACGGTTAAAACTGAAGAGGCTTATGATACGTTAAAGAATTTAGCTAAGCTAGAGGGAATCTTTGTGGGTGTATCAAGTGGTGCGGCTTTATATGCGGCTAGTTTATTAGCTAAGGAAGAAGAGAATAGGGGTAAGAATATAGTGGTAATTTTACCTGATGGCGGTAATCGTTATTTATCACTAAATTTGTTTGATTAAGATGATTTTTAGAGATTTAAAAAGGCAAGTAGAGAATATTAAGAAAAGCGATCCTGCCGCAAGGAATACACTTTCAATAATTTTGTTGTATCCTTCGATTCATGCCATCTTCTTTTATAGGATTGCACATTTCTTGAATAATCTTCATCTATACTTCTTAGCTAGACTAATTTCACAAATTACTAGGTTTTTTACAGGTATTGAAATTCATCCTGGAGCTACTATTGGTAGGGGTTTGTTTATAGACCATGGAATGGGTGTGGTAATTGGGGAAACGACAATTATTAAAGATGATGTTAAAATGTATCATGGAGTTACACTTGGAGGCAGGGGTAATTCTGTTGGTAAGCGTCATCCTACAATTGGCAATAATGTAGAGATTGGTGCTGGTGCTAAGGTCTTGGGTAATATAGAACTTGGTGATAATGTGAAGGTTGGGGCTAATGCGATAGTCTTGCAGGATGTTCCAAACAATCATGTTGCGGTTGGTATTCCAGCTAGAATAAAGGAGGCAAGATGAATAAGTTATTTTTGGTGCTAATATTGTTGTTTAGTTTGACTGCTTGTAAACAAGATGTTGAAGATGATGATAATGTGGGCGGTGGTAATAATGCCTGTAGTTTAGATTCGGATTGTGATGATGATACAAGTGTTGATTATTTGATTGCGAAGAATCAAATTACTTTAGATGAGCTTTATAAGAAAATTGATAATAAGGAAAGTTTTGTCTTGTATATGTATTTTGATAAGTGTCCTTGGTGTAAACAACTTGGCCCTGTTGTGTCTGATGTAGTTGAGGATGATCAAAGATTATTAAATATGACATATTCTTTTAATGTTAGACCAGATGGTGAAAGAGATCATGATTATCGTTATACAAATGATGATGGTGAATTTAATTATCCTGAGTTTAAAGCTTTTTATGATTATGTTTATGATTTCTTGGGCGAGGATAAGAAAGTCTATGTTCCAACGCTGATGTTTGTAAGAAAAGGTGAAATAGTTTATTATCATGTAGGTACTGTTGATGGACACGATGCTGATAAACGTACTATGACTGAAGAAGAAAAGGATCAGTTAGAGGATTATATAGAGGAGTATTATTCAATTTATGAAGAAAATTAAGAAGGGTAAGAATCTTTACTACTTTGTCTTATTAGGCTTTATTCTTTCAATCATCTATTCAATTTGTATGATTGTCTATGCACCTAGTGAGGAAGTTGATACATTATTTAGACAAAAGAGTGATTATGTGTTGATGTTGTTGCAGTGTATTCTTGGCATTTTTGCCATGAATCTTCCAAGTTTCATCAAGAAGAAGTTTAATATTACTATTCCAACTAATACAATCATCGCATATTTGATTTTCTTATATGCAGCTATTGTCTTGGGTGAGGTTAGATCTTTCTATTATAGATTTGAACATTGGGATACAATCTTACACGCCTTCTCTGCGGGTATGCTTGGTTCTTTAGGTTTTGATATCGTTAACGTTTTAAATAAGACGGCTGATGAGGAAGAGTTGAAGTTATCTCCTTTCTTTGTAGCGTTGTTCGCTTTCTGTTTTGCGGTTTCAATTGGTGTCTTATGGGAAATATATGAGTTCTCATTTGATGGTATTTTACATTTGAATATGCAAAAGTTTAGACTTGAGGATGGTACCAATTTGATTGGTAGAGAGGCTTTAAGAGATACGATGGATGATTTGATTATTGATTGTGTTGGTGCTTTGACTACTTCTGCTATTGGTTATTTTGGTTTAAAACATTCTAAGGCTAAGAATTTGGATACAAAATCTGATACAGAAGTCTAACTATAATGGTTAGGCTTTTGTATTGGGTGTTGAGCTTTTGTGCAATTTCCTATTTACATTTGTATTATAAAAGTGTATTATAAATGAGCATGTGGCGGTTGTGGTGAAGTTGGTTAACACACCAGATTGTGGCTCTGGCATTCGTGGGTTCGAGTCCCATCAATCGCCCCATATGATTAAAAATATAGAGAGTTCCAAATTGATGGGACTCTCTTTTAATTTCTATTGTTTCTTTAGATAATTGATCACATTATTAAATTCAATATTAGCTCTTTTAATCATAGCTTCCTTAGTATAGTAGGCTACATGAGGCGTAAGGATTGTGTTCTTGGCATTTAATAATGGATAATCAGCATTTAAAGGTGGTTCATAGTCGAATACATCAATACCAGCTCCTTTTATTCTTTCTTCATTTAAGGCTTTAGCTAAGGCTATATTATCGACTACAGCACCTCTTGCACAGTTAATTAAGATAGCATTTCTTTTCATCTTATTGATCTTTTCATCATCGATAAAATGATATGTTTCTTCATTACTTGGGATATGTAAAGAGATGATATCACTTTGTGCTAATAGTTCATCTATTGTTACTTGAGTAACATTAGGATTATTAATAGTGCTTCTTTGGTAGCCTAAAACATTACAGCCAAAGGCGTTAAAAAGATTAGCTGTTTTATTTCCAATCTTACCTAAACCTATAATTCCTACTGTCTTGTTTTCTAGTTCTTCGCCAATTAAAGAAGCGTTTGTTTGGCAATTTCTAGTTGCCAAGTCAGCTTCATTGATCTTTCTTAATAGATTTAGTGTTAAACCGATTACTAGTTCACTAACCGCAACATTAGAATAGTTAGGACAGTTTAAAACTTCGATGTTTCTTTCTTTACAAGCCTTTAAATCTACATGATCGATACCTGCAAAAGCCACCGAAATTAGTTTTAATTTGTTAGCTTGTAGGATAACTTCTTTAGGATAAGGATTGTTGGCAATCATTACAATATCTTGATCCTTGCTTCGTTTGATTAGTTCATTTATATCTGTTGTTTTTGTGTTGTAGTAAGTGAAGTTGTGTCCCATTTCAATAAGGGGTTTACTTAATTTTTCTATTTCTTGTTCACTTATTCCGATTGGTTCTAAAAGACTTATGTTCATATTCGCACCTCTTATACTATTATAGATATATGGTTAAAGTTGGTGAAAGATATTTTGAGTTAAAAGTAACTCGTAAGAATATGAAGAATATTTATCTTAGGATAAGAAACGAAGTGTTAGAAGTTACATGCCCTAAATGGGTGTCTAATGATGATGTGTTAAAGTTTATTAAGAATAAGGAAGAATGGATTCTTAAGGTTGTTGAGAAGAAGTCAGACTCGAAACTTGTAGTCGATGATCATATCTATTATCTTGGTAAGAAATATCATTTAAATGTTGTACAGGGTAGAAGTAGGGTTAGTATTAATGGTGATGAACTTACTATTTATTCTAGTAAGAGTGATATGGAAGATGTTTTAAAGACTTTTTATAAAGAGGGTTCTAAGAAGTTGCTGTCTTTAATTAAGGAAAAAGAAGGCAAGTATTTAGATATTATTAATGATTATGGTTATCGTTTAAATCCTAATTATAAATTTAGAATATTGAAGTCAGCTTGGGGAATTAATTATCCTAAGAAGAATTTGATTACTATTAATGAGAAGCTTATTCATTTTGATGATAAGTATTTAGAGGCTGTTTTGTGGCATGAAATGTTACATTTTATTATTCCTAATCATTCTAAGAGGTTTCATGAGATTTTAAGCTTACATATGCCTGAGTATAATACTTTAATTAAGGAAATTTATTAGTATATAATATTTTTTAGGGAGGTAATACTTATGTTATTTATCTATATTTTGATTATGTATGCATTACTTGGTGCCTTAGGTTTGGTTGTCAGCACAGCAACTGTTCTTGTGATTGGCCTTCTATATTATGTTTTATATGCGATTGGTTCATACATGATGTTTACTAAGGCTAATAAGCCAGGATGGTGGGCTTTTATTCCTTTGTTTAACGAGTATCAATTGTTTAAGATGGCATGGGATCAATATGCTTTCTGGGCTTATTTCATTTTGAATTTCTTTAATAAACCAAATGATGAAACTGGTAGAAAGAGTTTCTTTGCGATATTGTGTGGAATTATCGTGTTTGGTATTGAACTTGTATTTACTAATAAACTTGCAAGAGCATATGGCAAGGGTACAGCCTTTGGTTTAGGCCTATTGTTTTTCCAACCAATCTTTATTATGATTTTGGGTTTGGGCGATAGTGAGTATTTAGGTCCACAAATGTAATCATATAATCTCTAGTTTGTCTAGAGATTTTTAATTTCTTTTGTCAAAAATGAAAACGGTTACATTTTTTGAAAAGTATTTTAAGAAATATCCTTGTAGTTATGATTTTTACTTCTTATAATGAAATCAAGGTAAAAGATTATGAAAGTATACAATGCAATAAAAGGACTAAATAAAGTAGTTGGGGTAAGTGCCCCAGGTGTTGTATTGTGTAAAATTAATTCTTTATAGTGAACGTGCGCTTGCGTTCACTTTTTTTATCAAAAGGAGGATAAAACAATGACACAAGAATTAAACAAGAATTTCTACGCTGCAGTAAAGGAAGGAAACTTAGACTTAGTCAAGAAGTTAGTGGAAGAGGGTGCTGACGTTGAGACTACTAACACTGAAGGCAGATCTGCACTAGCTAGAGCAAGTAAGAGAGGTTATGATAATGTGGTTGCTTACTTACTTGAAAAGGGTGCTGATGTAAGAAGTAGAGATGTTGAAAACAAGACTGCTTTAATGGGTGCTGCTAAGAAGGGCCATTTAGCTATCGTTAAGATGCTAGTTGAGGCTGGAGCTAATGTTAATGCGAGAGATAATAAACAAAGAAGTGCATTAATCAGAGCTAGTTATGAAGGTAGAACTGATGTTGTTGAATATTTGATTGATAATGGTGCTGATTTAGAGGTTAAGGATGAAGAGGGTAGAACTGCTTTAATCGACGCAATTAATGCTGGCAAGGTGGAGACTGTTCATTTACTACTAAATAAGGGTGCTAATGTGAATGCTCAAGATAATAAGGGTTGTAACGCGCTTATGAGAGCTTGCTACCAAGGTAATGTTGATGAAGTTGTTTATTTAGTTAATAAGGGTGCTGATAAAGAAGCTAAGGATATTAATGGTAAGACTTGTAGAGATTATTTCAGAAACGGTGTACCTCAAGAATTGGAGAGTGTGATCTAGTATGATTGAATATGAAGGAAAAGACATTCGTAATGTTGTGTTATTAGGTCACGCTGGTAGTGGCAAGTCTACTTTCATTGAAAGTGCTTTATTGTTAACTAATGAAATCGATAGAATGGGTAATAGTTCTGATGGTTCTTTGGCAATGGACTATGATCCTGAAGAAGCTAAAAGAGGTTTGTCAGTTTATTCATCTATCGCTCCTATTCAATGGAAGGGTAGAAAGATTAACTTTATTGATACACCAGGATATCTAGATTATGAAGGTGATATGGTATCTGGTGCTAGTGTTGCAGACTTAGCTTTGATTTTCGTTTCAGGTAAAGAAGGACAACAATCAGGTACTGAAAAAGCTGCTAACTTAGCTATTAAACTTGGTATTCCAATTTGTTTCTTAATCAATAATGCTGATGAGGGTATTAAGTTTGAAGAAATCGCTAAGAGTTTAACAGATGTCTATGGTAGAGGCGCTGTTCCTTTCTTGATTCCTGAGATGGATGGCAATAAGATGATTGGTGTTAGAAATACAATCTACGAAGAAAATGATCCATATTATAACGAAATCATGGAAGTTGTTGCTTCTGCTAATGATGAGATGATGGAAAAGTTCTTTGCGGGTGAGACTTTCACTAAGGAAGAGAAGAAGTTTGGTTTGAAACAAGCTTTAAGAAATAATGAAATTAAGCCAATTTTAGGTAGCTGTGCTATTTCTGGTTATGGTGTTGGTGAGGTATTAAGCTTTATTTGCAACTTTGCACCAGTTCATTGTGAAAAGGGTACTATCGAGGTTGATGGTAAAACCGTAGAGACTAAGGATGATGCTCCATTTACTGGTAGAGTATTTAAGACTGTGGTTGACCCATTTGTTGGCAAGATTTCTTATTTGAAGATTATGTCTGGTTCTTTGTCATTATCTACTCCTTTATATAATGCGAATAAAGATGTAAGTGAAAAAGCAGGTGCTTTATATGTGATGTGTGGTAAGAAACAACAAACTGTTGATAAGGCGTACTGTGGTGATATTGTTGCGCTTACTAAGTTATCTCAAACAGAGACTTGTGATACTTTATGTACTAAGGATTTTGTTGTTAAGTATCCACCAATCGAATATCCTCGTCCAATGTTGGGTATGGCTATTTCTCCTAAGACCAAGGATGATGAAGATAAGATGTCTGATGCGCTAAAGAAGATTTTGATTGAAGATAAGTCAATTAATCTTGTAAGAAACGCAGAGACAGGTGAGCAAGTATTGTATTGTGTTGGTGATCAACAATTGGATGTTGTTGTTAATAAGCTAAAGAATCGTTATAAGGTTGAGATTAACTTGAAGGAGCCTAAGGTTCAATATCGTGAAACAATCAGAGGTAAGTCTGAGGTTCAAGGTAAGTATAAGAAACAAAATGGTGGTGCTGGTCAATTTGGTGATGTTTGGGTTCGTTTTGAATACAATCCAGATGAAGAAGATCTAGTATTTGCTGAGGAAGTATTCGGTGGCGCTGTTCCTAAGAACTTCTTCCCAAGCGTTGAAGCTGGTTTAAGAGCTTGTATGGCTAAGGGTCCTTTAGCAGGTTGTAAGGTAGTTAATGTTAAGGCTACATTGTATGATGGTTCTTATCATCCAGTTGATTCTAAGCCTAATTCATTTGAAGCTGCTGCTAAGTTAGCATTTAAGAATGGTATTCCTAAGGCTAATCCAATGATTCTTGAGCCAATTGGTAAGGTTCATGTGGTTACTCCTGAGAAGTATGTTGGTGATCTAATTGGTGATTTTAATAAGCGTAGAGGTATGATTATGGATACAGGTCATACTGATGATGGTTATACAACTATTGATGCTGATGTTCCTATGGCTGAGATGCTTAAGTATGCGACTGAGCTTCGTTCTATGACTAAGGGTAGAGGTACTTATGTAATTGACTTTGATCGTTATGAACCTGCTCCTAATAGTGTGGCTGAGAAGGTTATCGCTGCTGCAGCTAAAGACTTAAAGGATGACGATATTGATTAGTTAAGCGCTTGCTGTTTGGCATAAGGTGGTCTATATGTATATATAGGCCACTTTTTATGTCATAATTGTGTTATGAAAAATTATGTATTAAAAGGTTGTATCGCCTATAGCGAAGATAAGGATAAATTAAATACCTTGGATGGTTATTTAGTTTGTGAGGATGGATATTGTAAGGGAGTATTTGAAAAGTTACCTTCTGAATATGAAACTTATGAATTGTTAGATTATTCAAATAAATTAATTATTCCAGGAATGATTGATTTACATATTCATGCACCTCAATATGCTTATAGAGGTTTGGGTATGGACTATGAATTGTTAGATTGGTTAAAGTATGAGGCTTTTGTGGAAGAAGCTAAGTTTGCAGATTTAGATTATAGTAAGAAGGCATATGAAATATTTGTCGATAATATTTTAAAGAGTGCTACGACTAGACTTTCAATATTTGCGTCAAGGCATGTAGAGGCTACTACTTTACTTATGGAAATGCTAGAAGAAAGTGGTCTTGTTTCTTATGTAGGTAAGGTTAATATGGATAGGGATGCACCATATCCTTTGGTAGAGACTAATTCATATGAAGATACTGTTAGATGGTTGAATGATGTAAATAATAGATTTAAGAATACTTATCCCATTATTACACCTCGTTTTATTCCAAGTTGCACTGATGATTTAATGTATAAGTTAGGTGAATTGGTAAGGGATTATAAGCTTCCTTTACAATCACATATTTCAGAGAATTTAGGTGAGATTGAGCTTGTTAAGAAATTGTGTCCTAATAGTCGTTTTTATGGTGATGCTTATGATGAGTATAAGTTGTTTGGTGAAAATGAAAATGGAACTTATCCGGTAATTATGGCTCATTGTATCTATTCTTGTGATGAGGAATTAAAGATGATGAAGGATAGGGGCATCTTTGCGGTTCATTGTCCTTCTAGTAATATGAATGTTTCTAGTGGTATTGCGCCTATGAGAAAATACTTGGATTTAGATTTAAATCTAGGTTTAGGTAGTGACGTAGCGGGTGGCACAAGTGAGTCGATGTTTCAAACTTTGACTAAGGCAATCGAAGTTTCTAAGTTATATTGGAGATTGATTAATCAAAATGCTAAGGCTTTATCATTTAAGGAAGCATTTTATTTGGCTACTATGGGTGGTGGTAAGTTCTTTGGTAGTGTTGGTGCTTTTAAAGATAATTATGAATTTGATGCGTTGGTGTTAGATGATTCTATCTTGAGGACAACTTTGGATTTATCAATAGAGGAAAGACTTGAAAGAGCTGTCTATTTATCGTTAGATTTACAAGGCGGTATTGTACATAAGTTTGTGAAAGGTAAGATGTTATTTTGATGGAATATAGAATTGTATTTGTTATCTTCTTTTGTCTGTTGATGTTTTATTTAGCTTATAAGAATAGTGGCAGTGATGCGAAGAATATGATTAATTTTAAGCGTTATTCATGTGATGTTCAAAAGGTTATTAGAAAAGATGATGATTTAAAAAAGATTGCACCTGATGATAAAAGTGTTTTAACTTTAATGATTTCAAATTTGATTATTAATTTGATTTTGTTTGGTTTCTTTGGGGTTATCTTCAAGAAACAATTAGCTTTTACAAGCTATATGGATGCTTTTTTCTTCTTTTTAATCGCAGGAGAGCTTGTTAATTTATTTGATTTGTTGGTTATTCGTTTGTTATGGTGGCCTAATACTAAAAGAATTAGATTTTCAATTCTTTCAAATAAAGAGTATTATCAAGATCGTAAGAAGCATATTAATAGCTTTTTGATGAATATTCCTGTATATATTGTGGTAGCCTTATTAGTGGCATTATTTGTGAGGTAGTTATGAATAAACATATAGAAAAAGCGATGGAGCTAAGAGATAATCCTGATGTTCATTATAATTGTGCACAATCAATATTGTGTGCTTATGCTGATGAGTTGGGTTTAGATCAAGATACAGCTTTCAATTTAGGATTTAATTTTGGTTCAGGTATGAAAAATGGAGGCACTTGTGGTGTTGTGACAGGTGGCCTTATGGTTCTTGGACTAAAGGGTGTTAATAATGTGTTGTTATTGAATGAATTTCGTAAGCGTATTATGGATAATCATGGTGGTCTTATTAATTGTGTGGATTTGTTGAGAGTTAATAAGGAAAATGGTGGGGTTAAGAAGCTTCATTGTGATGGCATGATTAAGGAAGCTATTGAGATTATTGATGATATCGTATCTAGAGAGACACTATAATGGTGTCTTTTTAGTTTAATGGATAAATGTGATAGAATAAGTGTGTACAAGGATCCACTTATATGATCCCAAATGAAAACCCAGCACGGCTATGCTGGGTTTTGCTCTTCCTTGGGGTATTTACTAGGTTACTTGGTAATAAACGAAATCAAGACCTTTAGTAGACTACTAATGATCTCAACTAGAGCCATAGCCAATAATAGCTTTGTCTCTTTGTCCATACTTTTTCTCCACTTATAAAATCCCAAGGAAGTTAAAGAGTACGTCATATGCCGTCCTCCTATATCTTTATTGGTATAAAACTTAAGAATTCCTACATTATTTTGTATAAAATTAGTATTTTTTATCGATGAATAAATAATTAATGATAAAGTAAAGATATCATATATTTGTAAGAATAAAATTATAGGTAACAATCATGAATATCGAAGCAGAGAATTTAGACACTTTAAGAGAATTAGTAAGAAAATTGCAAATCGAGAATAGACAATTAAAAGAAAAATTAATAAAAGCTAGCATTCCTTTTTCTGAAGAAAATTTATTTGAGGAAAAGATAGATGATTCTCAAGAATATGATTTAGACCAAGGTGGTAGAATTAACAAAGTTTTTATTACTGATGACTTAGCAAACTATTTCTTTTATATGTTTTGGGGAAGAACTGATGTATATGCTAAAAGAGGAAAGAACGGTGGCTATTTCCCACAATGTGATAATAGATGGAACGATAGTCTTTGTCCTAAACAAAGAGGTGAGAAGATAATTTGTGATGAATGCAAGAATGTAAAGTGGTCTAAACTTAGCGTTAAAACGATAGTGAATCATTTGATTGGATATAAAGAAGATGGAAGTGATGTGATTGGTGTATATCCTCTATTATCTAATGGAGCATGTAAATTTATTGTGTTTGATTTCGATAATCATGAGAAAGGCTCTAGTATAAATGATTATGCAAATGATGACGAAGAGTGGCGTAAGGAAGTTGACGCTTTAAGAATTATTTGCGATAAAAATAATATTAAATGTTTAGTTGAACGTTCTAGATCTGGAAAGGGAGCTCATTTGTGGATATTCTTTAAAGATTCAATATCAGCTTCCTTAGCTCGTAAATTCGGTTTTATGTTGCTAGATATGGGACAGTCCTTAGTTAATATGAAAACATTTAAGTATTATGACAGGATGTATCCTTGCCAAGACGCCTCAAATAGTTTAGGAAATTTGATTGCATTACCACTACAGGGACAAGCACTTAAAAATGGTAATAGTGCTTTTGTTGATGAAAATTGGAATGCTTATCCCAACCAATGGGATGCATTGTTTAATCAGACATCTAAATTAAGTTTAGAAGATATTAACAATTATATTCAAAAATGGGAAGTTGAATTGTATGAACACAATGGAATAATAACTAAAGAAGCTTCAACCAGACCAAAGCCTTGGAAAAAGAAACAAGAATTTAATAAAAATGATGTTATTGGTAAACTGCATATTGTATTAGGCAATGGAGTATACGTTGATGTACTTAATTTAATGCCTAGAATTCAAAATCAAATAAGAAGTCTAGCGGCTTTTGATAATCCAATTTTCTATAAAAATAAACGATTGGGTTATTCTAATTATTATAATTTGAGTTCTATTTATATGGGCAAAGATGTTGATGGTTATATCTGTTTGCCTAGAGGTCTAAAAGAAGAATTGATAAAGAAATGTAATGAAACAAAGATTGAATACGATGTCGATGATCAAAGAGAAAAGGGCAGACCTATAAGAGTTTTATTTAAAGGAAAACTTGATGATGACCAACAAGACGCAGCCAATGCGTTGCTTGAACATGATTATGGCATTTTAAGTGCAACAACATCTTTTGGAAAGACCGTTATTAGTGCATATTTAATTGGAGAAAGGAAGGTTAATACTCTAATTCTTCTTCAAAGAAAAGACTTATTAGATCAATGGATTAATGAATTAAATAAATTTCTAATTATCGATGAGGAACCTCCGACTTACAAAACAAAAAGTGGAAGAGGAAAGAAACGTGATAGTGTAATTGGTTGTTTAACAGGAAATAAGAATTCATTAACTGGGATTATTGATGTAGCTATGATTGGCTCGATTTACAGTAAAGGGAACTTTAATGAATTTTTTAATTCTTATGGCATGGTTATTATGGATGAATGTCATCACTGTGGTTCT